>NZ_CP016499.1:2882500-3182500 GCF_001713475.1 Agrobacterium sp. RAC06
GAAATCCTGTCGAGCGACCTTTCCGGCCTTGCGCTGGATCTTGCCCATTGGGGGGTTGCGGATCCAGGCCAGCTCCTTCTCATCGACATGCCGCCTGAGGCTGCCCTCAAGGAGGCGCGCCAGTTGCTGATCGGGCTCGGGGCGATCGACGAAAAGCTGCAGTTGACCGCCAAGGGGCGACGCATGCGGGATTTCGGACTGCCACCCCGGCTGTCTGCCATGGTGCTTGGCGCGTCCGAACATGGCGAAGCTCAAGCCGCCGCAGAGTTGGCGGTTCTCCTCACCGAACAGGGACTGGGCGGCAATGATCTCGATCTCGATGAGCGGCTGAGGCAGTTCCGCAGGGATCGCGGCGAGCGGGCCCGCAATGCCCGCAATCTCGCACAGAGGCTGTCGTCCGGCCTCAATCACCGTGAGGAAGGCAATATAGCGCCTGTTTCCGCCGGCGCCCTGCTCATCCACGCCTTCCCGGACAGGATCGCGCGCCAAAGGGGTGGGCGCGGCCGGTTCGTCATGGCCAATGGCCGGGGAGCAGAGATCCCCGCATCGGAACGCCTGGCGGGTGCCGAGCTGCTTGTCATCGCCGATCTGACCGGCAAGGCGGCGCAGGGGCGTGTGCTCGCAGCAGCCGAAACCTCACACGGCGACATCGAGACACTTCTCCCCAAGGCTATCACGACGTCGGAGGAAAGCGGCTTCGATACGGCGAGCCGCCAGGTGCGGGCGAGACGGGTGACACGGTTGGGGGCGATCATCTTCGACGAACAACCCCTGCCGAAGCCAAAGGGAGACAATGCTGCCAGAGCACTTGCCGAAGGGGTCCGCCTTCTGGGTGTCGCCGCCCTGCCCTTCTCGAAGGCGGCGGCTCAGTTGCGACAGAGGCTCGGCTTTCTTTACCGAAGCCTCGGCGAGCCATGGCCGGATACCAGCGATAACGGTCTCATCGCGAGGCTGGACGACTGGTTCGTGCCCTTCCAGTCGGGCGTGACGAGCTTTCAGGAGATCGGTGCCGGCAGCCTGCATGACGGACTGATGGCGCTGGTCCCTGGAGGATCGCAGCGGGAGCTCGACCGGCTCGTCCCGACGCATTTCACCGCGCCGACCGGACAATCCCATCCGATCCGCTACGAGGGCGATGAGCCTGTCCTGCAGATCCGGGTGCAGGAGCTTTTCGGGTTGAAGACGCACCCCACGATCGGCGGCGGCAAATTGCCACTGCTTCTGGAGTTGACCTCGCCCGCCCATCGACCCATTCAGACAACACGGGATCTTCCGGGGTTCTGGACCGGATCGTGGAAGGATGTGCGCGCCGACATGCGTGGTCGCTATCCGAAGCATCCCTGGCCAGAGGACCCTGCTGCGGCAGATCCCACGACACGAGCGAAACCCCGCGGAACCTGATGGCGCGGCAGAACAGGGAATAGTGATGACCATGGATCTGGCAGCCAAATTCGGTCCGAGCAGCCGGCGCCTGCGTCTCGAAACCCTGGTGAAGCTCCGCTGGGTGGCCGTGGCGGGGCAATTGCTGACCATTCTGGTCGTGGCGCTCTGGTTCGAATTTCCCCTGCCGCTCGTGACATGTCTGGGGCTGATCGCCGCACTGGCTGCGGCCAATTCGTTGATGTCGGTGGCCTTCCCGCCCACCTACCGCCTGGAGCCGGCGGCAGCCTTTGCGGTGCTTGCGCTCGATCTCTTCCAGATGGGTGCGCTGCTCTTCATCACCGGCGGGCTCAACAACCCGTTCGCGCCGCTGATCTGCATTCCCGTCATCATCTCCTTTGCGTCGCAGCCGAGCCGCCATTCGATCGCGCTTTTTGTAACCGCGCTCGCCTTCATCACCCTGCTTGCGTTCACACCCTATCCCCTGCCCTGGTTCGAGGGTCGCACGCTCGAGGTGCACCCGCTTCTGCAGCTCGGCATGTGGAGCTCTATTGTCTCGATGACGGCCTTTGCCGCCTTTTATGCCTATCGCGTCTCCCAGGAAGCGACCCTGCTTGCCGACGCCCTGACCGCGACCGAACTCATCCTGCAGCGGGAAAAGCATTTGCATCAGCTCGATGGTCTCGCAGCAGCGGCTGCGCATGAACTGGGTACACCGCTGGCAACGATCAGCGTGGTAGCCAAGGAGATGGAGCGGGACCTTGGTCAGGACGAGCGCTACCGGGAGGATGTGCAGCTGCTGCGTAGCCAGAGCGAGCGCTGCCGCGACATCCTGCGCCGCCTGACCTCGCTCGCCACGGAAGGCGAAGCCCACATGCGCGAGCTGCCGCTCTCCTCGATGATGGAGGAGGTCATTGCGCCGCATCGGGAATTCGGGGTGAAGGTTGAGCTGATCGAGCTGTCCGACCGGGCACTCGAGCCGGTCGGGACCCGCAATCCCGCCATTCTCTATGGTCTCGGCAACCTGCTCGAGAATGCGGTCGATTATGCCAGGTCCAAAGTCATGGTCAGCGTGGAGCATACAGCCGCCGATGTAACCGTCACGATCGAAGACGACGGAGCCGGTTTCTCCGCGGGGGTCTTGCAAAGAATTGGCGAGCCCTATGTTACAAGCAGGCAGAATGAAACGCGCGCCGGGGGTCTCGGCCTTGGGCTGTTTATCGCAAAGACACTGCTCGAACGGTCCGGAGCCAGCCTTCGCTTCGAAAATCGCAGCCCGGAAGGGTCCGGGGCGCGCGTCATGGTGATTTGGCCCCGTGAATACATGGAATTGGACACGTCGTTATGACTTTACCTGTAGGGTCTTGGCACGCATAAGGTCGGCAGCGAAGTTTTTGGAACAGTCGCAGGAACGAGAAGATGGCAGACGCAGCATCACAGGTCGCAAAACCAGCCGCCGGCACGCAAGCAGCGGGCAGTCACGATCTCGGCCCTGACCCTTCGCTGCTGATCGTCGATGACGATGCGCCGTTTCTGCGTCGTCTGGCGCGCGCCATGGAAAGCCGCGGCTTCACGGTGGAGCTCGCCGGCTCCGTCGCTGAGGGCATGGCGAAAGTCAAGGAAGCAGCACCTGCCTATGCCGTGGTCGATCTGCGGTTGGGTGACGGAACCGGGCTCGACGTCATCGAGGCGATCCGGGAGCGCCGTTCCGACACACGGATCATCGTGCTGACAGGTTATGGCAATATCGCCACGGCCGTTACCGCGGTCAAACTCGGGGCGCTCGACTATCTGGCGAAGCCCGCAGACGCCGACGATGTCTATCTGGCACTGACCCAACGACCAGGCGAGAAGGCCGAGATCCCCGAAAACCCGATGTCGGCCGACCGGATCCGCTGGGAGCATATCCAGCGCGTCTATGAGAGCTGCGAGAGGAATGTCTCCGAGACAGCTCGTCGCCTCAACATGCATCGCCGGACACTGCAGCGCATACTGGCCAAACGCGCCCCGAAGTAATCAGACAGACTTGAGCTGGGCCGCCCATTCCGCGGCCATGAGCCTCTGGGCGGCAGTCCTCGAAAAATCGAGGGTAACCGACTTCCGCGTTGCAGGCGGAAGGCGGTGCTCGGGAGCGTCCCGCAACAGGTGGCCCGAATACCCATCCGATAGAAAGAGGCCGCAGTCTTCCGGGAAGATCTCGAGAGGCACACCGGCGTGGGTGGCAAAAAACAATCGGTCGCAGTAGCGACGATAATCCGGCCATTTCCGGTCGACGCGAAAGTCCTCGACCGAGGATTTGATCTCGACGATCCAGATCTCGCCCTTGTCTGAAAGGGCGATCAGGTCAGCACGACGTCCATTGGAGAGCGTCAGTTCCGGCAGGATGGCAAAACGCATCTCCGCCAGAAGGATCTGGACACCACGCCGAATCATCATGGCGCGATCCGACTGCCGCCCGTCGATTAAGGGATTGTTTACTGCGACAGAGACTAAGGTCATGGACAACTCCGCTCCGCACGCTCAAGTCTGTTGCAAAAAAGCAATGCGGAGTCATTTTGCAGCGCCGAAGACATTCGGCGGAAGTACGGCACTTGCGTCGCCGAGATTAATTCAAAATAAACCATAATCAAAGATGGTCACAAGACCGTCTCTCAGCCATCACCCACGAGCTTTATCATGCGCTTCCGCAACATCTTGACCGCGCTTGGCCTGGTTATGTCCCTAGGCCTCGCGGGCTGCACAACGACGACCGGCGACAAGGCCGAAGTGGCCGAAACCACCAAGGTCGAGATCTTCAGCGACACCTATGGTTCGGTAACGGATGCAGGTTATGCCCTGCCGGCGATTCCGATCCAGAAAGTCGACAAGAAGTTTCACCGACAAATTGTCGATTATGCGACCAAGGAAAAACCCGGCACGGTCGTTGTCAACACGCGCGAGCGCTTCCTCTATTACGTGCTGCCGCGCGGCAAAGCGGTCCGTTATGGGATCGGCGTCGGCAAGCAGGGTTTTGCTTGGCAGGGTGAGGCCTATATCGCCTGGAAGCAGGCCTGGCCGACCTGGCATCCGCCGAAGGAAATGGCGGAACGGAAGCCCGAAGTCGCCAAGTATGTCGAAAAGGGCATGGAACCCGGCCTGCGCAACCCGCTCGGCGCCCGCGCCATGTATCTCTTCAACGAGAAGGGACAGGACACGCTGTTCCGCCTGCACGGCACGCCGGAATGGGCATCGATCGGAACGGCTGCTTCATCGGGCTGCATCCGCATGATGAACCAGGACGTGATCGACCTCTACAACCGCGTCAAGCCGGGCCGGAACTCCAAGGTCGTGGTTCAGCAGTAAGCTGCACCAACGCAGAATACGAAAAGCCCCGCCGGAGCGATCCGGCGGGGCTTTTCGTTTCGCCAAAGGCCGGCTGTCAGGCCGCAGACTGTGCCTTCAGTTCGATGCGACGACGATGGAGAACCGGCTCGGTGTAGCCGTTCGGTTGCTCCCTGCCCTTCAGCACGAGGTCAAGCGCCGCCTGGAAGGCAACCGAGCCGTCGTAATCCTTCGCCATCGGCACATAGACCGGGTCAGTGGCATTCTGGTCGTCGACGACCATCGCCATGCGCTTCAGCGTCTCGACGACCTGTTCTTCCGTCACCACGCCGTGATGCAGCCAGTTTGCCATGTGCTGGGCGGAGATGCGGAGCGTGGCGCGATCCTCCATCAAACCGACATTGTTGATGTCCGGCACCTTGGAGCAGCCGACGCCCTGGTCGATCCAGCGGACGACATAGCCGAGAATACCCTGGGCATTGTTGTCGAGTTCCCGCTGGATTTCTTCCGGGGTCCAGTTCGGACGCGTCGCGACCGGAACCGACAGAATATCCGACAGCTTGGCGCGCGAGCGGGACTTCAGGCTTTCCTGAACGCCCGCGACATTGACGCTGTGATAGTGTGTGGCGTGCAGTGTTGCTGCCGTCGGCGACGGAACCCAGGCCGTGTTGGCCCCGGCCTTCGGATGGGCAATCTTCTGCTCCAGCATGGCCGCCATCAGATCCGGCATGGCCCACATGCCCTTGCCAATCTGGGCATGGCCGGACAGGCCGCATTCAAGGCCAATATCGACGTTCCAGTTTTCATAGGCTGCGATCCAGGCGGCCTGCTTCATGTCGCCCTTGCGGATCATCGGGCCCGCTTCCATCGAAGTGTGAATTTCGTCGCCCGTGCGATCGAGGAAGCCGGTGTTGATGAAGACGACGCGGTCTCGGGCCGCGCGAATGCACTCCTTGAGATTGACAGTGGTGCGGCGCTCCTCGTCCATGATCCCCATCTTGATCGTGTTGGGAGCCATGCCGACGAGTTCTTCGACGCGGGAGAAGATCTCGCAGGCGAAGGCGACCTCTTCTGGACCGTGCATCTTCGGCTTCACGACATACATCGAGCCTGCGCGGGAGTTCTTCCGGCGGCCATTCGGGCCGATGTCATGCAGCGCGACGAGAGCGGTGATCGCGGCATCCAGGATGCCTTCCGGCACCTCATGGCCGTCCCTGTCGGTGATCGCGGGATTGGTCATGAGGTGACCGACATTGCGGATGAGCATCAGGGATCGGCCCGGCAGTGTCACCTCACCGCCGTCAACGCCGGTCAGTTCGAGGTCATTGTTCAGGGAACGGGTGAAGGTCTTGCCGCCCTTCGTAACTTCCTCCGTCAGGTCACCCTTCATCAGGCCGAGCCAGTTGGAATAGACGGCGATCTTGTCCTCGGCGTCGACGGCCGCGACCGAATCCTCGCAGTCCATGATGGTGGTGAGTGCCGATTCAAGCCCGACATCGGCGATGCCGGCGGGGTCGTCCTTGCCGATCAGGCTGTCCGGATCGACGAAGACGAGGGTGTGCAGGCCATTGGTGCGGAAATAGAGGCGGTATGCCTTTTCGCTCTCACGCTTGAAGCCGACATATTGGTCGGGACTGGAAAGGCCTGTCCGGCCGCTGGCGGTCTCGACGAAGAGCGCGCCGTTTTCAAAGTCGAAGCCTGTAACGTCAGCCCAGCTGCCGCCGGCGAGCGGCAGGCTCCGGTCGAGAAAGGACTTCGCCCACGCCACGACCTTGCCACCGCGAACCGGATTGTAGCCCTTGCCCTTGTCCGCGCCATCAGCCTCGGAAATCGCATCCGTGCCGTAAAGCGCGTCGTAAAGCGAACCCCAGCGGGCATTGGCGGCGTTCAGCGCATAACGCGCGTTCATGACCGGCACGACGAGCTGCGGACCGGCGATCGACGAAATCTCCGGATCGACATTGGCCGTCTCGATCTTGAAGTCGGGGCCCTCGGGCAGGAGATAGCCGATTTCACGCAGGAAGCTTTCATAGGCGGCGAGATCGGCGGGCGCGCCGTTCTCGCGATACCAGGCGTCAATCTGGGCCTGCAGGTCATCCCGCTTGGCGAGCAAGGCGCGGTTTTTCGGCGCCAAGTCGTGAACGATCCGGGAGAAGCCGGCGAAGAAGGCATCGGCCTCGACTTGCGTTCCCGGGATCGCCTGGGTCACGATGAAATCGTAGAGGCGCTTGTCGATCGAAAGGCCGTGAGCTTCAATAGATGTCATGACGTCATTCCTCTTACTGGACTGGCTTTGGCACGCAGCATGGCTGAAACCGATTAGCAGTCAATCCGTCATAAATACGAAATATTGTTTCCAAATTCGAAAGTCAGCCGCGTGCAGTCCTGGGGCGACCCGAGGCCGTCGCCGTGATCCGCGCTTCCACGAGCTTGCGGCGTCCCTCGATCTCAGGCGCATCGAGCTCCTCCCGGAGGATCAGCACGACATCCACGGCGCCACTGGCTTCAGCCCTTGCACGCGCGAGTTCGGTCGCCCTTGTCCTCGCCCTTTCCAGAGCAACGGTCTCATCCGTCGCCCGCTCGCTGTCGCCGCCGCCGGTGATCATGAAAAGCCCCTCCTCCGGCGATCCGACAGTGACAGAAACACTGCTGCGCACCTGCCCGACGACGGCGCCGACGGCATTGGCCACATCGGCATCCGCAGGCACGGCGACATCGGAAGCCAGCATCTCGGCGATCGCCGGGTAGTAGACGCCGGCCGAGGCACCGAGGCCGATCAATGGCCGGTCGAGCGAGAGGTTGAAGCGGGCGATACCCCCCTGTCGCTTGAGCGCGCGATCGATCAGCACCGATTTCGCAGGCTCGATGTCGGCAAGGCCATCTTCGGCAAGCGCTGCGGAGAGAATGACTTCGGCCGACTGGCGCGTCAGGCGATCAACGATCAACTTGGCAAGCACTTCCGGCGATGACGCGATCGGCTGGCCAGAACCATCCTTCTGTCGGATCGCCAGCGCCATGCCGAGTTCGGCCGCCTTGCGATCCCATTGGCCCTGGCGGTTCAGGACATGCATGGCGTCGGATGGCGTGAGCCCACACAGATGCACGAGGCCACGGGCGACGAGACGGTCGAGTGTCGCCTTCTGCTGGGTGAAGCTGATCAGCTGGTCCAGGGGAAGCGGCACGCTGCCGATCTTTTGAAAGAGTGCTGCCTCCTGCGGCTGGAGACCGGCCGCCAGATGATCCGGGACGCCGGTGCGGACCGCGAAGCGCCCATCGTGACGTCCGAGATGTGGCGCGCGGAGCTGGCGCTCGAGTACGTCAGTGATGGACGCTCCATGCAGGGCTGCTGCAAGGCTCAACGGGACAAGGCGACGGGGGCCGAGGTCGATCTTCGCCGCAAGGCCGCGATCGTCGAAACGCACCTCCGAGTCACCACCGAGGCCGAAGGTGCGCATGGCGACTGCTTCCACCATAGTTCGGTAACCGCCGACGACGGCGCCATCCTGATCAAGCCGCGGCTGACCGGCCTCCATCACGGCGACGTCGGTCGTCGTGCCACCGATATCGGACACGACGGCATCATCGAGGCCGGTCAGGTGGCGTGCGCCGACGAGGCTCGCGGCGGGACCGGAGAGAATGGTCTCGATCGGTCGCAACCGAGCTTCGGCTGCCGAGATCAACGCGCCGTCACCACGCACGACCATCAGTGGCGCATGAATGCCGCGCTCCCCGAGATAGCGCTCGGCAGAGCCGATCAACCGGTCGATCATCGAGACCAGGCGGGCATTGAGAAGGGTTGTCAGTGCCCGTCTTGGCCCGCCGAGCTTGGAGGAAAGCTCGTGGCTGCAGGTGACGGGCAGGCCGGAATGCCGGCGAATGATCTCGCGCGCCCGCTGCTCGTGCGCCGGATTGCGAACCGCAAAATAACCGGCGATCGCGAAGGATGAGACATTGGCCGAAAGCTCGGGCAGTGCCGCTTCCAGCGCCGCCTGGTCGAAAAGTGTCTCGGTGCCATGAACGTCATGACCGCCGGCAATGAAGAGGACCGGATCATTGCCAAGCGCATCGGCCAGGCCATCGCGCTTCATATCGTCTGGCCCGAACCCGATCATGATCAGGCCGGCGCGGCCGCCCTGCCCTTCCACCAGCGCATTGGTCGCGAGCGTCGTCGACAGCGAGACGAGACCGATCGCCGAGGGATCAATCGCTGATTCGGCGAGCACGCTTTCGAGCGCGCCGGAAATGCCGATCGACAGGTCGTGCCGGGTGGTGAGCGACTTCGCCTTGGCGACGATCCCATGCGTCTCGCTGTAGATCACGGCGTCCGTGTAGGTGCCGCCGGTATCGATGCCCAGCATGTAATCGGATGTCACGCAGTCTTCCCCATCTTCCCCGCCACTACGGCGACGCATCCCTTATGGCACAGGGCTTAGTGCGATTTCCAGCGAGGGAGCGGCAGGAACACGCCGCATTACGGCTTGCGCGGCGTGACCCGCATCGGCAGGCCGCCAGCTGGCTGGGTGGTAAGCTTCTGAACCGGCCAGGGTTTCGTCTGCGGCGTCGTCGCGAAACGATATCGCTGCATCAGCACCGCGAGCGCGATCACGGCTTCCTGTAACGCAAAGGTGGCGCCGATGCAGACGCGTGGACCGGCGCCAAATGGCAGATACTGAAAGCGGCCGATCTTCTCGCGCTCCCCTGGCAGAAAGCGGGAGGGGTCAAAGATCCGTGGCTTGTCCCAGTAAAGCTCGTGGCGATGCAGCGTCCAGGGCATGACAAGGACAGTGGCGCCCTTCGCAATCTCGACGGTCTCGCCACTGGGCGCCGTATAGCGATCGTCGGCGATCGCATCGCGGTTGATTGAGGGCGCCGGCGGATAGAGCCGCATCGCCTCTTCGAAAGAGGCTCGCACATGCGGCATCTGCTCAAGCCAATCGACCGGATCGGCGCCGGACGCTATGACCTCATCGATTTCCCGCTCCATTGCGTCCCTGACATCCGGACAGTGGGCCACGCAATACAAGGTCCAGGCCAGGGCACGCGCCGTCGTCTCGTGCCCGGCCCCGATGAAGGTCAGGATATTGTCCTCGATCTCTTCCGAGGTCAGACCGTCAGGTCCTTCCAGCTCGAGAAGCAATGTCAAGAAATCGTCCGGTGCGTTCTCCCGATCCGTCTTGATGATGGCCCGGCGGTGATCCATCGTCCGTCGCACGAGTTCGCGGAACTTGCGCAAGACGCCGAGACCCCGGATTCGGGTCAGGCGCGGGATCCATCTCGGAGCTTTCAACAAGTCCAGCGGATCGATCCGTCCCATGCTGTGCAGGAGATCGTCGACATCCTTGGCGAAATCGCCCTGTTCGGAGACGATCCCGCCGGAGAAGAGAGTTTCGGAAAGGATCGCATAAGTCAGTTCGGTCATGTCGACGGCGATATCGCGGACGACGCCCTCGGTCCCCGCTTCGTAACGTTCAAGAAAAAGTTCGCTCTGCTCGCGCATCTGGCGGGCGAAGCCGCGGGCATGGCGAGGAGTGAAGACCGGCGCCATGGCCTTGCGCGAGCGTTTCCACACGGGACCTTCGGCCGTCAGTAGGCCATCGCGCAGAATGGGGCGCAGGACAAGCTGGCGGATCTCGGACATCTCGTAATTCGAGGCGTTGTCGACGAGCACGTGGCGGATCAGACCTGGGTCATTGGCAATGATGGTGGTCTGGCCAAAAAAGCGAGTGACGATCCAGGGCCAGGTGTAGGACGGCTGCCCCCAAAGTTCGAGCGGGTTCCTCAGCACTGTGCGGATGATTTCCAGTCGGCTGGGCGGGACCGTCCGCGGCACAGGCGCCGGCGGCTCGAAAGTCGATTTGCGCAGACTGGCGTCCATGTGATGCTCCCTCGAAGGGTTGGAGCCCCCCTAGAGGAATTAGAGCAGGGACTCCAACTCGTCCAGCCGATCATTGATCAGCCAGCCGTAATAGTTCTCTTCCGGCCAATTCGCCGCACCGCTCGCCCGCTTTGCCGCCAGAGCACGGGCCCGCTGCTGCGAGCCGCCAATGTTGAAAAGCGTCGCCGTAACACCCGGGTTCCCCGAGATATCGACATCGGCAATCTGTCTGTAGTCGTCAATCGACTTGCGGATGACCGCTGCCATGAAGGCGAGCGAGATGTCGGGATCCATGATCGCCTTGTAGACGCCCGCCGCGTCGTTCTCGTCGAGCCGGGCATAGCCGGACTTCTGATGCACGAGATCCGACAGCATGAGGGCCGTCAAAGGATTGATCTGCCCCAGACCAAAGGTCTGACCCGCATAGAAGGGCTGGAAGAACACGGCGCTGAAGCGATTGTTCGGATAGGACTTGCCGCCGACGGATTTGCCGCGGAAGCGATCCTGCCACACATCTTCGCGGCAGGTCCAGAGACGGTAGGAGTCAGAATAGCCGTTGCATTCGGCAAATTCCGGCCGGCCGACGAAGTCGGCAATGCTCTCGTCCTTGTAGCCGAATCGGAAGCTGTTGCCGGCGTAAGATGCGGCCTTCACGTAATAGCTCTGGAGGCTGTCATAGGCGTCGACATTGTAGGTGTGCTCGCCGACGATGGCACCCACCATGTGGATGGGCGCAATGCCATAGGCGGCGGCCGTCTTCTTGAGCTTGCCCACCAGCTTCGAGTCCGTCTTCAGGAGATCGCGGACCTTTTCATATTTCAGATCGAAGCTGGTCTTGCCCGCTTTGGTACGCCGCACGGAGGCGCCGGGAATGGCCGGCTGTTCGGCATTGCGATTTCCCGAGGGGACCTTGTCGTCAGCAAGCGACACTGCGGGCACAAGCCCGGCGAGCGTAATGGCGACGATGAGATTTCTGGCAATAGTAAGCACGATGCGCGGCCCCTGGACATTTGTCCTCGAACGGATTGCCGGCGCATTCGCGGGCAGCGTCCGACTGCGGCCCTCCTTACATAAGAGGCACCTGTATTGTCGATATGGGCCGCTTTCACTTTCCCGGCACGCCGGGGGCGAAAGCGACCCATAGATGCACAAAGATCACAGGATGTAGCGGCTAAGGTCCGTGTTGGCGGCGAGATCGCCGACATGCTCCTGCACATAAGCCGAGTCGATCATCACTTCCGAGCCACCGCGGTCCGGTGCATGGAAGGAAATCTCGTCGAGCACCCGCTCCATCACCGTCTGCAGGCGACGGGCACCGATGTTCTCAACCGTTTCGTTGAGCTGAACCGCGACATCGGCGAGAGCATCGATCGCATCCTCGGTGAAGTCGAGATTGAGCTCCTCGGTTGCCATCAGCGCCTTGTACTGGCGGATCAGGCTCGCTTCGGTCTCTGTCAGGATGCGGCGGAAATCTTCCTTGGTCAGTGGCTTCAGCTCGACGCGGATCGGCAGGCGGCCCTGAAGCTCCGGCAGAAGGTCGGAGGGCTTGGACACATGAAATGCGCCAGACGCGATGAAGAGGATGTGGTCGGTCTTCACCGGACCGTATTTGGTCGCGACCGTCGTCCCTTCGACCAGCGGCAGGAGGTCACGCTGCACGCCTTCGCGCGAAACACCGGCGCCCATGGCACCTTCGCGGGCGGCGATCTTGTCGATCTCGTCGAGGAAGACGATGCCGTCATTTTCGACGGAACGCAGCGCTTCCCGCTGGATGACTTCATTGTCGATGAGCTTGTCCGATTCATCACGGATCAGGTCGGCATAGGATGCCTTGACGGTGGTCCGGACCTTCTTGGTACGGTTACCCATGGCCTTGCCGAACATTTCCGACAGGTTGAGGATGCCGATGTTGGCACCGGGCATGCCGGGAACTTCGAAGCCGGGCGCGCCGGAGCCGCTGTCGGCCACTTCGATATCGATTTCCTTGTCATCGAGCTCGCCGTTGCGGAGCTTCTTGCGGAAGCTGTCCCGTGTAGCCGGAGATGCCGTGGCGCCGACAAGGGCATCGAGCACGCGCTCTTCGGCCAGCTGATGCGCCTTGGCCTGCACTTCCAGACGCTTCTTGTCGCGGATGAGTGCGATGCCGATCTCGACCAGATCGCGGATGATCTGCTCGACATCGCGGCCGACATAACCGACTTCGGTGAACTTTGTCGCCTCCACCTTGATGAAGGGCGCGCCGGCGAGCTTGGCCAGGCGGCGGGAGATTTCCGTCTTGCCGACGCCGGTCGGTCCGATCATCAGGATATTCTTCGGCATCACCTCGTCGCGCAGATCTTCCGAAAGCTGCTGGCGGCGCCAGCGGTTGCGCAAGGCGATCGCGACCGCGCGCTTGGCGTCATGCTGGCCGATGATATGGCGGTCGAGCTCGGAAACGATCTCGCGCGGGGAGAAATTGGTCATTTCGGGTTGCTCCTCACGATGCCGCGGACCCGCGCATCGTCTCTTGGTGTGGAATTCGATCGGCAGCCGTCAGTCGGCGTCGAGGGTTTCGACCACCATGTTGTTGTTGGTGTAGACGCAGATCTCGCCGGCGATGGTCAGAGCGCGCCGGGCGATGTCCTCCGCCGAGCGCTCTGTATCCATGAGGGCGCGGGCAGCAGCATAGGCGAAGTTGCCGCCGGAGCCGATGGCGATGGTGCCGTGTTCGGGTTCCAACACATCACCATTGCCGGTGATCGCGAGCGTGATCGACTTGTCGGCCACCAGCATCATGGCTTCGAGATTGCGCAGATACTTGTCAGTGCGCCAGTCCTTGGCGAGCTCGACGGCTGCGCGCATCAGCTGGCCGGGATATTGTTCGAGCTTCTTTTCGAGGCGATCGAGCAGCGTAAAGGCATCGGCTGTCGCGCCGGCAAAGCCTGCGATCACATCGCCGCCCTTGCCGATGCGGCGGACCTTGCGGGCATTGCCCTTCATCACGGTCTGGCCAAGGCTGACCTGTCCGTCACCGGCCATCACCACCTTGCCGTCCTTGCGTACGGTAACAATCGTTGTCATCAATCACCTGTCACCCGCCTCTGCGGGCCTTGTGGAACGGGCTTTGAGGCCCGGTTTGTCGGTTCCTATGTAAGTGGGCTTTCAACGATTGCAATCTGCGGCAAAAGCTCCAGCGCCGCCTTGCGGCAGCGCAATGTAACTTCTGGATATTTCACCGCCCTGCTGTTATGGGAGGGCCGAGATCCTCATGGAGCAGCCAAATGGCAGAGCGTAAAGGCGAAGTTTCCCGCAAAACCAACGAAACCTCGGTCTCGGTTTCCGTCCATATTGACGGCACCGGCACGGGCAAGATTTCGACGGGCGTGGGCTTCTTCGACCATATGCTCGACCAGCTCTGCCGCCACTCGCTGATCGACATGAACATCGATGTGAAGGGCGACCTGCATATCGACGATCACCACACCGTCGAGGATACGGGCATCGCGCTCGGCCAGGCGATTTCCAAGGCGCTTGGCGACCGCAAGGGTATCACGCGTTATGCCTCGATCGATCTTGCCATGGACGAGACGATGACCAAGGCGGCCATCGACGTCTCCGGCCGTCCGTTCCTGGTCTGGAACGTCGCTTTCAGCGCGCCAAAGATCGGCACCTTTGACACCGAACTGGTGCGCGAATTCTTCCAGGCTCTTGCCCAGAACGCCGGGATTACGCTGCATGTGCTGAACCATTACGGCGCGAACAACCATCATATCGCCGAGACCTGCTTCAAGGCGGTCGCGCGGGCGCTTCGGACGGCAACCGAAGTTGATCCGCGGCAGGCAAACCGTATCCCCTCCACCAAGGGCACCCTGGTTTAAGGGGCAGTTTCCCGAGTGAGACTGCCACCTTGCTCCGGTTCGGACGTTGAAGCCGAACCGTCGAGCAGAAAGGACTGGAAGACATGCGTGTAGCTATCATCGACTACGGCTCGGGCAATCTGCGCTCGGCCACCAAGGCCTTTGAACGGGCCGCCCGCGAGGCCGGCCTTAACGCCGAAATCGAACTCACCGACAAGGCGGACCGTGTCGCCATCGCCGACCGAATCGTGCTTCCGGGTGTCGGGGCCTATGCCGACTGCCGCAAGGGGCTCGATGCCGTTCCCGGCATGCATGACGCGATCACGGAAGTGGTTGAGACCAAGGGGCGTCCCTTTTTCGGTATCTGCGTCGGAATGCAGCTCATGTCGTCGCGTGGTCTCGAGAAGACCGTGACCGACGGCTTCGGCTGGATTGAAGGCGATGTCGTCGAAATGACGCCGTCCGATCCATCCCTCAAGATCCCCCAGATCGGCTGGAACACGCTGACGCTCAACCGACCGCATCCCTTGTTTTCGGGCATTCCGACGGGACCGGACGGGCTGCACGCCTATTTCGTCCATTCCTATCACCTCGCTGCGCGCAAGCGCGAGGATGTCATCGCTACGACTGAATATGGTGGCGCGATGACGGCCTTTGTCGGCCGCGACAACATGGTGGGTGCGCAATTCCACCCCGAGAAGAGCCAGGCACTCGGCCTGAAGCTGATCGCCAATTTTCTGACCTGGACGCCCTGAAGGGCACGGATACTCCCATGATCCTCTTTCCCGCCATCGACCTCAAGGACGGCCAGTGCGTACGCCTCAAGCTTGGTGATATGGACCAGGCGACCGTTTACAATCCCGATCCGGCCGCTCAGGCGCGCGCTTTCGAAGACCAGGGCTTCGAATGGCTGCATGTCGTCGACTTGAACGGCGCCTTTGCCGGTGAAAGCGTCAATGGCGCTGCCGTCGATGCAATCCTGAAGGCCACGAAGAACCCGGTACAGCTCGGCGGCGGCATCCGCACGCTCGACCACATCGAGAGCTGGCTGTCGCGTGGGCTGTCGAGGGTGATCCTGGGTACGGTTGCCGTGCGTGATCCGGCGCTTGTCATCGACGCCTGCAAGCGCTTCCCCGGCAAGGTCGCCGTCGGCATCGATGCCAAGGGCGGCAAGGTTGCCGTCGAGGGCTGGGCGGAAGCTTCCGAACTCGGCGTAATCGAACTCGCAGAGCGCTTCGAAGGCGCCGGTGTCGCGGCGATCATCTATACCGACATCGACCGCGACGGGATCCTGACCGGGATCAACTGGGCCTCGACGCTGGAGCTGGCCGCTGCCGTTTCGATCCCGGTGATTGCGTCGGGCGGTCTCGCCTCGATCGAAGATATCAAGCGTATGCTTGAACCTGATGCGAAGAAGCTCGAAGGTGCGATTTCCGGGCGCGCGCTTTATGATGGGCGCATCGACGCAGCAGAGGCGCTGGCGCTTATCAAGGCTGCGAGAGGCTGAGGACAAGACCATGACACTCAAGGCCCGCGTGATCCCCTGCCTCGACGTCAAGGACGGCCGCGTCGTCAAGGGCGTCAACTTCGTCGATCTGATCGATGCCGGTGATCCGGTCGAGGCGGCCAAGGCCTACGATGCAGCCGGCGCCGACGAGCTCTGCTTCCTCGACATCACCGCATCCTCGGACAATCGTGACACGATCTTCGACGTGGTCGCCCAGACGGCCGATCATTGCTTCATGCCGCTGACGGTCGGTGGTGGCGTTCGCGCCGTTGCCGATATCCGCAAGCTGCTGCTTTGCGGCGCCGACAAGGTGTCGATCAATTCGGCAGCGGTGAAGAACCCCGATTTTGTCGCGGAAGCCGCCGACAAGTTCGGCAACCAGTGCATCGTCGTGTCGATCGATGCGAAGAAGGTTTCAGCTGCGGGCGAAACGGATCGCTGGGAGATCTTCACCCATGGCGGACGCCAGCCGACCGGGATCGATGCGGTGGAATTCGCGGTGAAGATGGTCGAGCGCGGGGCCGGCGAACTTCTGGTCACGTCCATGGACCGGGATGGCACCAAGAGCGGCTACGATATCGGCCTCACCCGCACGATCGCCGACAGCGTTCGCGTCCCCGTCATCGCCTCGGGCGGCGTTGGCAATCTGGACGATCTGGTCGCGGGTATTCGCGATGGGCATGCGACCGCCGTGCTTGCCGCCTCGATCTTCCACTTCGGCACCTATTCGATTGCAGAGGCGAAGGCCCATATGGCCGCAGCCGGCATCGCCATGCGTCTCGACTGACGCGGAAGGACCCGTGATGAGCAGTTTCACCCTTGCCGATCTCGAAGTCATTGTAGATAGCCGGGCCCAGGCGGATCCAAGCCAATCCTGGACGGCAAAACTCGTGGCAGGCGGCCAGGACAAGGCTGCAAAAAAGCTCGGCGAAGAGGCGATCGAGGCTGTGATGGCCGCGGTCAGGCAAGACCGCGAGAACCTCGTCTACGAGAGCGCGGACCTCCTTTATCACCTGATGGTCGTATTGAAAATTGCGGACATCCCTTTACAAGCAGTAATGCAGGAACTTGAGCGCCGCACTGCTCAGACAGGCCTGAGCGAGAAGGCCAGTCGGCAGGATCCATGACGATAGCTATGCGGGACCCCGAAACGCCAGACGTCCTCGACCATTTCCAGGCGAACGGCTATTCCCCCTATCACTTCTTCGATTCCGAAGAATGGGCGCATTTCCGCGCCGATACGCCGCTGACCCTGACAGCTGACGAGGTTCACCGGCTCCGCTCGATCGATGATCCGATCGATCTCAATGAAGTCCGGCGGATCTATCTGTCGCTCTCGCGCCTGTTGTCTTCACATGTAGAATCCTCGCAGCTGTTGTTCGAGCAGCGCAACCGCTTCCTCAGCCTTTCCGACGTCTTCAAGACGCCGTTTGTGATCGGCATTGCCGGATCCGTTGCCGTGGGCAAATCGACGACCGCGCGTGTTCTGAAAGAACTTCTGGCGCGTTGGCCATCCAGCCCGAAGGTCGACCTCGTGACGACCGACGGCTTCCTGTATCCGAACGCGCATCTGGTGAAGAACGGCATCCTGAACCGCAAAGGCTTCCCGGAAAGCTACGACATCGGTGCGCTCCTGCGCTTCCTGTCGGCGATCAAGGCGGGACTGCCGAATGTCAAGGCGCCCAGCTATTCGCACTTGACCTATGACGTATTGCCGAACGAGCACCGGGTGATCGACCGTCCGGATATCCTGATCTTCGAGGGCATCAACGTCCTTCAGTCGCGCAACCTTCCGGCCGACGGCAAGATCGTGCCGATGGTCTCGGACTTCTTCGACTTCTCGATCTATATCGACGCCGATGAGAACGCGACCCACCGCTGGTATGTCGACCGCTTCATGAAACTGCGGCAGACCGCGTTCCGCGATCCTAACTCCTACTTCCATCGCTATGCTACCATCAGTGAGGACGAGGCCAAGGAGATCGCCGAGGGCCTCTGGACGAATATCAACCTGAAGAACCTCAGGGAAAACATCCTGCCGACCCGGCCACGCGCCGATCTCATCCTGCGCAAGGGTGACAATCACCTCGTCGAAACCGTGGCGCTGAGAAAACTGTAGGCGATCGATCGCCGGCTACGGATTGACCCGGCGCAGGGTCAGATTGATGCGCCCACCCGATTTCAGAAGGGTCGAGGTCCCGGGATAGATTCGATCGACCCCGTGGAAGCAGAGGCGCCCCTCCCCTCCCAGCAAGAAAACATCGCCGCTTTCCAGCTTCAGCGATTGGGTGCGATCGGTCCGTGCCAATCCCCCGATGCGAAACAGGCAGGTATTGCCGAGTGAGATCGAGAGCACCGGTGCGGCAAATTCCGATTCGTCGCGGTCCTGATGCAGGCCCATCTTGGCATCGTCGGCATAGAAATTGACGAGGCAGGCCTCCGGATCTTTCGGATAGCCTGAAAGCTCGCGCCAGAGATCAAGAAGAACGTCCGGAATTGCCGGCCATCGCTTGCCCGTCATCGGGTGGGTTGCCTGATAACGATAGCCGCGCTCCTTGTCCGTCACCCAGCCGAGCGGTCCGCAATTCGTCATCCGGACAGACATGGGCCTGCCGGAGCCAGGCATGACCGGCACGTAAAGCGGTGCATCGGTCACGACACCGCGAATGATCTCGACAAGGCTTTCCTGCTCCTCACGCGCCAGCCGGCCAGGCAGGTACCGAAGACCGGATGAAAGACTGATCTCGGCTTTCGCTGCGGCCATGCTCAATCTCCCGCCGGTTTGCCACGCATCTTCTTCACGTCCGAGCGACCGGATTTCGCCTTGAGGCGCCGTTCGATGGAGCCTTTAGTCGGCTTTGTCTTCTTGCGTGGGGGCGGTGGCGGCTTGGCGGCCTCGAGGAGCAATTCCTTCAACCGTTCCCGTGCATCTTCGCGATTGCGATCCTGGCTGCGGAAGCGGCTGGCCTCGATCATCAACACGCCTTCCTTGGACAGGCGTTTGCCGGCGAGCTTCGCGGCGTTCTGCTTCACGCGATCATTAAGCGCCGGAGATCCGAGCAGATTGAAGAAGAGCTGAACCGCAGTCGAAACCTTGTTGACGTTCTGACCGCCCGGGCCCCCGGCCAGCACGAACTGCTCCGTCAGCTCCCAGCCGGCTATCGTGATGCGGTTGTTGATCTCGAGTGGTTCGCTTGCCATGTCATCGGTCTCTTGGTCAGGCCTCCATATCGGCCGTGACCGCAGCAAAGGCAAGCCACAAGCAGAAAAGGCCCGGCAGCAAAGCTACCGGGCCTCCTTCATCTTCGGGAATTCAGTCGTTCATTCCGCCGCGAGGCGAATGCCCGGGGCCGCATCACGAACCTTGCCGTCGACATGAGCTTCGAACTTGGCGAAGTTGTCGATGAACATGCCGACCAGCTTCTTGGCCTGCGCGTCGTAGGCCGCACCATCGGCCCAAGTCGAACGCGGGTCGAGGATCTTGGTATCGACGCCATCAACGGCGACCGGAACCGCGAAACCGAAGTTCGCATCTGTGCGCATCTCGACCTTCTTCAATTCGCCGGTTAGTGCAGCGGTCAGCAGCGCGCGCGTCGCCTTGATCGGCATGCGATTACCGATCCCGTAGGCACCTCCGGTCCAGCCGGTGTTGACCAGCCAGCAATCGACTTGATGACGGGCGATCAGATCACGCAGCAGGTTGCCATATTCGGTCGGATGGCGCGGCATGAAGGGTGCGCCAAAGCATGTCGAGAAGGTCGCTTCCGGTTCGGTCACGCCCTTTTCAGTGCCGGCTACCTTTGCAGTATAGCCGGACAGGAAGTGGTACATGGCCTGTTCCGGCGTGAGCTTCGCGATCGGCGGCAACACGCCGAAGGCATCCGCCGTCAGCATGATGATCGTCTTCGGATGCGGCGCGATTCCGGTTTCCGACGCATTCGGGATGAAATGCAGCGGATAGGCGCAACGGGTGTTTTCCGTGAGCGAACCATCGTTGAAGTCGGGCACGCGGTTCTCGTCGAGAATAACGTTTTCCAGCACCGTGCCGAAACGCTTGGTCGTTGCGAAGATCTCCGGCTCGGCTTCGGCCGAGAGACGGATGGTCTTGGCGTAGCAGCCACCTTCGAAGTTGAAGATGCCGTTTTCGCCCCAGCCATGCTCATCGTCACCGACCAGTGTGCGCTTTGGATCGGCCGAGAGCGTCGTCTTGCCGGTACCGGACAGGCCGAAAAACACAGCCGCATCGCCATCGGGACCGACATTGGCCGAGCAATGCATCGGCATGACGCCCTTCGACGGCAGCAGGTAGTTCAGCACCGTGAAGACCGACTTCTTCATCTCGCCGGCGTAGGACGTGCCGCCGATGAGGACGATGCCATTGGTCAGGTCGCAGGCAATGACGGTTTCGGTGCGGCAGCCATGGCGGGCCGGATCGGCGCGGAAGCTCGGCAGATCGATGATGGTCAGCTTCGCCAGGAAACCTTCCAAGGCGTCACGCTCGGGACGAATCAGCAGATTGCGGATGAAGAGCGAGTGCCAGGCGAATTCGGTCACTACCCGCGTTGGCAAGGCGTTATCCGCGTCGGCGCCGCCGATCAGGTCCTGAACGAAAAGATCGCGGCCTTCCGCATGGGCCAGCATGTCCTGATGCAACACGGCGAAATGTTCCGGCGACATCGGCTTGTTGTTGTCCCACCAGATCTGGCCGTCGGTATTGCCGTCGCGGACGACGAACTTGTCCTTGGCAGAACGGCCGGTGTGCTGACCGGTCAGCGCACGAAGTGCACCATCTGCTGTCAGCTCCGCCTCGCCGCGACGGATCGCCTCTTCATAAAGAGCCGCTTCCAGGAAGTTGTAGCGAACGCTGGCAGCCTTCCCCAAGCCGATTTCCGAGATCCCCGCAGCCGGGTTCCTCACGCCGAATTCCTCCATGGTCCGCTTTCCTCTCACATGGGCCAGAACTTTGAATGAGCGAAACCTAAACGGCAGAGCAGTGAAATGCAAGGCAGCAGGGCAAAAAATATAATGATATCAATTATTTAATCGATTTAAAACGAAAAACACTCTTTTTAAATCGTTTAGTTCCGCTTCCATTCCGCCATCATCGGGGGCCGCGATGGACGGAAAACGGCGGACGAAACGAAATCCGCTGTCCCTGCCCCTTCCCCTCTGCCACAATTTGTTCCACCTTTATCCCCATATCGCACTGCCATGGAACCAGAGCTGGGCTGGACAGACCAGGAGCAGCGCAACGATGACGGAGACGTACCCTATGCAGACGATCGCCCTCGTGGATGACGACCGCAATATTCTGACTTCGGTTTCCATCGCACTCGAAGCGGAAGGTTATAAGGTCGAAACCTACACCGATGGCGCCTCGGCTCTTGACGGTCTTCTGGCCCGACCGCCACAGCTCGCCATCTTCGACATCAAGATGCCGCGCATGGATGGCATGGAGCTGCTGCGTCGCCTGCGCCAGAAGTCCGATATCCCGGTGATCTTCCTGACCTCGAAGGACGAGGAAATCGACGAGCTCTTCGGCTTGAAGATGGGCGCTGATGATTTCATCACCAAGCCCTTCTCGCAGCGCCTGCTGGTGGAGCGCGTGAAAGCGATCCTGCGACGGTCTGCAAGCCGCGAGAGCTTTGCTGCGGGTAACGGCCCTGCAAAGGGAAGCCCCGAGCAACAGGCCCGCACGCTGGAGCGCGGACAGCTGGTGATGGACCAGGAACGCCATACCTGCACCTGGAAGGGTGATCCGGTGACGCTGACCGTGACCGAATTCCTCATCCTGCAGTCGCTAGCGCAGCGCCCCGGCGTGGTCAAGAGCCGTGACGCCTTGATGGACGCGGCCTATGACGAGCAGGTCTATGTTGACGACCGCACGATCGACAGCCACATCAAGCGGCTGCGCAAGAAGTTCAAGATGGTCGATACCGACTTCGACATGATTGAAACGCTGTACGGTGTCGGCTACCGCTTCCGCGAAGCAGCGTAAGATCCCGCCGTAGCAGCCTTGAAGGCTGACAGGACGGGCGAAAGGCAAAGGTTTGACCCAGCAGGTTGACGAGGGACATCTGGAGGAGACGGATTCCGGCTCCGAGCAGCGTCGGCTGTTCAGCCATCCCTTCACGCTCATCCGCCGGATCTTCGGCCACGCGCTGTTTTCCAGCCTGACGCGCCGGATCGTCTTCTTCAATCTCGCCGCACTCATCGTGCTCGTCGGCGGCATCATGTATCTCAATCAGTTCCGCGAGGGACTGATCGATGCACGCGTCGAGAGCCTTCTGACGCAGGGCGAGATCATCGCGGCGGCCGTATCGGCATCTGCCTCTGTCGATACGAACTCGATCACGATCGATCCGGAGAAACTGCTCGAACTGCAGGCCGGACAGAGCATCACGCCGGTTCCGAACGACGAAGATCTCGAGTTTCCGATCAATCCGGAACGCGTGGCACCGGTTCTTCGGCGCTTGATCTCCCCGACGCGCATCCGCGCCCGCCTCTTCGACGCCGATGCCAACCTGCTGCTTGATTCGCGGCATCTCTATTCGCGCGGCCAGGTTCTGCGCTTCGACCTGCCGCCGGTCGACAATGATTCCACCAGCTTTACCGACTGGATCACTCGCCTCTTCAACACGATCCTGCAGCCCGGCAATCTGCCGGTCTATCGGGAAGCGCCTGGCGGTGACGGCTCGATCTATCCGGAGGTCATGAACGCGCTGACCGGGGTTCGCGGTGCGGTCGTCCGCGTGACCGACCAGGGGGAGCTCATCGTGTCTGTCGCAGTACCGGTACAGCGCTCCCGTGCCGTACTTGGTGTGCTGCTGCTTTCGACCCAGGCAGGCGACATCGACAAGATCGTCCATGCTGAACGCCTCGCGATCCTGCGGGTGTTCGGGGTTGCGACCCTCGTCAATATCGTTGTGTCGCTGCTCTTGTCCTCGACCATCGCCAATCCGCTGCGCCGCCTCTCGGCAGCCGCCATCCGTGTTCGCCGTGGCGCAAAGGAGCGTGAGGAAATCCCCGACTTCTCCATCCGACAGGACGAGATCGGCAACCTTTCCATCGCGCTTCGCGAAATGACGACAGCGCTCTACGATCGCATTGATGCGATCGAGAGTTTCGCTGCCGACGTCAGCCACGAGCTCAAGAACCCGCTGACCTCGCTGCGTTCGGCCGTCGAAACCCTGCCGCTCGCCAAGACAGACCAGTCCCGGCAGCGGCTTATGGATATCATCCAGCACGATGTCCGCCGTCTCGACCGTCTGATCAGCGACATCTCCGACGCCTCACGCCTCGACGCGGAACTGGCGCGCTCGGACGCAAAGCCTGTCGATCTCGGGGTGCTCGTTTCCAGCCTCGTCGACATCTCCAGGGAAATCCGCAGCGGCAAGAAGGCCGTTCAGATCGACTACGTGATCGATCAGAAACCCGGATCGAACCAGCATTTCGTCGTCCACGGGCACGACCTGCGTCTCGGACAAATCGTCACCAACCTGATCGAGAATGCACGGTCCTTCGTGCCAGAAGACAGCGGCCGGATCCTCGTCAAGCTGTCGCGCAATCGCACGCGGTGCCAGATCCAGGTGGAGGACAACGGGCCCGGCATTCAGGCCGAGGACATCGACCGCATCTTCGAACGTTTCTATACCGACCGACCAGAGGGCGAGAGCTTCGGCCAGAATTCCGGTCTCGGACTTTCGATCAGCCGACAGATCGCCGAGGCCCATGGCGGCACCCTGCGGGCCGAAAACGTCGTGGACCCGGCATCGGGCCGCATCACCGGCGCCCGCTTCGTCCTGTCCCTGCCCGTAGAAACTGCGGCATGACGGGCGAGACCCACAACATCCACGCGACGGCGATCAGCGTCGATGGTCTCGGCTTGGCATTTGTCGGGCCATCGGGCAGCGGCAAGTCGAGCCTTGCTTTCGATTGCCTCGCAGAAGCCAGGCTCGCCAATATCCCGGCTGCGCTAATCTCGGATGACCGTGTCATCATATCGCTGGAGAACGGCCAGGTCTTTGCCTCCTGCCCCGAACCGATCCGCGGTCTGATCGAACTCCGATACAGCGGTATCGTCTCCGTCGATCATGTGGACCGCGCCGAACTGAGCTATATTGTGCTGCCGGTCGGCGCGGATGAAAGACATCGGTTGCCGCCGGACGACGAGCAAGCCGAGCTTATCGCGGGACTTAGCCTTCCGGTCGTCAGGGTGCCGATGTGGAGCCGTTTTCCACTCAGCCTGATCTTGGCGCGTATTCGAAGCCTTGCAGCGAACCGGCAATTTACACGCTGATTTGGCTTGCACTTCCCGCTTTGATCGACAAGATGGCGTCCTACTGATGGACGAAACGCCAATCTTGAGCTATTTGGCGAGAGTTGCGCTAAGGGGCAGTAGAGAATGATCGGACTTGTGCTTGTCACGCATGGCAAGCTGGCTGAAGAGTTTCACCACGCGGTGGAGCACGTCGTAGGCCCACAAAAATGCATCGAGACCGTCTCGATCGGCCCCGAAGATGACATGGATCAGCGTCGTCAGGACATTCTTGATGCCGTGTCACGTGCCGATGATGGCCATGGCGTAATCATCCTCACCGACATGTTCGGTGGTACGCCCTCGAACCTCGCGATCTCCGTGATGAACACCGGCCGGATCGAAGTGATCGCCGGGGTCAATCTGCCGATGCTGATCAAGCTTGCCGGCGTTCGCGGCGACAACGACATGGATCGCGCCCTCGTCGAGGCCTCCGAGGCTGGGCGCAAGTACATCAATGTTGCAAGCCGCGTATTGAGTGGCAAATGACTGCGATGGCCGACCCGATCTCCCGCGATCTTTTGATCATCAACAAGCGTGGCCTGCATGCGCGCGCCTCCGCCAAATTCGTACAGACCGTCAGCGGCTTCGATGCGAGCGTCAGCGTCTCCAAGGATGGAACGACTGTCGGCGGCACCTCGATCATGGGTTTGATGATGCTGGCGGCAAGCCCGGGGTGCTCGATCTGCGTCTCGGCTTCGGGCAGTCAGGCCGAGGACGTCATGAACGCACTTGCCGCCCTGGTCGCGGACCGCTTTGGTGAAGAGATGTAAAGCATCGCGACATAAAGACATAAAGACTTCTTTATGTCAGATTGCGTTTGATGCGGTTCCCTGCTAGAAGACGACCAGCCCTGCAGCCAGATCTGCGGGAGAGCCAGTTAATCCATCCGCCATGAGATGCGGATCGGGTCGGATCCAGCCGGAGAATCCCATGAGCAAACATGACTATGTGATCGCTGATATCGGTCTTGCCGATTTCGGCCGCAAGGAAATCAGCATCGCTGAAACCGAAATGCCGGGCCTGATGGCCTGCCGCGAAGAATTCGGCGCGAGCCAGCCGCTGAAGGGTGCACGGATCACCGGTTCGCTGCATATGACGATCCAGACCGCTGTTCTGATCGAAACGCTCGTCGCGCTCGGTGCCGATGTCCGCTGGGCATCCTGCAACATCTTCTCGACCCAGGACCACGCCGCTGCAGCGATCGCCGCTGCCGGCATCCCGGTCTTTGCGATCAAGGGCGAGTCGCTCACCGATTACTGGGAATACACCGACAAGATCTTCCAGTGGACCGACGGCGGCTTCTCCAACATGATCCTCGATGATGGCGGCGATGCCACCATGTACATCCTGCTCGGCGCCCGCGCAGAAGCCGGCGAGGACGTTCTTTCCAATCCGCAGTCGGAAGAAGAAGAAATCCTGGTTGCGCAGATCAAGAAGCGTCTCGCCGCTTCGCCTGGCTGGTTCACCAAGCAGCGCGATGCGATCAAGGGTGTCACCGAAGAAACCACCACCGGCGTGCATCGCCTTTATGAACTCGCCAAGAAGGGCCTCCTCCCCTTCCCGGCCATCAACGTCAACGACTCGGTCACCAAGTCGAAGTTCGACAACAAGTATGGCTGCAAGGAATCGCTGGTCGACGGCATTCGCCGCGGTACCGACGTGATGATGGCCGGCAAGGTCGCTGTCGTCTGCGGTTACGGCGACGTCGGCAAGGGTTCGGCCGCCTCGCTGCGCGGCGCCGGCGCCCGCGTCAAGGTGACGGAAGTCGATCCGATCTGCGCCCTGCAGGCCGCCATGGACGGCTTTGAAGTGGTCACGCTGGAAGACGTGGTCTCCTCGGCCGACATCTTCATCACCACGACCGGCAACAAGGACGTCATCCGCATCGAGCATATGCGCGAGATGAAGGACATGGCGATCGTCGGCAATATCGGCCACTTCGACAACGAAATTCAGGTCGCTTCTCTGAAGAACCTGCGTTGGACGAACATCAAGCCGCAGGTCGACATGATCGAGTTCCCGAAGGGCAACCGCATGATCCTGCTGTCTGAGGGTCGTCTCTTGAACCTCGGAAATGCAACGGGTCACCCGTCCTTCGTGATGTCTGCGTCGTTCACCAACCAGGTTCTCGGCCAGATCGAACTCTTCGCCAAGACCGACGAGTACAAGCCGGGCGTCTACGTCCTGCCGAAGCACCTCGACGAAAAGGTCGCTCGCCTGCACCTCGAAAAGCTCGGCGTGAAGCTGACGACGCTCTCGGACGAACAGGCCGCCTATATCGGAGTCACGGCGCAGGGTCCGTTCAAGGCAGAGCACTACCGCTATTAAAATATAGCTGGATAATATCTACATCTAGTGGGCGGCGCCTTGACAAAGGCGCCGCCTTCTTTTTTAGGGCCCGGCCTTCCCGACCCTTCCCATCAAAGGTATTGTTTTAGAACTTGATTCGTGAACTGCACGAGCGGTCCGCGGATACGGATGTCTTGTCGACGATGCGGCACATAATAAGACGGAGACAGACCGAGAATGTCGGTAAATCAACGCGCCCCGCGTCAGCGGGATACGGCTATGACGGCCGGTTTTCCAAGCCTCTGGCGGCCAGTTTCTGAGCGAAAAAACGGGATGCTCCACGAGCTGTCCCATCGTCCCGCCTTGGCGCTGAGAAGGCGTGTTCTGGCTTGCGGAAGTGCGCTCGCGAGCCTGTTTGCTCCGGGCCTTGCGTATGCGCAGGCGACGACCGCCATGCGCGGCTTCAACAGCATCGACGTCGCCGGATATGCGGTGCTTCTCGGTTCGGTTTCGGCCGCCCTGATCTTCGCGGCTGTTCTCTTGCGTCAACGCAACAAACTCGATGGCGAAGTGCGCGAACTGCGCTCCGCCTATTCGGACAGTCAGCAGAAGATCTCACGCTATCAGACGCTGATTGCCGACAAGAATCGCCGCACGGTGATCTGGGACGGTCACAACGGCCGCGCCGAGCTTCTCGGACAGCTCCCGGCGGAGACGGGTGCTCCCCAGCAGGATCCGGACTTTCTGGCGTTCGGACGCTGGCTGAAGCCTCATTCCGCCAGTGAGGTGGAGCACGCAATCGAGGCACTCCGGCTGAACGCCAAGACTTTCGATCTCGTGGTCGAGACCCAGCGCGGAGACGTTTTGGAGGTTCAGGGCAACCTCTACGGTGGCCGCGCCTATGCGCATTTCGTGGCGCTGGACAATCTGCGTGCAGAACTCGCTGAACTCAAGATCGAACGCAACCGGTTGCGAAGCTCGATCGCGACCTTCGAATCGCTGCTCGATTCGATCGAACAGCCGGTCTGGCAGCGGGATGGCGACGGGCGTCTCGTCTGGGTGAACCAGGCCTATAGCGATGCCGTCGAATCCACGTCACCGCAACAGGCGGTGCAGGAAGGACGCGAGATCCTGGGCACTCTGACGCGTGAGAAGATCAAGGCTTCCGCAACGCCGGAATCACCGTTCCACGATACCGTTTCGACCGCCGTCCGCGGCGCACGCACCTTCTTCGACGTCGTCGATGTGCGGGGGCCTGGCGGCTCCTGCGGCATGGCAATCGACGTCTCCTCCTCCGAGACACTCAGGGAGGAACTTGCGCGGACCCTCAAGAGCCATGCCGATACGCTCGATCATCTCGCGACCCCGGTTGCGATCTTCGACGCTGATCGCCGCCTGCAGTTCTACAATCAGGCTTTCCTCCAGCTATGGGGTCTCGAGACCAAGTTCCTTGAAAGCCGACCGGATCATGCCGAACTGCTCGACCGCTTGCGCGCCGCGCACAAGCTGCCGGAGCAGCTGAGCTGGAAAGCCTGGAAGGACAATTGCCTTTCTGTCTATCGGGCGCTCGAAACCCAGACCGACCTATGGCATCTGCCCAACGGCCAGACGCTGCGCGTGATCGCCTCGGCTCACCCGCAGGGCGGCGCGACCTGGGTCTTTGAAAACCTGACCGAACAATTCAATCTGGAAACCCGCTACAATACGCTGGTCCAGGTGCAGGGCGAAACCATCGACCATCTGTCGGAGGGTGTTGCCGTTTTCGGGCCCGATGGCCGGATTCAGCTCTCCAACCCCGCCTTCCGGGCACTCTGGGGCATCACCGAGACCCAGGCGGCGGTCGGCACGCATATCCGGCTGCTCGAAGCCGCCTGTGCGCCGTCCTATGACAAGCCGGACGGCTGGAAAGCCTACGGCAAGATGATCACCAGCTTCGAGGACGAACGTCCTTCCAGCCAGGGGACGCTCGAACTCTATTCCGGCCTCGTCCTCGACTATGCCGTGACGCCACTGCCCAACGCACAGACCATGCTGACCTTCGTCAACATGACGGACAGCGTCCGGGCGGAACGGGCCTTGAAGGAGAAGAATGAAGCGCTGCGGAAGGCCGACGAGCTGAAGAACGATTTCGTCCAGCACGTCTCCTACGAACTTCGCTCGCCGCTCACCAACATCATCGGCTTCACCGATCTTCTGAAGACACCGACGATCGGTCCGCTCAACGAGCGGCAGGCCGAATACATCGATCATATTTCGACGTCGTCGTCCGTCCTCCTGACCATCGTCAACGACATCCTAGATCTCGCGACCGTGGATGCCGGGATCATGCAGCTCGACTATTCAGAGATCGATCTGAGCGACCTGCTCGACGATGTCTCCATGCAGATGACCGATCGGCTCCAGGAGAGCAGCGTGACGCTGGAGATTGCTGCCCCTGCCCAGCTCGGCCACCTGATCGCAGACCGGCAGCGGTTGAAGCAGATCCTCATCAAGATCCTGACGAACGCCGTCAATTTCGCACCCGAAGGCAGCGTGGTTTCCATGAAATGCTGGCGCGACGGCACCGACTTCTCGTTCTCGGTGACTGACAGTGGCTGCGGCATGAGCGCCGATCTCCTGTCCTCGGCCTTCGATCGATTTTCGACGAGCGCCAAGGGTGGCAAGCGCAGCGGACCGGGCCTTGGTCTGTCGATCGTCCAGAGCTTCGTCAATCTCCACAAGGGAGACGTCAAGATCGAGAGCGAGCCAGGTCAGGGTACCACGGTTCATTGCCGCATCCCCAATGCCAGCATACCGCAGATGATCGCCGCCGCAGAATGAACTCCGAGCCGTCCACGCTTGTCGTTCACCTCGCCGATGATGCCGCCACGGCACTGTTCGGCGAGGATCTGTTGCTGGCACTTCAGGTCGGCGATTGTGTCGCGCTGGACGGCGATCTCGGGGCCGGCAAATCGAGTTTGAGCCGGGCATTCATACGCGCCCTGGCCGATGATCCCGATCTCGAAGTGCCCAGCCCGACGTTCACGCTGGTTCAGAATTATGAACTCAGTATTCCCGTTGCCCACTTCGACCTGTACCGGCTCTCCGATCCGAGCGAACTGGATGAACTGGGGCTGGAAGAAGCCTTGGCCGATGGCATATGCCTCGTCGAGTGGCCGGACAAGGCAGGCCGCGCGCTTCCTAGAACCCGGATCGAGATCGAGTTTCAATTCGCGTCCGATGGCGGGCGAAACCTGGTAATCCGCGCGCCAGAGGCAAAACTGGCTCGGCTTCGGCGCGTGGATGAAATCCGCCGCTTCCTGAAGAGATGCGGATACGGAGATGCCCATCGACGGCATTTGACGGGCGACGCTTCCAACCGGGCCTATGAGCACGTCTATCCTGCCGACGGCAGTGCCCGCCTCGTCCTGATGGATGCGCCCAGGCGGCCGAACGGTCCGCCGATCCGGGACGGCAAGCCCTATTCGCAGCTCGTGCATCTGGCCGAGGATGTGCGTCCCTTCGTGGCCATCGGACAGGCGCTGCGCGAGCGCGGCTTTGCCGCTCCCGAAGTCCTGGAACAGGATCTCGACGCAGGTCTGTTGCTTCTCGAAGATCTCGGCGAAGGCGGTGTTCTCGACGAACAGGGAAAGCCGATCGCTGACCGCTACCGTGCCAGTGCGGCTTGTCTGGCCGCCATTCATGACACGCCCTTCGATCGGGAGATCGTCATTGCGGGCGGGCATAAACACGTCATTCCCGATTTCGATCGCGCGGCGATGAAGTTCGAGGTGGAGCTGCTTCTTGACTGGCACCTGCCCTGGAAACGCAAGGGGCAACAGGCGACAGCGGAAGAACGTGCCAGCTATCTCGCCATCTGGGACCAACTGATCGACGAACTGGCGGGCTCCGATACGTCCATCGTCATGCGTGACTTCCACTCGCCCAACATCATCTGGCGCGAAGACCGCGAAGGGCATGACCGGGTCGGCCTTATCGATTTCCAGGATGCGATGATTGGCTCCTCGGCCTATGATCTCGTCTCGCTGATCCAGGATGCGCGGGTGACGATCGAGCGGCCGCTGATGGATCAGCTGATGGCAGACTATCTTTCGGCACGCGCCAGGAAAGCGGATTTCAACGAAGCCGCATTCCTGAAGAGCTGGGCGATCATGTCGGCGCAGCGCGCCTGCAAGCTGAACGGGCTCTGGGTGCGCCTCAAGGACCGGGACGGCAAGCCGGGCTATATGCGCCATCTGCCGCGGACCCTTTGGCATCTCAACGTGGCTTTTGAGCATCCTGTTCTGGCCCCCTTGCGGAACTGGTGCATAGAGGCTGGAATCGAGCTTCCCGAATCACCGGCCTGAGCAAATGATCATCAAGCAAGCCATGGTGCTCGCGGCCGGACTCGGTACGCGGATGCGCCCCATTACAGAGACGACCCCGAAGCCGCTGGTTCAGATCGGCGGAAAGCCGATGATCGACTATGTGCTCGACGCGCTTGTTGAGGCGGGCGTCGAGACGGTCGTGGTCAATGTGCATCACCATGCCGATCAGATGGAGGCCCATCTCGCCGGGGAGACACGGGCCGAGATCCGGATCTCCGACGAACGGGAGCGGTTGATGGATTCGGGCGGTGGTCTGGCCAAGGGCCTCAAGCTGCTCGACCAGGACCAGCCGGCACTCGTCATGAATGCCGACCTGTTCTGGGTCGGAGAACGGGATGATGAGCCGCGCAATCTTGTCCGGCTGGCGCAACAGTTCGATCCCTCCCGGATGGACATTGCGATGCTCTGTGTCGAGCAGGAACGGACCACGGGCCATAACGGCAAGAATGATTTCTCGATGGCGGATGACGGCAAGCTCACCCGCTATGTCTCGGGCGCACCGAACCCGGTCGTCTATGCCGGGGCCTTAGCGCTGATGCCGCATCTCTTCGACGATGCGCCGGATGGCCCCTTCAACCTCAACATCTATTTCGATCGTGCGATTGCCGCCTGTCGGCTATTCGGTACGGACCTTAATGGACAGTGGCTGACCGTTGGCACACCCGACGCGATCGCGCCTGCCGAAGCCGTGGTGGCCCGCTACGGCAGGGGCCTTTGAGATGGTGAGCAAGGCGCCGCGTCTGCTGACGATCCCACCGGGCCGGCCCTTCCTCAGGACGCTGACGGAAGCGCTGCTCGACGGTCGCCTCACCGACGATTTTCGCTATGACCCCGCCGATCCGCTTTCTCTGGCAGGCGTCACTCTGCTCGTTCCGACCCGACGCGCAGCGCGCGTGCTGCGGTCTGAGTTCGTCGATCTGCTCGGTGGTCGCGCGGCGATCCTTCCCGACATTCGCACGCTCGGCGAGACGGATGACGACAGTGGCTTCTTCGATCTCGATGCGCCGCAGCTGATGGATCTTGCCCCGCCGGTGAGCGGCACCGTCATGCTTCTGGAACTCGCCCGGCTGATCCTTGCCTGGCGCAACCAGCTGCCGGAGATCGTCCGGTCAATCCATTCGGACACGCCGTTCGTGGCACCGGCGAGCCCGGCAGATGCCGTCTGGCTGGCACGGGCGCTGGTGGAGCTGATCGAAGCAGCCGAGACGGAAGGTTGCGACTGGACGGAATTGGAGAACCTTCAATCGGCCGACTTCGGCTCCTGGTGGCAGCTGACGCTGGAGTTTCTGAAAATTGCGACCCTGTTCTGGCCTGCACGGCTGCAGGAACTGGTGCGGTCGTCTCCGGCCCGCCACCGCGATGCGGTGCTGAGGGCCGAGGCCGAACGGTTCAGAAGACAGGGTGCTTCCGGTCCCGTCATCGTTGCGGGCTCCACCGGCTCGATCCCGGCAGCGGCCGAGCTCATTGCCGCGATTGCCGAGCTCGACCAGGGGGTCGTGGTGCTGCCCGGGCTTGATCTGGACATGCCGGACGAGGACTGGGCGAAGCTCAACGATCGCGAGATCTCCGTGATACGTCCAAGCCCTGCCGTGCGCGGGCATCCGCAATATGGCCTTGCCCATCTGCTGCGGCATATGAAACTTGAACGCGCCGATGTTCAGGCTCTCGAAGCCTCCGATCCGGCGCTCCGGGATCGAGCCGAATTTCTGTCGCGTGCCATGGCGCCCGCCGAGGCGACCGACACCTGGAAGGCCTGGCGGCAGGATATCGACGATTCACGCCTGCTCGCGGCATTTCGCGATGTCGCCCTGATCGAGACGGCCAATGAGCGCGAAGAAGCAACGGCGATTGCAATTGCGCTCCGGCTGGGGCTCGAAGAGGTTTCCGACAATCCCGAAAGCCGGGTGGCGCTGATCACGCCGGATCGCGCGCTGGCGCGGCGTGTCATGTCCGAACTCGCGCGGTTCGGGATCGAGGCGGATGATTCGGCGGGTACGCCGATGACCGGGACCCAGGCTGCCATGCTGACCCAGGTGGTGGCCGAGGCCTGCCTGCGTCCGGGCGATCCGGTGGCCATCGTCTCCCTGATCAAGCATCCTCTGGCACGGTTCGGTTTCACGGCCGAGGATATGCGCAAGGCTGCCGACGCGCTGGAACGCATCGCGCTGCGTGGCGGTCTGAAGAGCCTCGACCTTGCCGAGATGGAACCGTTGTTTGCGGAAGGGCTCGAAGCGCATCTGGCCGACCGTCACAAGCCGCAATGGCGCATCTCGATTGCGCCCGAGGAGATCGAGCTTGCTCGCCTGCTGGCGAGCCGGGTAACCAAGGCGGTCGACCCCCTCGTCTCGTCCGTCATCCGGTCGACTGACGGGCGCGTGCTGTCGCAGACATTGACGGTCAGTGACTGGGCCGAGCGCACGGGTCGGGTGCTGGAAGCCGTCACGGTCGACGAGCGCGGTGATCTGGCCGGTCTCTGGGGCGATGCGGCGGGCGAGGCTCTGGCGAGGCTCCTCGCCGAGGTGCTTGAGACGGACGGACAGATCGAGGCGGACGGCGCGCAATGGGTTGATATCCTGACGGCGCTGATGGCCGGCCAGGCGGTCAAGCCACGCGCCATGCGGCATCCCCGCGTCTTCATCTTCGGGACGCTCGAAGCGCGCCTGCAGAATGTCGACATGATGGTGATCGGCGGGATGAACGAGGGGAGCTGGCCGAGCCAGACCAAGAACAATCCCTTCCTGTCGCGCGTCATGAAGACCGAAGTCGGGCTTGAGCCGCCGGAACGGCAGATCGGCCAGGTGGCGCATGACTTCCAGATGGCCTGTGGCACGCGGAAACTGATCTTCTCGCGCTCGCTACGCCAAGGCTCTGCGCCGACGGTCGCCTCTCGCTGGCTGCAGCGTCTGATGGCTCTTGGCGGGCCCCTTCTGGAAGACGAGATGCGAAAGCGCGGACAGATCTATCGGCGCTACGCCGACCTGATCGACCAGGGCGAAAACCAGGCACCGGCACAGCGCCCCGCGCCACGACCGCGCGCAGAACTTCAGCCGCGTAGCTTCAGCTTTTCCGAGGTGGGGCGCTTCCGGCGGGACCCCTATTCCATCTATGCGCGGCGCATCCTGCGTCTCGATCCCGTCGATCCCTTCAACCAGGATCCGGGGGCGGCGGAACGCGGGACGCTCTATCACCGCATCGTCGAGCGTTTCATCCGCGAGGATCATGACCCGGCCCGGCTGGACGCGCTCGATATCCTGCACCGGATCACCGATGAGGAGTTCCTGACGGAGGCTCTGCCGCTGCACATCGATATCGTCTGGCGTCAGCGCTTCTACAGTGTCGCCTCTGCCTTTCTCAGCTGGGAGCGGCAGCGGAGACCGGAAATCAAGCGCTCGATGACGGAAGTCAGAGGCAATGTGCTGCTTCGCCCTGTTGATATCACCATTAGCGGAATAGCGGACCGGATCGATATCCGAGGCGGCGGCTTTGCCGATATCATCGACTACAAGACGGGCCTCAACCCGAGCGCCAATCAGGCGCGCAGCCTGCTTGACCCACAATTGGCGCTGGAGGCGGCGGCCCTTCTCCAAGGCGCCTTCAAGCCTGCCGGTGACGTGAAACCTCTCAATCTTGTCTATGTACGCCTGAGACCTGGCGATCGCTTTTCGGCAGACCAGGTGAACAACGAAATGGCAACGCGGGGCGACAACAAGAAGTCTGCGCTTGAGCTTGCGACGCAATCCGTTGACGAACTTGGCCGCTTCGTCCAGGCGCTGCAGAGCGGCGAGCGGGGTTATGTCTCCCGCCTCATCCCGGCGGAACAGAACGCCTATGGCGGCGAATACGACCATCTGGCGCGAGTCGCGGAGTGGTCGACGGCGGAAGCCGAGGAAGGAGCCGGCGATGAGTGATCAGCGCTTTGCCCTGGACGAGCTACCGACCGGCAGCGATCCCGCCGCCTGGCTCGGCTGGACGACGCTTGCCCAGTCGCGCGCTTCGCATCCCGGCCAGTCGGCCTGGGTGTCGGCGAATGCCGGCTCCGGCAAGACGCATGTGCTGACGCAGCGGGTGATCCGGCTGCTGCTCGCCGGCGCCCGCCCCTCATCCATTCTCTGCCTGACCTACACCAAGGCTGCGGCGTCCGAAATGTCGAACCGCGTCTTCGAGCGGCTGGCGGAATGGGCGACGCTCGATGACCGGGAACTGTCCAAGCGGATTGCGGCCATCGAGCAGAGGGAGCCGGATCGGGCGACGCTTGCGGCTGCACGGCGGCTCTTTGCCAAGGCGCTGGAAACGCCGGGTGGTCTTAAGATCCAGACGATTCACGCCTTCTGCGAAGCGTTGCTGCACCAGTTTCCCTTGGAAGCGAATGTCGCCGGGCATTTCAACGTCCTCGATGATCGCGTCGCGGTCACCGTTCTGGCCGAAGCGCGGCGATCGCTGCTGACGGCCACGTCGACGGAGAATGATGCAGCACTCGCCGAAGCTTTCTCGCAGGTCTTGAGCATTGCCGATGAAAGCGGGCTCGAAGGCTTGATTGCCGATACCGTGGCCAACCGCCATGCTGTCAGAGACTTCCGGCAGCGGGCGGAACGGACGGGAGGCCTTGATGCGACCCTGCGGAAGGGCCTCGGCATCGGGCCGCTGGAGAGCGAGACCAGCCGCGCGGAGGACTACTGGCCGCTTGCCGGTTTGTCCGGTGGCAATTTTGCCCGGTACATCCAGCTTGCCCTCGAAAAGGGCGGCGAGAAGGTGCGGGCCGTCGCGGAAGTGCTGGAACGGGCGCTGGTGGAAGCCGATCCGCTGGAGCGAGCGAAGCTTCTGGACCAGGCTTTCCTGACGGCACAGGAAGCGCCAAAGGCCGACAGCTCGCTGATTGCCGCCGCCATGACCAAGGTGGCGCCGGATCTCAAGGATGCCGTGATTGCGGCCCGGGATCATGTGGTCGCGATGCGGGACGGGCTGCGGATCTTCCGCATGTATGAGGCGACGCGGTCTGCACTGACGCTGGCCGTGCGTCTCGACACCGACTACGAGGAACTGAAGAAGCGACGGTCTCAGCTCGATTTCGAGGATCTGATCGTGCGCACCGCCCGGCTTCTGACGCGCGGCGATGTCGGCGCCTGGGTGCATTACAAGCTGGACCAGGGTATCGACCATATCCTCGTCGACGAAGCGCAGGATACGAGCCCAGTGCAATGGGATGTCATCCGGTCGCTGCGCGAAGACTTTTTCACCGGATTGAGCGCCCGGCCCGGGATCCGCACCTTCTTCGCCGTGGGCGACGAGAAGCAGTCGATCTATTCCTTCCAGGGCGCGCGCCCGGAGCAGTTCTCGCAAGAGGCGCGCCAGACCGCGCAGGCCGTGACTGAAAGCGGACAGGACTTCAACACGGTGCGTCTGCCGCTCTCCTTCCGCTCGACGCAATCGGTCCTTGCGGCCGTCGACCAGGTCTTCAGCCTGCCGGAAAACAGCCGGGGCCTCAGTGCCGGCGGCGAACCCGTCATCCACCAGTCGAGCCGCATCGGACATCCGGGGACCGTCGATGTCTGGGATATGATCGCCGCCGAAAAGCAGGAGAAGGACGAGAACTGGACCGCCCCCTTCGACGCGACGCCGGAAAGCGCCCCGTCGGCAATTCTCGCACGACGCGTGGCGCATCAGATCAGCCAGATCGTCGGACGGGAAACGATCATCGAGAAGGGCAACAAGCGGCTGATCCGCCCGGGCGATATCCTCGTGCTCGTGCGCAAGCGCGACGGCTTCGTCAATGCGCTGACCCGCGCGCTGAAACGCCCGCATAACGTACCGGTCGCTGGTGCAGACCGCCTGAAGCTGACAAGCCATATTGCCGTGCAGGACATGCTGGCGCTCGGACGTTTCCTGCTGCTGCCGGGAGACGATCTGTCTCTCGCTTCGCTGTTGAAGAGCCCACTGTTCAATCACGGCGAAGATGATTTGATGCAGCTCGCTGCCGAGCGACCGGAAGGACAGAGCCTCTGGGCGAGACTGACGGAGCAGGCTGAAACTGATGGCGCGTGGAAGAAGACCTACGACCGGCTCACCCTGTTTCTCGAACAGGCGCGGGAGTACTCCGTTCATGATTTCTATGCCCGGGTGCTCAGCGTTCATGGTGGTCGGAGGGCCTATCTCGGTCGCCTCGGCTCCGAGGTCAGCGACATCATCGACGAGTTCCTGACCTTTGCCCTCTCCTTCGAGACCAGCGGATTGCCCGGCTTGCAATCCTTCGTTTCGACGCTCGAGATGGAAGCGCCTGAGGTCAAGCGCGAACAGGACAAGGAGCGCAACGAAGTCCGGATCATGACGGTTCATGCCTCGAAGGGACTTGAGGCGCCAATCGTCTTCCTGATCGATGGCGGCTCGAAGCCCTTCAATTCGAACCATGTGGCAAAGCTGCGAATCATTGGGACGGCTGAAGGCATGCCCTTCCCGATCTGGGTGCCGTCGAAGTCGCTCGGCAATTCGATCTCCGCTGCCGACATGGATCGGCGCAAGGATCAGGCCGAGGAGGAATATCGCCGGCTGCTCTATGTCGCGATGACCCGCGCTGCCGACCGTCTGATCGTCGGTGGTTATCGCGGCGTGCAGGACACGGGCGAGATCTGGCACAAGATGATCGCGCGGGCGCTGAGCGCCGACGAAACGCGCTGCAAACAGGTCGAATTCACCGGGCCGGATGGCAGCTGGGCCGGATTGCGCTGGTCTCTCGGCGAGGCAGAGCATGATCTGCCGGTGACCGAAGAGGGCGCCGAAAGCGAGGAGAGCCACAGCCTTCCCTCGACGCTCTGGAAGCCGCTGCCGCCACCGATCAGCCTACCGAGACCGCTCAGCCCCTCCGGTGCCGGCAGCATCGTCATCGACGAAGACGAGGATGCGTTGACCGCCTCTGCGCTGTTCTCGACGACGGAAAAGGCGGATCTCGCTCTGCAGCGCGGGCGGCTCATCCATCGGATGCTGCAGAATTTGCCGAGCTTTCCGGAGGGTGACCGCCGCGAGGCAGCTGAGCGTTATGCAGAACGTGCTGCCCGGTTCTGGCCGGCAGAGCAGCGACAGAGACTGGTCTCCACCGTGATCACCGTTCTCGAAGACGAGGCGCTTCGCCCGCTGTTCGATGCCGGCAGTCGCGCGGAAGTTTCGGTCATGGGCACGATGCGGCTGAAGGGAGAATTGCGTGCGGTCTCCGGCCGGATCGACCGCATGACCGTGCTTGCCGACCGGGTGATCATCGCCGACTACAAGACCAACCGGAATCCACCACTGGAGGCGGCCCAATGCCCCCTCTCGCATCGGGTGCAGCTCGCCATCTATCGCGAGATCCTGCAGCCGCTCTATCCCGGCAAACAAGTCGAATGCTGGCTGATCTACACCGAAAACGGCAGCCTCATTCCCCTTGATGAAAGCCTTCTTCAGCGGTCCCTTGCCGACCTCGAAACATCGTGAGATACCGCATATTGAAATTGCTGCCGCGCGGCATCACATATCTAGTCAATTCCGTATTTATGAAGGGAGAGCCCCATGGCTACCGTTAAAGTCGACAAGTCCAATTTCCAGGCCGAGGTTCTCGACGCTTCCGAACCGGTCGTCGTGGATTTCTGGGCCGAATGGTGCGGCCCGTGCAAGATGATTGCACCGAGCCTCGAAGAAATCTCCAACGAACTCGCCGGCAAGGTGAAGATCGCCAAGCTCAACATCGATGAAAACCCGGAACTGGCTGCCCAGTTCGGTGTTCGCTCGATCCCGACGCTGGCCGTCTTCAAGGGTGGTGAAGTGGCCGATATCAAGGTGGGTGCGGCTCCGAAGACTGCGCTTTCCAGCTGGATCGCCGGCGCGGCATAAGCCTCACGTCATTGATGAATAAAGAAAAAGCCCGGTTACAGCCGGGCTTTTTTCATTTGGGGATGGTGCCGTTTTCGGCGAGTACATTGCCCGCCAGATAAAGCGAGCCGCCGATCATGATGCGGGGCGGAACGCCATCTTCACTGCGTTCGCGGATTGCGTCCAGCGCCTGGCCAAGCGACTCCATCGGAAGGGCCTTCAAACCAGCCTCAGCTGCCGACTGGGCAAGTGCCACCGGGTCGAGGCCAACGTCAGAGCCCGTTATCGGGACAGTGTAGACGTTATGGGCGATATCCACGAAAGCGCGGAAGAAGCCGATCGGATCCTTGGTGTTGATCATGCCGATGACCAGATGCAGCGGTCGCGCCTGGCGTTCTTCCATGGATGCCATGGCCTCCGCGATGACTTCGCCTGCGCCGGGATTGTGGCCTCCGTCGAGCCAGATTTCAGCGCCGGCCGGCGCACGCTCCACCAGCCGACCCTCGGTGAGCTTCTGCAGGCGGCCCGGCCATTCGACCGACAGCATGGCCTTTTCGGCAATCTCTTCGGTGACGGAGTAGCCGGCTGCCTTGACCGCACGGATGGCGGTTGCGGCATTGCCGATCTGGTGCCGACCCGGCAGACGCGGCAGCGGCAGGTCCATCAGACCGAATTCGTCCTGGTAGACGAGCCGTCCGAATTCTTCGTACGCCAGGAAATCCTGGGCGAAGACGGTGAGAGGACAGCCGAGGCGTTCGGCCGTGCTGATCAGCACATCCTTGGCGCCGTCGAACTCCTGGTGTCCAATCACGACGGGGACGCCGCGCTTCATGATTCCGGCCTTTTCGGCGGCGATCAGTTCGACGCGATCGCCGAGATAGGCCTGATGATCGAGCGAGATCGGCTGGATGATGCAGACAGCCGGCTTTTCGACGACATTGGTGGCGTCGAAGCGGCCGCCAAGACCGACCTCCAGCACGACGACGTCGGCAGGCTGTTCGGAAAAGAGAATGAATGTCACCGCCGTCAGGATCTCGAAGACGGTGATCGGTTTGCCGCCGTTTGCCTCGGCAACGCGGCGCAGAGCATCGGCAAACAGTTCATCGTCGACGATCTGACCGGGGCCACCCTTTACGCCGATGCGATAGCGCTCATGCCAGCGCACCAGATGCGGTGAGGTGTGGACGTGGACGGACAGGCCCTGGGCCTCCAGAAGCGCCCGGCAAAAGGCCGAGGCCGACCCCTTGCCGTTTGTGCCGGCCACATGAATGACCGGCGGCAGCTTCAGATGCGGGTTACCCAGAACCTCAAGGAGGCGGCGGATACGGTCGAGCGACAGATCGTAGCCCTTGGGGTGCAGCCCCATGAGTTTTTCGATCTCGGCATCGGCCTGGCTGACGATGGGGGCTGTCATCACTTTCGTTCCGCGACCGCGGCCTCACAGAAAACGCGGCTCAGGCCGAGGCCTTCTCGACCGGCTCTGCCACCTTCGCAGGGACCGCCGTGTCGTTGGCAGGGCGCTTGGTCATGATCTTCAGGACGCGCGCGAGCGTGTCAGGAATGTCGTGACGCTTGACGACCATGTCGACCATGCCGTGTTCCAGTAGGTATTCAGAGGTCTGGAAGCCTTCCGGCAACTTCTCGCGGATCGTCTGCTCGATAACGCGCTTGCCGGCAAAGCAGATCTCGGCACCTGGCTCTGCAATGTGGAGGTCGCCCAGCATGGCGTAAGAGGCCGTTACGCCGCCCGTAGTCGGGTTGGTGAGGACGACGATGTAGGGCTGGCCGGCTTCCTTCAGCATGTCGACGGCAACCGTGGTGCGCGGCAGCTGCATCAGCGAGAGGATACCCTCCTGCATGCGGGCGCCACCCGAAGCCGGGAACATGACCAGCGGGCACTTTTCCTTGATGGCGCGTTCGAAGGCCTTCACGATCGCTTCGCCAGCGGCAATGCCGAGCGAACCGCCCATGAAGTTGAACTCGTGGACGACGGCAACGAGCTTCAGGCCCTGCACCGTGCCGACGCCGGCAACGATCGTGTCTTCCTGATCCGTCTTCACGCGGCTGTCACGAAGACGGTCGGTGTATTTCTTGGAATCGCGGAACTTCAGCGGATCCTGCGCAACTTTCGGCTGCGGCAGGGCTTCGAAATGGCCACCGTCGAAGAGATCGATCAGGCGCGACTTTGCCGGCATCTTCATGTGATAGCCGGAAGCCGGGATCACCCACTTGTTCTCTTCCAAGTCCTTGTGGAAGACCATCTCGCCCGTTTCCGGGCACTTGATCCAGAGGTTTTCCGGAACTTCGCGGCGGCCCAGCATGGAATTGATGCGCGGGCGCACATAGTTGGTGATCCAGTTCACGCGGCTTACTCCTGATATTTAAAGCCCATATGGGGTGCTTATTCGGCAGCAGCAAGGCGTGCAGACCGCACGCCGGTTGCCAGTCCGCGCACCAGCGTGGCGACGGCCTGAACCGTATCCGCCGTCGCTTTGCCATCGGCTGTGAGATTTGTAGCAACCTGATTGACGATCGCGGTCCCAACCACGACGCCATCGGCATTGGCGCCGATCAGGCGGGCATGCTCGGCAGTCTTGACGCCGAAGCCGACGCAGATAGGCAGGTCCGTATGCGCCTTGATGCGCTGGACGGCACCGGCAACACGGGAGGGATCCGGCAGTGCCGAACCGGTGATGCCGTTCATCGAGACGTAATAGACGAAGCCCGAGGTGTTCTTGAGAACAGTGGGCAAACGCTTGTCGTCGGTTGTCGGGGTTGCCAGACGGATGAAGTTGATGTCACGGCTGCGGGCCGGGATGCAGAGTTCGTCATCCATTTCCGGCGGCAGATCGACAACGATCAGGCCATCGATGCCGGCAGCCAATGCGTCGTCAAGGAAACGCTCGACGCCATAGACGTAGATCGGGTTGTAGTAACCCATCATGACGATCGGCGTTTCATTGTCCGTCTTGCGGAATTCACGCGCCAGATCGAGCGTGCGAACGAGGGTTTGGCCGGCTTTGAGGGCCCGCTGGCCGGCAAGCTGGATCGCCGGGCCATCGGCCATGGGATCCGAGAAGGGCATGCCGAGCTCGATAACGTCGGCGCCGGCTTCCGGCAGAGCCTTCATGATCGCGAGCGACGTGTCGTAGTCCGGATCGCCACCCATGAAATAGGTGACGAGAGCCGGGCGGCCTTCTGCTTTCAGTGCAGCGAAACGTTGGTCCATACGCGCAGTCATGATCAGAGCCCCATACCGAGAATCTTGCCGACAGTGAAGATATCCTTGTCGCCGCGGCCGCAGAGGTTCATCACAATGATCTGGTCCTTGTCCATCTTCGGGGCGCGCTTGACGACTTCGGCGAGCGCATGGCTCGGCTCGAGCGCCGGGATGATGCCTTCGGTGCGCGTCAGCAGCTGGAAGGCGGCGAGCGCCTCGTCGTCCCTGATCGGAACGTATTCGACGCGGCCCATATCCTTCAGCCAGGAATGCTCCGGGCCAATACCCGGATAATCGAGGCCGGCGGAGATCGAGTGACCTTCCTTGATCTGGCCGTCGCCGTCCTGCAGCAGATAGGTGCGGTTGCCATGCAGGACGCCGGGCGTACCTGCGGTCAGCGAAGCGCAGTGCTCCTCGCCTTCGAGACCCTTGCCACCGGCTTCGACGCCAACGATGCGGACACTCTCGTCATCCAGGAAGGGATGGAAGAGGCCGATCGCGTTCGAACCACCACCGACGGCAGCAATCAGCATGTCCGGCAGGCGGCCTTCCGCAGCCAGCATCTGCTCGCGCGTTTCGCGGCCGATGACCGACTGGAAGTCGCGGACCATTTCCGGATAGGGATGAGGGCCGGCGGCTGTGCCGATCATATAATAGGTATCGTCGACATTGGTGACCCAGTCGCGCAACGCCTCGTTCATCGCGTCCTTGAGGGTGCCATGGCCAGAGGTAACCGGCTTCACCTCGGCACCGAGCAGCTTCATGCGGAAAACGTTCGGCGCCTGGCGCTCGACGTCGGTCGCGCCCATGTAGACGACGCAAGGGATGCCGAAGCGAGCGGCGACCGTGGCAGAGGCCACACCATGCTGGCCGGCGCCGGTTTCAGCGATGATACGGGTCTTGCCCATGCGCTTGGCGAGCAGGATCTGGCCGAGGCAGTTGTTGATCTTGTGCGAACCGGTGTGGTTCAGCTCATCGCGCTTGAAGTAGATCTTTGCGCCACCGAGTTCTTCGGTCAGACGCTCGGCGAAATAGAGCGGGCTTGGGCGACCGGTATAATGGGTGTTGAGATGCGCCAGTTCGGCCTGGAATTCCGGATCCGTTTTCGCCTTTTCCCATTCCGCCTGCAGGTCCAGGATCAGCGGCATCAGCGTCTCGGCGACGAAACGGCCACCGAAGATGCCGAAGCGGCCGTCTTCGTCTGGACCTTCACGGAAGGAATTGGGTTTCGGTGACTGGTTCACTTGACACTCCCTGAAACCGGCTGTGCACGACTTGCCTCGGCAACGGCCGCAAAAAACTCATCCATTATCTGCAGATCCTTGACGCCCGGCGCAGATTCCACGCCAGAGGATACGTCGATTGCCCGTGCTCCGGTTTCCCGCAGGGCCTCTGCGATATTGGCCTTGTTGAGGCCTCCGGAAAGCATGTAATCGACGCTGTCGTCAAGCGAACGCAAGAGACGCCAATCGAAGGTGACGCCATTGCCGCCGGGCAAATCGGAGCCCACAGGCGGTTTGGCATCGAAGAGAAAACGATCGGCAATCCCGATATAGGGCTCGATACGCCTCAGGTCATCGGCATCGCGAATGGAAAATGCCTTCATAATCGGAAGACCGGTGACCGCCTTGACTGTCAGCAGCCGTTCCGGGCTTTCGTGGCCATGGAACTGCAGGATATCAGGACGCATAAGCGCAATAATCTCGTCGAGATCGTCATTATCTGCATCGACTGTCACCGCGACGCTTTTCACCCGGCCGCGAACGCGGTCTGCGAGCACACCTGCGATATCAGGCTCGATGTTGCGCGGGCTCTTTTCAAAGAAGATGAAGCCGATATGGCTCGCGCCGCGGTCGGCCGCACGATCGACCGCCTCCGGCGTCTTCAGTCCGCAGATCTTGATATCGGGTCTCATGGCAGCGAAGTCGCACGAAATCAAAAAAGAGTCGAGCCAATTTGCGACAGAGGCTGAAAGGTCGCGGGGTCAATCAGTCGAAGTCTATGGCATGAAGGGCCGAGCCATGACGCTTCAGCCAGGACTTCGCTTCGTCCATGGGTGGGCAGAGCTCCTTGCAAAGTGCCCAGAAGGCCGGACCGTGGTTCATCTCCCGCAAATGCGCAACCTCGTGGGCAGCGAGATAGTCGATGACCAGAGGCGGCGCCATGACAATGCGCCAGGAGAAGCTCAGCTTGCCGTCCCAGGAACAGGATCCCCATCTGCTGCGGGTATCCTTCAGCGTCATGCTTTTGACTGGCTTGCCGACATTTCTGGCATGCAGAGCCACGAGGCGCTCGAGGTCATGGCGTGCTTCCTTCTTGAGGAAATCGGCGACGCGCCTCGGCAAATGGTCCTCAAGGCCGCTGACGCTGAGGACATGGCCAATCTCGCTGTCGATCGATTGGGTCAGGCCGCGCAACTGACCTGTATGGACGATACGATGGGGAATGCCTCGGAGTAGAATGTCTCCGCCATCCTCAATGGCGCCGACCGTTTTCTGGCGCTTGAGCTTGGTGCTGAGCCAGCCCTGGTGGCGATCGAGAAAGTCATCGATGTCCCGTTCGCGCAGCCCTGGCGGAATTGTCATCTTCAAAGCGCGCCCGCCGGGCTCGATCCTGAGCGTGATGCGGGTCGCGCGGCTGTTCTTTCTGATGGTCAGCGGAATGGACCGTCCATCCACGGCAATCGCCCGCTCCAGCTGGATCGCCGGGGCTCTCTGCGGTGTCAGCTTTTTAAGCAGGGGAAACATGCGTGTGTTCTAGCCGATTCGGGAGCTCTTCTTGCAATAAAAAAGGCCGGCGCAAGTGCGCCGACCCCGGTTGCGACAGGATGGCTCGACCGGTCAGTTGCCGGTGAAACCCTGGGCGGGACCGCCCTCGCCTGAAGTCTTCATCTGCTGACGGTCGCGCATGAAGCGGTCGAACTCTTCCTGGTCCTTCGCCCGGCGCAGTTCGCGGGCGTAGTTGTCGAATTCGGCGCGCATTTCATCGAGACGGCGACGTTCTGCGTCGAGACGCTCGAGTTCTGTCTTGCGCCAGTCGTCGAAAGCGACGTTGCCGGTGGAGGCAGGCGCAGTGTAGCTGTTGGAGCGGCACCAGGCGAAGGCACTATCCGCCTTCTGGTTGGCTTCCCGCTTGAAGCTCTGGAACTTCTCGCCGAACAGGATGTAGGCAAGCATGGCCAGACCGAGCGGCCAGAAGACCATGAAGCCGAGCACCATCAAGGCGACGGTTGCCGGAGTCCAATCCGGCCGAAGCAGTGCTGACTGGTTCATCATCGATAACCTCGTTTTGCGCGGACAGCGGAATGCCGTCCGATGGTTTCGATGTGGGAAATGCCGCCCTGCCCTTCAAGAAAGAAGCGGACCCAATCGGAGAACCGACTGAATCCGCTTCTTAAATTCGGAATGACGAAAATGTCAGAGAGCCTTGCCGCCCTTGATGACGCGCTTGACCGGAGTGGTGGTCTTGGCCTTCTTGCCGTGTGTGCGGGCGAATTCGACAATGCGCGGCGCGATTTCGCGACGGAAACGCGAGCCATTGAAGACGCCGTAGTGGCCAACGTCCGGCTGCATGTAATGCAGGCGCATATCATCGGGAATGTTGGTGCAGATTGTCTGCGCCGCCTTGGTCTGACCGAGACCCGAGATGTCGTCGTTTTCGCCTTCGACTGTCAAAAGCGCGACGTTGCGGATCGCTGTCGTGTCGACGCGCTTGTTGCGATGCATCATCTCACCCTTGGGCAGGGAGTGCTTGATGAACACCGTCTCGACGGTCTGAAGATAGAATTCCGCCGTGAGGTCCATGACCGCCAGATATTCATCGTAGAAGTCGCGGTGCTTCTCGGCCGGTTCCCCGTCGTTCTTGACGAGGTGCATGTAAAACTCCTTGTGCGCAATCATGTGCCGATCAAGGTTCATCGACATAAATCCCGAGAGCTGCAGGAAGCCCGGATAGACCTGACGCATGAAGCCGGGCTGCGGCCACGGCACCTGCATGATGACGTTGTCGCGGAACCATTCGAGCGGCTTGTCCTGGGCCAGTTGATTGACGGCCGTCGGGTTGATGCGCGTGTCGATGGGGCCACCCATGAGTGTCATCGAGGACGGTGCGCAGACGTCCCCCTCACCTTCCATGACGGCGACGGCGGCCAGCACGGGAACGGAGGGCTGACAGACTGCGACCACATGGGTGTCAGGACCGAGGTGATGAAGGATGTCGATGACGTAGTCGATATAGTCGTCGAGATCGAAATCGCCTTCGGTCACCGGCACCATACGGGCATCGATCCAGTCGGTGATGTAAAGGTCCGCACTCGGCAGCAGTGCCTCGACCGTCCCACGGAGCAAGGTCGCGTAGTGGCCCGACATGGGTGCGACGATGAGGATGCGCGGACCCTTTTCGGTGCCGGCTGGAAGATGGCGCTTGAAATGGATCAGGTCGCAGAAAGGCTTGCGCCAGACGATTTCTTCCTCGACCGTGACGCTTTCATCCCCGATCCTGGTTGTCGGGAGGCCGAAGGCGGGCTTGCCATAGCGGCGCGTCACACGTTCGAAAACTTCAAAGCCCGCTGAGAATGAACGCCCGACGACCGTATGGGACCAAGGGTTGAGCGGGTTTCTCCATGCCAGGTTCATCGCGTCCGCTGTTGCCCGGAATGGCGCCATGAATGCATGGTTCAGTTCATAGAGCTGATAGAACATGGGTTCTGTACCTTTTTGTCGGACCAGAGGGTCCTCGTTCATTCGCTACACTAACAGACTTTGTGCATCGCAAAAGCCCGGATTATCCCTCCTTTCGCAGCACATAAAGTCTCATGACTTCGGATGATGTTGGAAAAGCCTTAAGGTTCCCTCCCCTCGATGGGGTTAATCAACGATCACAGTGTTCACCCGAATTTGCAGCCGCGACCCTTTCCGAGGCTTGCGAATTGATGTTTGTTCCATCCGTCATCCCAAGACATGTGTGAAGGAACACCATGACCAGCAGCAATCACCGCCAGTCCGAATACAATGTCGATCCGATCTTTCTCGATCGATGGTCGCCGCGTGCCTTTGATGGCAGCACGATGCCGAAGGAAGATCTCCTGACCATCCTCGATGCTGCGCATTGGGCGCCGTCAGCGTTCAACTACCAGCCCTGGCGCTTCATCTACGCCCTGAAGGGAACACCTGAGTTCGACAAGTTTCTCGATATCTTGATCGAGTTCAACCAGGGTTGGGCCAAGAATGCCGCGGCCCTCGTCTTCATCTTTTCCGACACGCTGAGCCGTCCGGCTGATGGTTCGGAGCCGAAGTCCTATCGCAGCCACAGTTTCGACGCGGGTGCTGCCTGGGGTCTGCTCTCTGTTCAGGCCATGAAGTCGGGCTATTTCGCCCACGCGATGACCGGCTTCGACTTCGATCGGGCCGTCTCCGAGCTGGGCGCGCCTGATGGTTTCCACATCAACGCAGCGGTGGCCATCGGCAAGCTGGGTGACAAGGAAGCGCTGCCGGAAGGTCTGCGTTCGAAGGAAACGCCGAATGGTCGCAAGGCTCTGGCTGAAGTGGCATTCGAGGGACGTTTCTGAGCCCGCGCATTCATGGTTTCACGTGAATCACGTTAACCATCTCAACAACGAAACCTGTTGATCAAGAAAAAGGGCCGCTCCCGAGGAGCGGCCCTTTTGATTTGCATCTGCAGATCTCAGATGTCGAGGTTGGCGACGCTGAGCGCGTTGTCCTGAATGAACTCGCGGCGAGGTTCGACCTCGTCGCCCATGAGGCGCGAGAACAGGCCGTCGGCGTCGGTCGCGTCGTTGACCCGGACCTGAAGTAGAGAGCGTACGTTCGGATCGAGCGTGGTTTCCCAGAGCTGCTCGGCATTCATTTCGCCCAAGCCCTTGTATCGCTGCATGGAAAGGCCCTTGCGGCCGGTCGCAAAGATCGAATCAAGAAGGGCGCGCGGGCCGGACATGTCGCTACGGCCGTCCTTACGGGTGAGAACCGGCGGTTCGGAGTAGATCTCGCGCAGGCGGGCGGACATCTGATCCATGTGGCGAGCGTCCGCCGAACCGATGAGGGCGACATCGACTGAGGCCACTTCCTTGACGCCGCGGACCATACGCTCGAAGCGAAGGCCGCCTTCGTCGGTGACGAAGCCCTGCCAGCCACGTTCGGTGTCTTCGGCGATCATGTCGAGACGGCTCGCGACCAGCGCTGCGGTCGCCTCGGCCTGCTGGCGGTTGCCTGTCAGTTCCGGGTTCAGCGCGCCGGCGATGGCAGCCTGCTCGATGACATTCCGGTTGTAGCGGGAATGCAGACCGTCGATCAGTGACCGCAGACGCAACGCGTCCTGGATCACGTCGCGCAGGTCCTGGCCGGCGCGGACTTCACCATTGGCGAGCGTCAGCGTTGCCTCTTCGAGACCCATGGTGATCAGATAGTCTTCCAGCGCCTTCTCGTCCTTCAGGTACTGGACGGACTTGCCGCGCGAGACCTTATAGAGCGGCGGCTGGGCGATGTAGAGATGGCCACGCTCGATGAGCTCCGGCATCTGACGGAAGAAGAATGTCAGCAGAAGCGTTCTGATATGTGCGCCGTCGACGTCAGCATCGGTCATGATGATGATCTTGTGGTAGCGCAGCTTGTCGGCGTTGAACTCGTCCTTGCCGATGGATGTGCCGAGCGCTGTGATCAGCGTGCCGATTTCCTGGCTCGAGAGCATCTTGTCGAAGCGGGCGCGCTCGACGTTGAGGATCTTACCACGCAGCGGCAGGATCGCCTGGTTTTCGCGCGAACGGCCCTGCTTCGCGGAGCCACCTGCCGAGTCACCCTCGACGAGGAAGAGTTCGGATTTGGCCGGATCGCGCTCGGAGCAGTCGGCGAGCTTGCCGGGCAGAGAAGCGATATCGAGTGCGCCCTTGCGGCGGGTGAGTTCACGCGCCTTGCGGGCGGCTTCGCGGGCAACAGCGGCCTCGACCACCTTGCCGACAAGGATCTTGGCTTCCGTCGGGTGTTCCTCGAACCAGGTGCTGAGCGCTTCGTTGACGAGGTTTTCGACGACCGGGCGTACCTCGGACGAAACGAGCTTGTCTTTCGTCTGGGACGAGAACTTCGGATCCGGTACCTTTACCGAGAGGACGGCCGAAAGACCTTCGCGGCAGTCTTCACCCTGCAGCGACACCTTCTCCTTCTTGGTGATCCCCGAGCTATCCGCATAGGACGTCACCTGACGGGTCAGAGCGGCGCGGAAGCCGGCCATATGGGTGCCGCCGTCGCGTTGGGGAATATTGTTGGTGAAGCAGAGCACATTCTCGTGGTAGCTGTCATTCCACCACATGGCGACTTCGACGGTGATCCCATCCTTCTCACCCTTGATGGCGACAGGCTTGTCGACGAGCGGCTTCTTGGAGCGATCGAGATAGCGGACAAAGGCTTCCAGACCGCCGTCATAGAGCATCTCTTCCTGGCGGATGTCGGACTTGCGCTTGTCGGTCAGAAGAATGCGGACACCGGAATTCAGGAAGGCGAGCTCGCGAAGGCGATGCTCGAGCGTTCCATAGTCGAAATCGACCTTGGTGAAGGTCTCGGTGCTCGGCAGGAAGGTGACTTCCGTTCCCGAACGGCCCTCATATTCACCGATCACCTTCAGTGGACCGTCGGCTACGCCATGGGTAAAAGTGATTTCATGCAGCTTGTTGTTGCGGCGGATCTTCAGGGTGAGTTTGACCGATAGCGCATTGACGACGGATACGCCGACGCCGTGCAGACCGCCTGATACCTTGTAGGAATTCTGGTCGAACTTACCGCCAGCATGCAGCTGGGTCATGATGACCTCGGCAGCCGAAACGCCTTCGCCGGTATGGATATCCGTTGGAATGCCACGACCGTTGTCGGTTACCGTGACCGAACCATCCGCGTTCAAGGTGACCGTGACGATGTCAGCGTGACCAGCCAAGGCCTCATCGATCGCGTTGTCGACGACTTCATAGACCATGTGGTGAAGGCCCGAGCCGTCGTCGGTATCACCGATATACATGCCGGGGCGCTTGCGGACGGCGTCCAGTCCCTTCAGAACCTTGATCGAGTCAGCGCCATATTCGGCCGGTGCATCATTTTCCGCGATCGGCAAGTCGGTCATTCAGCAATCTTTCCAGTCAATTCTCAAAGGCCCGGCTGATTCGAATCAGCAGCTTCAAGTGGCCCGACTATAGGGGTTTTGGCCTGAGTTCCAAAGGCGAGGGCGTTGTTTCTGGTGGATAGAGAGGGCTTTTCAACCCCATCACGGCCGTTTTTTGGCGCCATCCAGAATATCCTGCATGTCTCGTATCACATCCGGGGAGAGCTGGCGAATCAGCTTCGAAAGATCGTTGGCGAAAGCCGTGTATTCCGGCTTCATGCCTGATGTGTCCACCACCACTCGGGGATCGGAACGGCCGGCCGTCGAGAAGAGCTCCTCGGCCTCGTCCCAGATGATGTTGAAATAGCCTGCAACGCGCTGGAGAAAGTCGAAATTTGGTAAGCCGCGCCGGCCGTGTTCGAGTGCCGAGAGATAGGCTGGAGAGACCCCGATCGCTGCGGCCATCTCCTTCTGAGAGACACCCTTGCGTTCCCGCAACTGCCGTAACGCGTCACCGAAAGGCGTCATCAGCGCTCCTGTCCGCGGCGGGCGAGCCGCACATAGAGAGCCCCCTCCCCGCCATGCTGACGTGCGGCAGGCTCGTAGGAGGAAATCAGGAAACGGAATTCCGGCAGGGAAAACCAGAGCGGCACCGCGCGCTTCAAGGCGCCTTCACTCCCCAGCGAGCTTCCCTTGCCAGTAATCACGAGGACATGGCGCAAACCCCGATCATGCGCCCGGATGAGGAAATCGAGCAGCATTCCATGCGCCTCACTCTGGATCAGTCCGTGCAGATCGATCCGAGCTTCAAGCGCCAGGTGACCGCGAGAGAGCTTGCGCTTGACCGGTTTTTCGAGGGGGTGGTGGATTCGGGGTGCGGATTTGCGATCAGGATCGGTGCTCGCACTCAACGATGAGATGGCAGTCCGATTGAGAGCGGGCACGTCCTTCTCTTCTACCGGAGTCTCGAACTGCTCTTCGAAACTCAGCAGGTCTTCCATACGTCCGGGCATCGGGCGGGTCGAACGCGCGACCTTGCCCCAGAGGATGCGATCTTCCGGATTGAGCTTTGGTCCACCCGACACTCAGACAAACCTCTCTGCCGCCTGCTTCGGGATGAGTATATAGAAGTCGGCCGTGTTGCGCACGGCCCCTGCCAACTCGCCCGCCTCGTCTCCGGAGCCCGTAAAGATATCCCCGCGTGCAGGTCCGACGATTGCAGAACCGGTATCGAGCGCCAGCATGGTCCGCGCGAAATCGCGTCCGCCATCCATATGCGTCAATCCCTTGGCATGGATGAAGAAAGGAAATCCGAAAGTATGGATCTGGCGATCGACCGCGAGAGATCGGCCCGCAATCAGCGGTACCTTGGCGGCCGCAATCGGACCACGGGTGAGATCGTCAACCTCCGCCTCCCGGAAGAAGATGTAGGATCGGTTGTGCCAGAGGATCTCGTCCACGCGATCCGGATGTGCAGCGAGCCAGGCCCGAATCGACTGCATGGAGATATTGACCTCCGGGATCTCCCCCCCATCGATCAGCAGGCGCCCGATGCCGGAGAAAGGATGACCAGCCTTGGCCGCATAGGTTATCCGACGCAGGCGTCCATCGGGATATCGCAACCGTGCAGCACCCTGGACATGGGCGAAGAACACATCGACCTTCGAGCGAGCCCAGGCGATTTCGAGCCCCCTGCCCTCGAGCCAGCCCCGATCAATGTCGCGGCGATCCGGATACGGCTTGAGGCCATCGTCTGTGCGTAGAGCGAATGCGTAACCGGCGTCGAGGTCGGCGGTTCGGTTGGCGTCATCCACGTCTACGAGATCCAGAGGACGACGATAGAAGGGATGGCGGTATTCGTCATCGGGCTGATCGCTGACAGCGACTTCAGGCTCGTAGAATGCCGTGACCAGACCTGCGTTTTGGCCGCTGGGCTCGACCAGGAAGGGTCGCGTTCGCTGTTCGAAGAAAAGCCGCGCCTGAGCTGCGTTGTCCGGACTGTGCGTCGATGCAGCGTCCAGCAGAGGCATCAGATCTTCGGCGGTCAGTCCCAAGGCACCTGGCTTATATGGTTTGACCGACTGCAGGTATCTCCTACAGTCGGTCAAGGCAGGCCAAAGCGATGACGGATCGTCGGATGACCAGCCGGGCAGATCATCGAAGGATGCCGGCCTCAGACGACAGGCGCTGAGATCGGTCATTGTTCTGCTTCGGTCGCGATCAGCTTCCAGTTCGGATCGCGCGAGCGCACATCGCGGGCGAAGGTCCACACGTCGTTCACCTCCGACACCGCCTCGGCATCGCCATCAATGATGACGCCTGCCTTGTCGTAGGTGGCCGTGATCAACTGGCTGACGATGCGAACGGTCACCTGCTCCTCGTTTTCACGAGCGGATGCCTGGATTATGTCCGCCTTCTCGATGCCGACAAAAGTCGACTTCACGATCTCGCCGCGGCTCTCGCGATCGGCGATTGCGCTTTCGAAACCGTCGAAGACCTCGCGGGAGAGCAGTCCTTTCAAAGCCTTCCGGTCGCCATCGGCATAGGCCATGACGATCATCTCGTAAGCGATCTTGGCACCGTTCAGGAATTCCTTCGGGTTGAAGCTCGCGTCGTGGCGCAGAAGTTCGCGCAACTGATCGTTCAGGGCTGTGCCGGCAGGCGCGTAGGCGTCCACGGCCACATAGCGATCTTCAGCGTTGCCATCCTCACGGCGCGGAAGGGTGACAACCTTGCCATCGTCTCGCGCTGCACCCTTGGCCAGATCGCGCTGTGCGAACGGATCGAACGGCGGCTTTTCATGGCCCGTGCGTCGTCCAAGCACGCTACGGAGCTGAAAGAAGATCAGAACCGCCGCGACCAGGAAGAACAATGTAACGAAATCACTAGACCCCATGAATACCGCCAGGCTTGATTGAATTTAATTTTTCCTTCTCCCATATAGTCCGCAGCGCCGCATCATTCAAATGGCGCAATGCATTCTTTGCATCGAGTAAGCGCCGACTCTTGCGATATCCGGATCACAAAGGCGTTTGGAGCAGCCCATGCGCCTTCCCCTGGTGCTTTTTCTCATCGCACCGCTCATTGAAATCGCCAGCTTTATCCTGGTCGGGCAAGCCATCGGCGTGTTGCCGACCCTGGCGCTGATCATTCTGTCGGCATTCGCAGGTGTCATACTGCTTCGCTATCAGGGGGCGGGTATCCTGCGCCGATTGCAGAGCGAGGCGCAGCGAGGCATGGATCCCGGACGGGAACTGGTTCACGGTGCCCTTCTGGTGGTGGCTGCCTTTCTTCTGATCGTGCCCGGCTTCTTTGGCGATATCATCGGAATTCTGCTCTTCCTGCCCTTCGTTCGTGATCTCGCCTGGCGTTTGATCAAGCCGCGGCTCGTTGTCCGCAGCAGTTTTTCCGAAGCCGGTTTCAGGACGAGCCGCCCAAAAGACGAGAATGTGGTCGACCTCGGCGACGACGAGTATCAGCGTGAACCCGACCCGAACTCGCCCTGGCGCGATCCGCGGATCGGCCGCGACTGACGCTCCGCGGCACTGGCCGGCAGGGTTGTAAGCGCCAGTTTCAAATGTTAGATGGCCTTAGCAATTCATCTTCAAGGACACGCCCTATGGCCGACAACAATCAGGGAACGGCTTCTCCGTCCCTCAATATTCTCGCCCAGTACATCAAGGATTTTTCGTTTGAAAATCCGGGTGCACCCCGCTCGCTTCAAGCGCGCGACAAGGCGCCGGCCATCAACATAAACGTCAATGTCAATGCAAACCCGCTTTCCGACAACGACTTCGACGTCGTCCTGGCGCTGAATGCGGAAGCCAAGGATGGCGACAAGGTCGTGTTCGTGACCGAACTGATCTATGGCGGCGTCTTCCGCATCTCAGGCTTCCCGCAGGAACACATGCTGCCGGTTCTCTTCATCGAGTGCCCGCGCCTGCTCTTCCCGTTTGCCCGTCAGATCATCGCCGACGCGACCCGCAACGGTGGCTTCCCGCCGCTGATGATCGATCCGATCGACTTCGCCCAGATGTTCGCTCAGCGTGTTGCCGAAGAGCAGTCCCGCGCGAAGACGCAGTCAGTGCCGAACTGAGACCCATTCTCTGTTTGCCAAAGCAAAGGGCCCTTTTGGGCCCTTTTTTCATGCGTCGTATTTTGACCAGATCGCTTTGCCGCCAAGACGCCCGACGAGTTTGGCATGGCCTTCCACCTCGGCCGCGGAGAGACGTGGTGCAAGAGCACGCGGACGGTCGTAGCTGATCTCGATCACGTCATCGACTTCGCTCGTCTGGCTCCGGCGCGTGTCGATGGTCGTCAGACCCAGTGCTGCCTGCCGCCCGCCGAGCATCTCGATATAGACTTCGGCCAGCAGTTCGGAGTCGAGCAGAGCGCCGTGCTTCGTACGATGCGAGTTGTCGATGCCGTATCGACGGCAGAGGGCGTCCAGCGAGTTCGGCCCCATCGGATGCTTGCGGCGTGCGAGCGCCAGCGTGTCGATCACCATATCGGACGGGACCGGTGCGAGGCTCAGGCGCTCGAACTCAGCGTTGATGAAACCCATGTCGAATGAGGCGTTGTGCGCGATCCACTTGGCGCCTTCAAAAAATTCCTGGAGCTCGGAAACGATCTCTGCGAAGACCGGCTTGTCCTTCAGGAACTCATCGGTGATGCCGTGCACCGCCAACGCATCGGGATGTACCTTCCGGTCGGCGGGGTTGATGTAGACATGAAAGGTGCGACCGGTCGGAAAATGATTGAGCAATTCGATGCCACCGATTTCGATGATCCGGTCAGCCTTGTTGTCGAGCCCGGTCGTTTCCGTATCGAAGATGATCTCACGCATTGTCTGTCCGCTCCGCCTCTTCGCGTAGTTCTTTGACGATCGTTTTGACCTGCGCCCGCGCGCTGTCAATCCCGTGACCGGTATCAATGACGTAATCGGCCCTCGCACGCTTCTGTGCGTCCGGAACCTGCCTGGAGAGGATCAACTGGAACTTCTCTTCGGTCATCCCAGGCCGTGCCAGCACCCGCGCTCTCTGCATCTCGGGTTCGCAACTCACGACAACGATCCGGTCAACACGCTTTTCACCGCCGGTCTCGAACAACAAGGGAATGTCGAGCACGACGAAAGCTTGGCCGAGTGCGCGTTGCTGCTCGAGAAAAGTCAATTCCCTGTTCCGCACCAGAGGATGCACGATGGCTTCGAGCTCTTTAAATTTAGCCGGATTCTTTGCCAGATTCGCCGACAGTTTGGCACGATCAACAATGCCGTCGACAATGGTATCGGGGAAGATGCGTGCGACGGGCTCGACGGCTTCCGAGCGGTAGAGTTCGTGAACCACGCGATCCGCATCATTGACGGGCACACCTTCGTCGGCAAAGAGCGCAGCCGTTGTGGACTTGCCCATGCCGATCGAGCCTGTGAGCCCCACGATGATCATGCATGCGCCTCGATGTCGTCGAGCACGAGTTGGCGCAACTCAGCAGTCACTTCGGGCTTTTGTCCGAACCATCGTTCAAATCCAGGCACGGCCTGGTGCAGAAGCATGCCGAGACCATCGACCGTCGGCAGACCAATCTGCTCTGCCTGCTGAAGGAAGGGTGTCTTCAAAGGGACGTAGACGATATCGGTGACAAGGGCGTCATTCTTCATCCTGTCAAAGGGAAGAAGGGGCGCAGCCGTGCCATCCATGCCCAAAGATGTCGTGTTCACGAACAGCCCGGCACCGTCCAGAAGGGAATTGAGGGCGTCCATGCCGTGCGCATGGAGCGGTGCCCCAAACCGATCTGCGAGTTCCTGCGCGCGCTCTATCGTCCGGTTGACCACATGGATTTCAGAGATGCCCCGATCACGAAGAGCTTGGAGAATGGCACGGCTGGCCCCCCCTGCTCCCAGAACCACGGCGCGATCGACCTTATCCCATCCCGGGTGCTGTGCATCGAGATTTGCAACAAAGCCGATGCCGTCGGTGTTCGTCGCGTGCAGCAAACCGTCTTCACGCCAGAGCGTATTGGCTGCTCCGAGCTCTTCTGCCACCGGGTCAATCCGATCGACAAGTCTGCTCGCCGCCTCCTTGTGCGGGATCGTGATGTTGCCGCCCCGATAGGGGCTGTCTGCGTCTTTGAGACGAAGCATGAAATCGCCAAAGTCCTCCGGGGCCACCGCAATCTTCTCATAGGTACCCGGCAGACCGTAGGCTTGAAGCCAGTGCCCATGGATCACAGGCGAGCGAGAATGCTTAATTGGATAGCCGGCGACAAAAGCACGAGCAAAAGATGTTTCACGTGAATCACGCATGGTTAATCTCGTGCTGACGAAGGGCTGCGAGGAGAGGCAAAAGCGGTAGGCCGAGAATGGTGAAATAGTCGCCAGCGATGGCATCAAAGAGCTGAATGCCCTCCCCTTCGAGCTGATAGCAGCCGACGCTGGACAAGATCGACTTGCCATTGCGCTCGATGTAGCCGTCCAGGAACTCATCTGAAAAGTCACGAACCTGCATGCAGGCTTTCGTCACGTCGCTCCAGATCAGCTCGCCATCCCGAACCAGACAGACTGCGCTATTCAGGAAGTGTGCCTTGCCGCGCAGGCTGACCAAGGTCTGCCGGGCCTCATCCAGAGAAGCGGCCTTGTGAAAGATCTGGATTCCGAGAGACATGGTCTGGTCGCAGCCGATGACGAAGGCGCCTGGAGCGCGGTCCGACACATCCATGGCCTTGGCCAGCGCCAGGTGCCGGGCAACCGATACCGGGTCTCGTCCTGCGAGCGGCAGATTTTCCTCGATCGCTCTTTCATCCACCGTCGCCGGGATCGCGATAAAGTCGAGGCCGGCATTTTTCAAAAGCATCTGGCGCGCCGTGCTGCCCGACGCGAGAATCAAGGGTGAGCCCATGCTGAGACCTTCGTGATGGTAGTGTCCTGAATTAGCGCGGCTTGGGACGCAGAGCAACAATCGCCGCCGCCGTCTCCTCGATCGACCGGCGCGTCACGTCGATCAGAGGCCAGTTGTTGCGCGCACACAGCGAGCGGGCATATTTCAGCTCCTCCGTGATTGAGGCCCGGTCGACATACTCGCTGCGGTCATAGCCTGTTGTCGCGCCAAGGACCCGGTTCTCGCGAACCTGGGAAATCCGATCCGACGTGGCGATGAGACCAACGATCAGAGGCCGCGTTGCTTTCAGCAATCCTTCGGGCAGTGGAACGCCCGCGACGATCGGCAGGTTCGCGGTCTTGATGCCGCGGTTGGCGAGATAGATGCTCGTCGGGGTCTTGGAGGTGCGGCTGATGCCGATGATCACGACATCGGCCTGATCATAATCCTCCGGCGCCTGGCCATCGTCATGGTCCATGGTGAAATTCAACGCTTCAATGCGTGCGAAATATTCGGCGTTCAGAACATGCTGAGCACCGACGCGGCCGCGGGACGGCGCGCCCAGATAGTCCTGAAACTTCTCGATGATCGGGGCCAGCACGTTGACGCAGGGCAAGCCCAGTTCATGACATCCCGTTTCGACAAGTGCTGCGAGATCCTGGTCGACGATCGTGTAGAGCACGATACCGGGTTCGCGATCGAGCGCATCGATCAACGCCTTGATCTGTTTCTTGCTGCGGATCAGGGGATAAACATGCTCGATGGCATTGGAACCGCGAAATTGCGCGGCGGCTGCTCGGCCTGCCGAGATCAGAGTCTCGCCCGTTGAGTCAGAAATCAGGTGGAGATGGAAGAAGTTTTTCCGGTTCTCCACGTTCTTCACCGCACCCTGTTGATAGTCTGGGATAAACAGAGGCCACGGCGAGCGGGGCGGACCAGGCGCGGGAAAAGTGTCGATTTATCCACAATTGGACCCCGAGAGGCTCTCGATTCCAGGGGGCTGTGAATTACGGTAATGACAGAAGATCGTTCTTAGCATTTCGACTCCTCCTCCTCCGTTAACCCGGATTCTGTCCGGATCGCAAATCCATGGAATCACGGGTTAATTTGCAGTTATCCCCATTATCCCAGAGCCGGAGCGAACTCGGTGGCCTCGACTATCGACTGAAATCCCGGATTGCGAACAAGCTGTGATCGTCGATTAATCCTTGATAGTCAGAGACTCTTAGAAATAGAAGAAGATTCAATATCTCTTTTCTTTTTTGAAAGGGCTTGAGCCTTGAGCACGCCGAACCGAAAAGTCCTCGACGTTCTGAATGGGAAAACGGTCACGCCACCGCCCATCTGGCTCATGAGACAAGCAGGCCGTTATCTCCCGGAGTATCGGGAAACACGGAAGAAGGCCGGGAGCTTTCTCGATCTCTGTTACTCCCCCGAGTATGCGACGGAGGTGACCCTTCAGCCGATCCGCCGATATGGCTTTGATGCAGCTATCCTGTTTTCGGATATTCTGGTCATCCCGGATGCGCTTCATCGCAACGTGACCTTCACGGAAGGCCATGGTCCGCAGATGGACCCCATCGACACGGACGGCATACTGGCGCTTTCGCAGGAAGGCGTCCTGGATCACCTCAAGCCGGTCATGGAGACGGTTTCACGGCTGCGTGGGGCGCTGCCCAGCGAAACGACCCTGCTTGGCTTCTGTGGGGCTCCCTGGACGGTGGCGACCTACATGATCGCAGGACATGGCACACCCGACCAGGCGCCTGCCCGTCTCTTCGCCTATCGTCATCCGGAGGTCTTTGCCCGTCTCCTCGATTTTCTCGCCGATGTCTCCGCCGACTACCTCGTCGCGCAGATCGATGCGGGTGCGGACGCCGTTCAGATCTTCGATTCCTGGGCAGGTGTTCTGGGCGAGGCAGAATTCGAGGCTTTCGCCGTGCGGCCCGTTCGCCGCATCATCGACTCGGTCAAGTCGCGTCGTCCTCAGGCGAAGGTGATCGCCTTTGCCAAGGGCGCCGGCATCTTGTTGAAGAATTATCGCCAGGACACCCGTGCTGACGCCATTGGTCTCGATTGGTCGGTTCCCTTGAGCTTTGCTGTGGAGCTGCAGAAGGATGGTCCTGTTCAAGGTAACCTCGATCCGATGCGTGTGGTGGCCGGCGGTGTAGCGCTCAAGGACGGGATCGATGCGATCCTCCAGGCACTCGGCCATGGACCGCTGATCTTCAATCTCGGCCACGGGATTACGCCGCAGGCTGATCCGGAGCATGTGACCGAGCTCGTCGCCCAGGTTCGGAGTTTCGGCTGACCATGGAAAAGCAGATCGACGACAAGCCCGGGATGCGCGCAGCGAGAAAGGCTGCGACAGCTCTCGTGTTTTTCGGGATCGTCGGTGCCGGTATCATGCTGGCCGGACCAGATCAGGCTTACCCCTGGATCAAAGCGCTGCATGTCATCGCGATCATCTCGTGGGTGGCAGGCATGCTCTACCTGCCGCGACTGTTCATCTATCATTCGGACTGTGATCCATCGTCACAGCAGGCAAAAACGTTTGCCGTCATGGAAACCAGGCTGATGAAGGTGATCATGACGCCGGCGATGGTCGTTTCCTGGATTCTGGGATTGTATCTGGCCTGGCAGGTTTTTGCGTTCCAGGGTGGTTGGCTGCATGCCAAGATCGCAGCCGTTGTCGCATTGTCCGGCGTTCACGGCTATTTCGCCAAGGCTGTCAAATCGTTCGGGCGTGGCGAGTACGTGGGAACGCCGCGTTACTGGCGCATGATGAACGAGGCGCCTACCCTGCTGATGATCCTGATTGTGGTCCTTGCGGTCGTGAAGCCCTTCTGATCGCGGCGCGATCACGCATTATTTTCGGTAGTGCCGGCTTTTCGCTTGCGGTCGAATCCGCGAGTCGCTATTTTCGCGCTACTTCCTCCCTTGGCTTGCGTACTATTCAGTCATTTGCGGCTCTCGCGATCGTACCGAATTCCACCAGCTCGCCGTTCCCCTTGAAAATTCTATCTGACGTGGTCCCTCTTCATGGCTGAAATGAAGCTACAAGAACTCAAAAGCAAATCGCCGACCGATCTCCTGACCTTTGCTGAATCGCTCGAAGTTGAAAACGCGAGCACGATGCGCAAGCAGGAGCTGATGTTTGCGATCCTGAAGATGCTCGCGAGCCAGGATGTTGAGATCATCGGCGAAGGCGTGGTGGAAGTACTGCAGGATGGCTTCGGTTTCCTGCGTTCGGCCAATGCGAACTATCTCCCAGGCCCTGACGATATCTACATTTCGCCCTCACAGATCCGCCGCTTCTCGTTGAAGACCGGCGATACCGTCGAAGGTCCAATCCGGGGACCGAAGGAAGGCGAGCGCTATTTCGCCTTGCTGAAGGTTAACACGATCAATTTCGAGGATCCCGAAAAGATCCGCCACAAGGTGCATTTCGACAACCTGACGCCGCTCTATCCGAACGAGCGCTTCAAGATGGAACTCGATGTTCCGACGTCGAAGGACCTGTCTGCACGCGTCATCGATCTCGTGGCGCCACTCGGCAAGGGCCAGCGTGGCCTGATCGTCGCACCACCGCGCACCGGTAAGACGGTCATTCTCCAGAATATCGCGCATTCGATCACGGCCAACCATCCGGAATGTTATCTGATCGTCCTTCTGATCGACGAACGTCCGGAAGAAGTGACCGACATGCAGCGTTCGGTCCGCGGTGAAGTCGTGTCTTCGACCTTCGACGAGCCCGCGGTTCGTCACGTTCAGGTGGCGGAAATGGTCATCGAGAAGGCCAAGCGTCTTGTCGAACATGGGCGAGACGTCGTCATTCTGCTCGATTCCATCACGCGCCTCGGCCGCGCCTACAACACCGTTGTGCCGTCGTCCGGCAAAGTCTTGACCGGTGGTGTCGATGCCAATGCATTGCAGCGCCCGAAGCGCTTCTTCGGTGCAGCGCGCAACATCGAAGAAGGCGGTTCGCTGACGATCATCGCAACGGCACTGATCGACACTGGTAGCCGTATGGACGAAGTCATCTTCGAAGAGTTCAAGGGCACTGGTAACTCGGAAATCGTTCTCGATCGCAAGGTCGCGGACAAGCGCATCTTCCCGGCCATGGACATCCTCAAGTCCGGTACGCGTAAGGAAGATCTGTTGGTCCCGCGCCAGGATCTCCAGAAGATTTTCGTTCTCCGCCGTATTCTTGCGCCGATGGGCACGACCGATGCCATCGAATTCCTCATCGACAAGCTCAAGCAGACGAAGAACAACGGCGACTTCTTCGACTCGATGAACACCTGATGTGGTGCCGGTTTCGGCCGGCAGCCTCAGGCTTCGCCTGTGAGTGATCTCGTGACCGCTCGTTCCGATACGATTTGTGCTCTTGCGTCCGGCGGTTTACCCGCCGGCGTTGCTGTTATCAGGGTCAGTGGTCCTAGCAGCTTCGAAGCCGTCAGTCAGATGGTTGGCTCACTGCCCGAACCGCGCCTGGCAGCCCTGCGGACATTGCGGACCACGAGCGGTGAGTTTCTTGATCGGGGTCTTGTTCTCGTTTTCCCAGCACCCAATTCCTTCACCGGTGAGGACTGTGTGGAATTGCATCTGCATGGTGGCCGCGCCGTTGTGAACGCGGCACTTCGATCATTAGCCGGATTCAACGGGATTAGATTGGCCGAAGCCGGAGAGTTCTCGAAACGCGCGTTTGAAAACGGCAAGATGGATCTTGTCGAGGTCGAAGGTCTCGCCGATCTCCTTAGCGCCGAGACCGAGATGCAGAGAAGGCTTGCGGGTGAACAGGCCAATGGTCATCTGTCCGCTGTCTACGACGAATGGCGTGAGAAACTTGTATTCGTACGCGCCATGCTCGAAGCAGAACTGGACTTCAGTGACGAGGGCGACATTCCAGGTTCGGTGTCCGATCGTATCTGGGCCGACGTCGGCGAGCTAAAGTTACAGGTGGACCGGGCAATCGGCAATCTTCGGGCCGGCGAGATCATCCGTGATGGTTTCAAGGTGGCCCTTGCCGGCCTGCCGAATGCCGGGAAATCAAGCCTGATGAATGCGTTGGCGCAGCGCGACGTGGCAATTGTGACACCTGTAGCCGGTACGACGCGCGATGTTGTTCGCTGTGAACTGGACATCGATGGATACAAGTTTGAACTCTCCGATACTGCTGGTCTCAGAGACACAGACGATCTGGTTGAGCAGGAGGGGATCCGTCGTGCCTTCCGGACGATCAATGATGCTGATCTTGTTCTGCATCTGATCGATCTGTCCGAGCAGCCGAAAGCGCAGCCGATAGATTTCGACCGCCCCACACTGTGTATCGGGACGAAAAGCGACCTTGCCAGCGATGTAGTGCCTAATTCTGCTTGCGCTTTCCACGTGTCGTCCGCTTCAGGAGAAGGGCTTGATGTCCTGAGAGATCGGCTGCTCGATGCAGTGCGTAGCCATACTCAGGTCGAGAGCCTTGCAATTCCCAGTCGTTTGAGGCATGCAGAGCGCCTTCGGTTGGCGTCGAGACATCTTGCGTCCGCGCTGGAGGGCATTTTGTTACCTCTCGAGATCCGTGCCGAAGAATTGCGATTGGCGTCCGTCGAATTGGCGCGAGTGACCGGTCGAATCGATACCGAAACGCTTTTGGGTAAAATCTTCTCCGAATTCTGTGTCGGCAAGTGATTCACGTGAAACAGGCTGTATCGCGATCATGTCTGAGAGACATTTCGATGTAATTGTTGTTGGTGGTGGTCATGCCGGTACCGAAGCAGCCGCAGCGGCTGCACGCATGGGTGCAAAAACCGCGCTCGTGACCCACAAGGCTGAAACAATCGGCGTCATGTCCTGCAATCCGGCGATTGGCGGCTTGGGAAAAGGGCATCTTGTCCGTGAGATTGATGCGCTTGACGGCATCATGGGTCGCGCGGCGGACGAGGGCGGCATTCAGTTTCGTATGTTGAACCGGAAGAAGGGCCCGGCTGTTTGGGGGCCGCGCACGCAGGCGGATCGAAAGCTCTATCGACGGGCTGTTCAGCGTTTGCTTGCGGACATTCCTAATCTCGACATCATCGAAGGTGGCGTGGTCGGATTTGTTCGTGACACTACCGAAATAAATGGTGTGATCCTTGGTGACGGGCTGCAACTTCGTGCTGCAGCAGTCGTCTTGACAACCGGTACCTTTCTCAACGGTGTGATCCACATCGGTGACAAAAAGATTGCTGCCGGCCGTGTTGGCGAGGCCCCTGCCCTGGGTGTCAGTGATGACTTGGCAGCGTTGGGCCTGAAGCTTGGTCGCCTCAAGACCGGGACCCCTGCGCGCCTCGATCGCAAAACGATCCGCTGGGACGAGCTTGAAGTTCAGGAAGCGGATGAGAATCCCATCCCATTCTCATTCATGACGGAAACGGTCACTACGCCACAGATCGCTTGCGGCATCACGCGAACGACGACTGAAACCCATCGGATCATCCGGGAGAACATCCACCGCTCGGCCATGTATTCCGGCCAAATCGAAGGTGTCGGTCCGCGGTATTGTCCTTCCATTGAGGACAAGATCAATCGCTTCGGCGATCGCGATGGTCATCAGATCTTTCTGGAGCCGGAAGGATTGGATGACGACACCATCTATCCAAACGGGATCTCGACCTCGCTTCCGGAGGATGTCCAGGAGCTATTCATACGGTCAATCCCTGGCCTGGAGAATGTCCGAATCCTCCAGCCGGGTTATGCGATCGAGTATGACTACGTCGATCCACAGCAGCTCGACCTATCGCTGGCTGTTAAAGGTGTGAAGGGTTTGTACCTCGCTGGTCAGATCAATGGCACCACTGGTTATGAAGAGGCTGGCGCGCAAGGGTTGCTGGCAGGGATCAATGCAGCCCGGCTTGCAGCCGGTCAAAGTGGTTTCTCCTTCAGCCGTACGGATTCTTATATCGGCGTAATGATCGATGACCTGACATCGCGCGGCGTTGCAGAGCCCTATCGTATGTTTACCTCGCGGGCCGAGTATCGGTTGTCGTTGAGGGCTGACAATGCCGACATGCGGCTTACGCCCTATGGCATTGAGCTTGGTTGCGTATCTTCTGAACGGGCCAGAAAATTTGAGACTTATCGCGCTCAACGGGAAGGGCTGTATGAACAGCTTGGAGCGCTTACCGCCTCGCCTAATGAGATGGCTATCGCCGGAGTGGCGATCAACCAGGATGGTCGTCGTCGTTCGGCTCGAGAGATCCTCTCCTATCCTGACATAAACTGGGATCAGGTTGTTCAAGTCTGGCCTGAACTAAATTCTACGGATGCGAAGATCGCAACCGCCGTCGAGATCGATTGCCTCTACCATGTCTATCTTGAAAGGCAGTCGGCGGATATCGAAGGCTTGCGGGCCGAGGAAGAGCGGGTGATCCCCGATGATTTCGACTATTCAGTGCTATCTGGTCTCTCTAATGAGCTGAAGGCTAAGTTGATTGCTAGAAGGCCCCGCAATATTGCCCAGGCAAGTCGGCTCGAAGGGATGACTCCTGCGGCTGTCGCTTTGCTTGTCGCGCACCTGCGCAAAACCCAAGTTAGTAAATTGGCATCCTGATATGCAAAGAACGAAAAGTGCTCCGTATGGAATCGATGTTTCACGTGAAACGCAGGAGCGCCTTGATCGCTTTGCCAACCTCTTTCTGAAATGGGCTGCTAGAATCAATCTCATAGCGCCTTCGACGCTGGAACAACTATGGACGCGGCACATTGCGGACTCGTTGCAACTCCGAAACATTGTGCCGACTCCGGGCCAGTGGATCGATCTCGGAAGCGGCGGGGGATTTCCGGGTATCATCACGTCGATCACCTTGGCGGAAAGCCAAGCTGGATGGGTGGATCTCGTCGAAAGCAACAATAAGAAGTGTGGCTTCCTGCGGACGGCAATTTTGGAGACAGGTGCTCGGGCGTCCGTCCACCCTCTCCGGATCGAGGATGCCTCTTCGAAGCTTCCCGCGCCCGACTTCATATCCGCGCGTGCACTTGCCGAACTTGATTTGCTGTTCGCTTATGCCCATCCCTGGGCACTTGCCAATCCAAATCTCAAGTTGATCTTCCATAAAGGTCGGGATTACCAGTCCGAGATCGATAAAGCGCGTGGTCGCTGGGACTTCGATCTGGTAAAACATCAAAGCGTTGTCGAGGCAGATTCCGTGATCTTGGAGATCACCTCTCTGACGCGCAGGGTTTAACGGTTCGGGTGCCAAATGAGTCTCGAGAAAAACCGCATCATTACCATCGCCAACCAAAAGGGTGGCGTGGGCAAGACCACGACAGCGATCAACCTGGCGACAGCCCTGGCGGCGATCGGAGAGCGTGTGCTCATCGTTGACCTGGACCCGCAGGGAAATGCCAGTACCGGCCTCGGTATCGACCGTCGTGACCGGCGCCTGTCTTCCTACGATGTGCTGATCGGGACCCATTCGGTCAGCGAAGCGGTCCTCGAAACGGCTGTGCCGAACCTCTCGATCGTCCCATCAACGATGGACCTGCTCGGTTTCGAAATGGAAATCTCGCAGCAGGCGGATCGGGTCTTTCGTCTGAGAAGAGCCCTCAATCAGGATGATGCGCGCGCTTACAGCTATGTGCTGCTCGACTGCCCGCCCTCGTTCAACCTTTTGACGATGAATGCCATGGCGGCGGCGCATTCGGTTCTGGTGCCTTTGCAGTGCGAGTTCTTTGCGCTCGAAGGTCTCAGCCAGCTGCTCGACACCATCAACCAAGTGCGTCAGACGGTGAATCCGACCCTCGATATCCAGGGTATCGTGCTGACGATGTTCGATTCCCGCAACAATCTCGCGCAGCAGGTCGTTAGCGATGTGCGCGAGCATCTCGGCGAGAAGGTTTACGCTACGCTTATTCCGCGGAATGTGCGGGTCTCCGAGGCGCCGTCTTATGGTAAGCCGGCTATCCTTTATGATCTCAAATGCGCCGGCAGCCAGGCCTATCTGCAGCTGGCTTCGGAAGTCATTCAGCGCGAACGGCAGCGTAAAGCCGCCTAATCTTCGTACAAGGGTGTGAGTATGAGCGAAGACGTATCGAAACGGCGCCTCGGGCGTGGACTTGCAGCGCTGATCGGCGAGATGGATCAGCCAGTTCCCGTCGGCGAGGCGCGCCCGACCGTTAGCGCGGACCGGACCGTTCCGATCGAGTTCGTGGCCCGTAGCCCCAAGAACCCTCGCCGGTATTTCGACGAGGCCGAACTTCAGGATCTGGCCGGATCCATTCGCCAGCACGGGATCGTTCAACCTGTCGTCGTACGGACCACGAGCAGCGATCGCTACGAAATCATTGCCGGCGAACGTCGCTGGCGCGCGGCACAACTCGCCGGTCTCGTTGAGATCCCCGTCATCGTTCGCGATGTCGATGACCGGACAGCACTTGAGCTGGCGATCGTCGAAAACGTTCAGCGCGCCGATCTCAATCCGCTGGAAGAAGCTCTTGGCTACGAGCAGCTCATCGCCGAACATGGCTATACCCAGAATGATCTGGGTGAGATCATCGGCAAGAGCCGCAGCCATGTTGCCAACAGCCTTCGACTGTTGAAACTCCCTGATCCGGTTCGGGACATGCTGGCGGATGGCAGCCTTTCGGCAGGTCATGCGCGCGCGCTTGTATCTACTCCGGATCCCGTCGTTCTTGCCAAGACGATCGCCCAGAAGGGTCTTTCCGTTCGCGATGCTGAGAAGCTGGCGCAGAACCATATCAAGGCACAGCAGTCCCCTGCCCCCGTGGATGTGCGTGAATCCAAGGATTCCGATACCATCGCCCTGGAGCGCAGCCTCTCAGATCGCCTCGGATTGTCAGTGTCGATCAACCACAAGGGCGGCGGCGGTCAGTTGAAGATCAATTACAAGACGCTCGATCAGCTCGAAGAGATCTGCCGCTTGCTAGAAGCACGCTGATCAGGCGCGGCGATTCCTTCGAGCTGACTGCAGCGTTGTCGCAAGAAGCGTCTGGATTGCCAGATTGTCTTCAAGCTGCGCGTTCTGGCGGCTTTGGAGGATCGCGGCGTTCAGTCTTGCGCTTTCCCGGGCCAGCTCAGAACTGTTCCAGTTCCGTAACGCTTTCTCGATTATCGGTTTGCGCTTGAAGTGAATTCCCCGCCCATGCGTCTGCATGACCTGCGAAGCCTGCTGCTGGCGCTCTTCCATCTCCAGGCGCATGGTTTCCAGCAGCTGCATCTGTTTCATCGTGCCCTGCAGGACGAGGAAGACAGCGGTCTTGGAGGCAATGACCTTCTGGACGGCATGGAGAAATCCATCGGGATCGCCTGACAAAACGGCATCGACCACCTCGTCAGTCGATACTGCACTCGCATCGCCAACGATCTCGAGCACATGGTTCTCGTCGATCAACTCGTCCTTCATGCAGTAGAGGACCAGCTTCTGTATTTCATTGCGGGACGCAATCCGATCGCCACCAATCGATTCCAGCAGAAATTCGCGTGCTGCCGGCGTAATGCGCAAATTGGCAGCCGCCAGTTCCGCGTCGATCAGGCTATTCAGCGCTCGTGCATCATCCTGGTAGCAGGCGATGCAGGCGATGCTGCGCTCTCCCTCGGCGACCTTGCGAAGTGCTGACCCCTTCTTGAGGTCACCGGCTTCGATCAGAAGATAGCTGCCCTCGGGTGGATGTGCCGCGAGATGCGCCAAACCGTCGACCAACTGTTTCTCGTTGGCGGCGCCTCGAACCCAAATCAGCTTCTCACCGCCGAAAAGCCCGAAGGCGTTGACCTCGTCGATGAGGCGACCCGGATCAGATTGGATGTCGGAGGCATCCAGACGGATCAGTGCAAAGCCGTCGTTGAGATCGACACCGGTTGTCTTGGCAACCTGGGAGGCGCGCTCTGCAACGAGTCCACGATCAGGCCCGTAAATAACGAACATCCGATAGTGCCTGGCCGATTTGGCCAGGAACCCTTCGAATTCATGCGATTTGACCTCAACCATGGTCGCAGATCAGCGACCGAGAGCCATGGCAAGATCGGCATAGATGATTTCAGCAAGCTCGCGGGCGGCCCGTGTCTCCGCGTCACGCACGGCACGGAGCTTTGCGAACTCCTGGCGCGGATAATCGAAGAGAGCCACACCCGAACGACGGCCTGTCTTCAGCACCGTGTCGTCCGATATCCGCTTCAGCGTATAAGTGCCTATGACGACGGCTCGACCCGAGTTTGCCGTATCGGAGGTTTCATCGAGAAGAATACCCTCGACACCACCGCTGACAGTCAGGTCGACCCGATATTCCGGGGTCTTCGTTTCGTCACCGCCGCTGGTCAAGAAGATCAATCGGTTGCGCGTCTCGAGGCCGATGCGGCTGGTCGCTTCGGAATAGGCGATCGCAGCCAATGCGCCGCGGGTTTCGCCATTGGTATCCTGATAGAGCGGACGAGCCTGGCAGCCCGCCATCAGCAGAGCCGCGCCGATCAGAACCGAGCGCCGAAGCAGCTTGGAAGGCTTGAATTCAGAGGACAATGTTCACGATCCTTAGCGGGACAACGATGATCTTCTTCGGGGCCTGGCCATTGAGAACGGCCTTGACGGCGTCGAGCGCCAGAACGGCTTCCTGGACGGCATTCTGGTCTGCGTCGCGCGCGATTGTCAATTCGGCACGCTTCTTACCATTGATCTGCACCGGCAGAACGATCTCGTTTTCGGCGACCAGCGCCTCGTCGAACTGAGGCCAGTCTGTCTTGGCGATCAGGCCGTCATTTCCGAGAACTGACCAGCATTCCTCGGCGAGATGCGGCGTCATTGGCGCGATCAGATGTACCAGGATCTCTGCTGCATTGCGGGCAGCTGCAACGTAAGCTGCATCTCCCTGCCCTGCCGCAACATTCGTCAGCGGTGCAGCCAGCGCATTGACCAGCTCGTAGATGCGCGCAATCGCCTTGTTGAAGGCCAGCTTGTCGAGGTCACCCTGGACAGCCTTCAAGGTCTTGTGCGCCGCCTGCGAGATTACCAGTCCGTCGCCGTCCTTAGCCGGATTCGAAGGTACGGACTTCAACCGCTCGGCAGCTTCCGACACGAGACGCCAGACGCGTTGAACGAAGCGGTGTGCGCCCTCGACGCCGGATTCCGACCAGATTACGTCACGATCCGGCGGCGAGTCTGAGAGAACGAAGAAGCGAGCGGTATCGGCACCGTAGGAGCCGATGATGTCATCGGGATCGACGACATTCTTCTTCGACTTCGACATCTTTTCGATCGAGCCGATCCTGGCTTCCTGACCATTGCTGAGCAGGAACGCGCGACGTGCACCATCCGTCTCTTCGATACGCAGATCTGCCGGGGCGACCCACTCGCGCTGCAGACCTTCGCCGATGCTGTAGGTTTCGTGCACGACCATGCCCTGGGTGAAGAGGCCCTTGAAGGGTTCCTTCAGATCGAGATGACCGGTTTCGCGCATGGCGCGCGTGAAGAAGCGCGAATAGAGCAGGTGCAGGATCGCGTGCTCAATGCCGCCGATATACTGGTCGACCGGCAGCCAGCGGTTGGCAACGGCGGGATCCGTCGGATTGTCCTCCCAGGGTGCCGTGAAACGCGCGAAATACCAGCTCGAATCGACGAAGGTATCCATGGTGTCCGTCTCGCGACGGGCGTCTTTGCCGCAGTGGGGGCAGGCAACGTGTCGCCAGGTCGCGTGACGGTCGAGAGGATTGCCCGGCTTGTCGAAGCTGACGTCGTCAGGCAGCTTCACCGGCAAGTCCTTCTTCGGGACGGGCACGACGCCGCAATCGTCGCAATGGATGACCGGGATCGGGCAGCCCCAATAGCGCTGGCGGGAGATGCCCCAGTCGCGCAGACGGAAGTTGACCTTGCGTTCGCCCTGCGGTGCACCGTTCAGCTGCTGCGACGACAGACGGTTCGCGACCTCCTCGAAGGCTTCCGTTGTCGAGAGCCCATCCAGGAAGCGCGAATTGATCATCACGCCGTCATCGGTGAACGCGGTGTCGCCGACTGTAAAGCTTGCGGCGTCACCATCCCTCGGCATAACAACCGGGACGAAGGGCAGGTCATATTTGCGGGCGAAATCGAGGTCGCGCTGGTCGCCGGAGGGGCAGCCGAAGATCGCGCCCGTGCCGTATTCCATCAGCACGAAGTTCGCGACATAGACCGGCAGCTCCCAGTTCGCATCGAGCGGGTGCTTCACGCGGATACCGGTGTCGATACCCTTCTTCTCGGCCGTCTCCAGTGCTGCGAGCGACGTGCCTGCATGGCGGCATTCCTGGCAGAAGGCGTCTACGGCTGCGTCGTGCGCGGCGGCTTCCTTGGCCAAGGGGTGATCAGCGGCGATTGCCAGGAAAGATGCGCCAAAGAGGGTATCGGGCCGGGTGGTGTAAACGGTCACTTCGCCGGCTTCGCTGCCGGAGGCGACTTCCCAGCGGATGGCCATGCCTTCCGAGCGGCCAATCCAGTTCTTCTGCATCAACCGGACCTTTTCCGGCCAGTTATCGAGTTCGTCGAGTGCGTCGAGCAGGTCCTGGCTGAAGTCGGTGATCTTGAAGAACCACTGGGTCAGTTCCCGCTGTTCGACCAGCGCGCCGGAGCGCCATCCACGGCCATCGATGACCTGCTCATTGGCGAGCACGGTCATGTCTTCCGGGTCCCAGTTGACCTTGGAGTTCTTTCGATAGACCAGGCCCTTTTCCAGGAAGTCCAGGAAGAGGTGCTGCTGGCGATGGTAGTAGTCGACGTCACAGGTCGCGAATTCGCGCGACCAGTCGAGCGACAGGCCCATGGACTTCAGCTGACCGCGCATGGTCGCGATGTTCTCATAGGTCCAGGCCTTGGGGTGGACCTTGTTCTTCATCGCGGCATTTTCCGCCGGCATGCCGAAGGCGTCCCAGCCCATCGGATGCAGCACATTGTAGCCCCGTGCGCGTTTGTAGCGTGCGACGACATCGCCCATCGCATAGTTGCGGACATGGCCCATATGGATGCGTCCCGACGGATAGGGGAACATCTCAAGCACGTAGTATTTCTCGCGCGGGTCGGCATTGTCGGTCTCGAAGACCTTGTCTTCGGACCATTTCGCCTGCCAACGGGGCTCGGCGTCGCGCGGATTGTAACGTTCGGTAGCCATGGATCGCATTTCCGGGAATAGCATCAAAAAGAGAGGGCCGACCTTCATCATGAAACCGGCCAAGCGTCAAGTTTTTGAGGCATTCGCAAGGCCTTTCCCGCCAAGCGCTTGCCATGGCCGCAGCCTGCCTTTAACCCCTTGCCGAAAGATCTGATGACACCAGATATCGGGCAGATGAAAACGAGGGTTGGGCATGTCGGTTGAAGAGCGGCTCCAGGACGTCCGGGGCAAAATCGCAAAGGCTGCGCAGGAGGCAGGTCGTGAGCCGGATTCGATTTCACTCGTCGCGGTTTCCAAGACCTTCGATGCCGAACATATCCGCCCGACGATTGTCGAGGGTCAGCGGGTGTTCGGGGAAAACCGCGTGCAGGAAGCCCAGGGGAAATGGCCTGATCTGAAGGCGGAAACCCCTGATCTCGAACTGCATCTGATCGGCCCGCTTCAGTCGAACAAGGCAGCCGATGCTGTCGCGCTGTTCGATGTCATCGAGACAGTCGATCGCGAGAAGATCGCCCGAGCGCTCGCAGAGGAGACAAAGCGGCAGGGCCGGTCGATACGGTTTTACATCCAGGTCAACACCGGTCTCGAGCCTCAGAAGGCGGGGATTGCGCCCGATGATGTTGGGTCTTTTGTCGCGCTTTGCCGCGATGAACTTGCGATGCAAGTCGAGGGCCTCATGTGCATCCCGCCGGTCGATGAGAATCCCGGGCCACATTTCGCTCTGCTTACCAAACTCGCCGAAGAAAACGGGCTTTCGAAGCTGTCGATGGGCATGTCCGGCGATTTCGAGACCGCCATCGGCTTTGGAGCAACGAGCGTCAGAGTCGGATCGGCAATTTTTGGCACACGTTAAGTTGCCTTAGACCTTCGGCATAGCGCTTTGGTCTCTCTTTCCTCCTTCCTTCGTCGATCCTAAAATGATGCCAAAGGCGAAAGCCTCAAGCGTTGTCATGGGAGGATCGACATGCGCGAGAGCTATCAGGACATCTACGATTCCTGGACAGCAGATCCGGAGGGCTTCTGGGCCACGGCTGCGGAACAGGTTCATTGGTTCAAGGCGCCGGACGCGGTCTTCGACGCCTCACAAGGCACCTATGGTCGCTGGTTTCCCGGTGGAGAGACCAATACCTGCTACAATTGCATCGACCGTCATGTGGAAGCCGGGCGTGGTGCTGATACGGCCGTCATCTATGACAGTCCAATGACCGGTCAAACGGCACGTTACAGTTATGACCAGGTGCTGACGGAAGTCTCTGCGATAGCGGCCGTCTTGCGCAATCACGGCGTCGCGAAGGGCGATAGGGTCATCATCTACATGCCGATGATCCCGGAAGCCGTCTTCTCGATGCTTGCCTGCGCGCGTATCGGCGCCGTGCATTCCGTGGTCTTCGGCGGCTTTGCGGCGCATGAGCTCGCGACCCGCATCGACGATTCCGGCGCCAAAGTGGTTATCGGCGCGAGCTGCGGTCTCGAGCCTGGACGTATCGTCCCCTACAAGCCGATGCTCGACCAGGCAATCGACATGGCTAAGGTGAAGCCCGATTACTGTCTGATTTTGCAGCGCGACCAGTATCATGCGCCCCTTCGCTACGAGCATGGCGATGTCGATCTGGCCCAGGCGATCGAACAGGAAAAGATCAACGGCTCGTCTGTCGAATGCGTGCCGGTGGCCGCGACCGACCCGCTTTACGTTCTCTATACATCGGGAACGACCGGTCAGCCCAAGGGCGTGGTGCGCGACAATGGCGGCCATATGGTCGCTCTCAACTGGACCATGAAGAACATCTACGGCGTCAAGCCTGGAGAAGTCTTCTGGGCCGCCTCCGACATCGGATGGGTCGTCGGCCATTCCTACATTGTCTATGGTCCGCTCTTGGCCGGCAATGCCACCGTGATCTTCGAGGGCAAGCCGGTGGGCACGCCGGATGCCGGCACCTTCTGGCGTGTGGTGAGCGACCATGATGTGAAGGCGCTGTTCACGGCGCCGACGGCCTTCCGTGCGATCCGTCGTGACGACCCCGAGGGCGAACATGTCGCGCGCTATGACATCTCCGGTCTTCGCGCACTCTTCCTGGCCGGTGAGCGGGCCGATCCGGAAACGCTGAAATGGGCAGAACGGATCCTGAAAATTCCTGTCATCGACCATTGGTGGCAGACGGAAACAGGTTGGGCGATCGCCGCAAACCCGGCGGGCCTGGGGCTGCTTCCCGTGAAACACGGATCACCAACCAAGGCCATGCCGGGTTACACGCTCGAAGTGCTCGACGACGCAGGACATCCGGTCGCTCCTGGCACGCTTGGAAACATCGTCGCGAAGCTTCCCCTTCCTCCGGGTTGTCTGGTTACCTTCTGGAATGCCGACGAACGTTTTCGCGCCTCTTGCCTCGAAGAGTTCCCCGGCTACTACAAGACGGCGGATGCCGGCGTCATTGACGAAGATGGCTATGTCTTCGTCATGGCGCGGACCGACGATATCATCAATTGCGCTGGTCACCGTCTCTCGACCGGTGCCATGGAAGAGGTCTGCGCCATGCATCCCGATGTGGCGGAATGCGCTGTTATCGGGATTGCCGACGAATTGAAGGGACAGATCCCCTGCGGCTTCCTGATCCTGAAGAAGAATGTGCATCGCGACCATGCTGTGATCGCCAAGGAAGTCGTTCAGTTGGTGCGCGACGAAATCGGACCAGTGGCAGCTTTCAAGATGGTACTGATGGTCGATCGTCTACCGAAGACGCGCTCGGGCAAGATCCTGCGTGGCACGATGCAGAAGATCGCCGACGGTCTGCCTTGGAAGATGCCCGCGACGATCGACGATCCTGCAATCCTCGACGAGATCACGGCCGTGTTGCAGGCCCATGGTCAGGTCCCGGCATCCGCCAAAGCGGTTGCAAGCGCCTGAACCATCAGGCGGGCAAGAAAAAACCCCGGCCGCCTTGGGCTGCCGGGGCGCATCGCTTGTACCGATCTCTGATCAGTACTGGTCGTCTTCGTCGTCATTCTTGCGGTCGGACTTGAGCGACTGCAGCTTGGCGAAGACGGCGTTGGCGTCGATTTCCTTCTCTTCTTCGCGCTCGTAGCTGAAGCCGAGGTTTTCGGTCTCGCTTGCAGACTGCAGAGTCGCGCCGAGTTCGGCAGCGGTCGGCAGCGGACGACCCTTCGATGCCTTTTCGACTTCGAGATCGAGGTCGATCTGGCTGCAGAGGCCAAGCGTGACCGGGTCCATCGGTGCGAGGTTGGCCGAGTTCCAGTGCGTGCGCTCCCGGATCTGCTCGATCGTCGACTTGGTGGTGCCGACGAGACGCGAGATCTGGGCGTCCTTCAGTTCCGGATGGTTGCGAACCAGCCAGAGGATGGCATTCGGACGATCCTGACGCTTCGAGACCGGCGTATAACGCGGGCCGCGGCGCTTCGAGTCGGGGACGCGGACCTTCGGCTCGGAAATCTTCAGCTTGTAGTTCACGTCCTTTTCAGCGCGGCCAATCTCGTCGCGCGAGAGCTGGCCGGTTGCGATCGGGTCGAGGCCCTTGATGCCCTGAGCTGCTTCGCCGTCTGCAATTGCCTTCACCTCGAGCGGGTGCAGCTTGCAGAACTGCGCGATCTGATCGAATGACAGCGCGGTATTGTCGACGAGCCATACAGCGGTCGCCTTCGGCATGAGCAGTGTCTGGGCCATGGATACAATCCTTCTGAGGGTCCGCGCCGGTTGTCGCGGGCCGTGGGTTTAAACCACTATTTCCGGGAATTCGGCGTCCTTATAGCGATTATGTAACGAAATTGCAATTCGCGAAGTCACGAATGACCTTTGTCTAATTGCTGGCCATGTTGCACCTGCTATGAATGGCGGCGATAGGCCGGGGAGGACGGTCCTGGTCGCCATTAGTGGCCCGTCAACATGAGGAGGAGTTCATGTCAGCCAAAACCTATCCGGTGCTGAAATCGGCAAAAACCCGCGCCCTGATCGATGATGACAAATACCAGAAATGGTATCAGGAGAGCATCGAGGACCCCGAGAAGTTCTGGGGCAAACACGGCAAGCGGATCGACTGGTTCAAGCCGTATACGAAGGTCAAGAATACGTCCTTCAAGGGCAAGGTTCCCGTCAAGTGGTTCGAAGACGGCCTCACCAACGTCTCCTATAACTGCATCGACCGCCACCTGAAGACGCATGGCGAACAGACCGCCATCATCTGGGAAGGCGACAACCCCTATATCGACAAGAAGATCACCTATAACGAGCTCTACGAGCATGTTTGCCGTATGGCGAACGTCTTGAAGAAGCACGGCGTCAAGAAGGGTGATCGCGTGACCATCTACATGCCGATGATTCCGGAAGCGGCCTATGCAATGCTGGCCTGCGCCCGCATCGGTGCCATCCATTCGGTCGTCTTCGGCGGCTTCTCGCCGGAAGCACTCGCAGGCCGTATCGTCGACTGCGAATCAACCTTCGTGATTACCTGCGATGAGGGCGTTCGCGGCGGCAAGCCGGTGCCGCTCAAGGAAAACACCGACATCGCGATCGACATCGCCGCCAAGCAGTATGTCATCGTCAACAAGGTTCTGGTCGTGCGCCGCACCGGTGGCAAGATCGGCTGGGCACCGGGCCGCGACATCTGGCATCATCAGGAAGTGCATACGGTCAAGGCAGACTGCCCGCCGGTGAAGATGAAGGCAGAAGATCCGCTGTTCATCCTCTACACCTCCGGTTCGACGGGCAAGCCGAAGGGTGTCATGCACACGACGGGCGGCTACCTTGTCTATGCCTCGATGACGCATGAATATGTCTTCGACTATCACGATGGGGACGTCTACTGGTGTACGGCCGATGTCGGCTGGGTCACCGGGCACTCCTACATCGTATACGGGCCGCTTTCGAACTGCGCGACGACGCTGATGTTCGAAGGCATTCCGACCTTCCCCGATCAGGGACGGTTCTGGGAAGTGATCGAGAAGCACAAGGTCAACATCTTCTACACCGCACCGACCGCGATCCGCTCGCTGATGGGTGCGGGTGACGATTTCGTCAAGCGTTCGGACCGTTCGTCGCTCCGTCTTCTGGGTTCCGTCGGCGAGCCGATCAATCCGGAAGCCTGGGAATGGTATTACAATGTCGTCGGCGAGCAGAAGTCGCCTGTTGTCGATACCTGGTGGCAGACCGAAACCGGCGGGATCATGATCACGCCGCTGCCGGGTGCGACCAATCTCAAGCCGGGTTCGGCAACCAAGCCATTCTTCGGGATCAAGCCTGAGCTTGTCGACAATGAAGGCAATGTTCTGGAGGGGGCGACCGACGGCAATCTCTGCATCACCGACAGCTGGCCTGGTCAGGCACGCTCCGTCTATGGCGACCACGACCGTTATGTGCAGACCTACTTCTCCACCTACAAGGGCAAGTACTTCACGGGTGACGGCTGCCGCCGGGACGAAGACGGGTATTACTGGATCACGGGCCGCGTCGATGACGTCCTGAACGTGTCCGGTCACCGCCTGGGAACGGCGGAAGTCGAATCGGCTCTGGTTTCGCACCACCTCGTTTCCGAAGCGGCCGTCGTCGGCTATCCACACGCAATCAAGGGCCAGGGCATCTATTGCTATGTCACCCTGATGTCGGGTCACGAGGGCAATGACGCGCTCAGAGCCGATCTGGTGAAGCATGTGCGGACGGAAATCGGTCCGATCGCGACGCCGGACAAGATCCAGTTTGCACCCGGTCTGCCGAAGACGCGCTCGGGCAAGATCATGCGCCGCATTCTGCGCAAGATCGCCGAGGACGATTTCGGCGCGCTTGGCGATACCTCGACGCTGGCCGATCCGGCTGTCGTGGACGACCTGATCGCGAACCGCCAGAACAAGATCGCCTGATCAAAACAGATCTCAATCAAAAGAGGGGCTTCCGCCGGGAGCCCCTTTTTCGTGTCAGTCATTTGGGCATGGCCGCTTGCTTTTCGTCCGCCCGTTATAGGGCTCGACCAGACCTGCCTGTAGGAGAAGCTCCGCCGCTCGAGTGCCATTCGACAATTTGAGATCGGCGACTACGCGGCCGAAATACTTGTCGCCGGAGATTGCGGTCAACTGCACCATCCGCTCGCCCGCGACCAGGCTCGTGAGCTCGCTCTTCGCCTCAAGGGCCGCCTCACGAAAGGCGGGGCATTTCGACCGCAGCTCGGGCGCATCGATGCCGCGCAGGCGCACATAGGTGCTAACCTTGTGATCTGGCCAAGGCATTGCTTCCACAAGGACCGTGTCGCCATCGATGATCTTCACGACCTCGGCCGTAACAGGCCCTTCGATCTGGCGGCTGGATGCGCTTACCGGCGCTTCGGACGCCAGCATCGGGAAAACTGTCAAAGGAACAAGTGCTGATCGGAACATTATAGGAATGTATTCCGATATCCGACGCAAATCAATGGGTAATTATTCCTTAAAAATCGATCGCGCGACCCTTGATCTCCCAATCTCCGAAGCGCGCAGGATCGGCACCACCGCGTCCGCCAATTTCGGGCGGCATCTGCTGAGCCTCCTCCTTCCGGCGTCGCTCCTCCGCTTCCGCGAGTGCCCGTTTCGCAGCCGGGCTCAGTTCACGCGGCATTTCTTCGACACTGACTTCGGCTTCACGATCTTCTGACATCACATCGTCCTTTGCTGAGACGGCATTTCATGCGCAAACATTGAAATTGGGGTCGGCGCTTTTTAAATCAACAGGCGAAAACGGCAACAGAATTGCCAAGAGCGCTGCTTTTAGAGGACCACGACATGAATACCATGCGGACTGCCATGCTGCTCGCCTTCATGACCGCCCTCTTCATGGGCGTCGGCTTCCTGATCGGTGGCAGGGGCGGCATGATGATTGCCTTCGTCATCGCCGCGGGCATGAACTTCTTTTCCTATTGGAATTCTGACAAGATGGTGCTTCGCGCCTATCGCGCCCAGGAGGTCGATGAGCGGACGGCTCCCGAATTCTACGTCATGGTGCGGGATCTGGCCCGCAATGCCGGTCTGCCCATGCCAAAGGTCTATGTCTTCGACAACCCGCAGCCGAATGCCTTTGCGACAGGGCGCAATCCGCAGAATGCAGCCGTTGCTGCTTCCACCGGACTGTTGCAGCGGCTCAGCCCGGAAGAGGTCGCAGGTGTCATGGCCCACGAGCTGGCCCATATCGAGAACCGCGACACGCTCACCATGACCATCACCGCCACACTGGCGGGTGCGATCTCGATGCTGTCGAACTTCGCCTTCCTGTTTTCCAGCGGGCGTGACGATCGCAACAATCCGCTCGGCTTGGTCGGTGTCCTCATCGCGATGATTGTTGCCCCGCTGGCTGCCATGCTGGTCCAGATGGCAATCAGCCGGACGCGCGAATATGCGGCCGACCGCCGCGGGGCGGAGATCTGCGGGCAGCCCCGCTGGCTCGCATCGGCTCTGCAGAAGATCGCCGGCGACGCGTCTCACATCGAGAATGTGGAGGCGGAGCGCAATCCGGCGACCGCCCATATGTTCATCATCAATCCCTTGAACGGCCAGCGGATGGACAACCTCTTTTCGACCCATCCCAACACGCGCAATCGTATCGAAGCGCTAATGGCCATGAGCGATATCCGGCCTGGGGGATCGACGCCGCCTGAGGCCCCTGTTAAGGCAACGCGCACTGCGCGTTCTGTTCCGACCACCGGTTGGGGACGCGGTAAAGCCGAACCACCCAAGGGACCATGGTCTTGAACGACACATCGACGGGCAAACCGAAAAGCAAGCACAATGGCAACAGGAAGCATGGAGATCATGCCTCTCGGCAGCCCTTGAAGCCGGGGCTCGAAGCCCGAATTGCCGCAAGCCGGATCCTGGCAGCGGTAATTGATCGGAAAACGTCGCTCGACGGCATGCTGGATTCAGAGCATGGCAATCCTGCATTTTTGCCGTTGAACGATGCCGATCGCGGCCTCGTGAAGGCCATCCTTCAGAGCGCACTGCGCCATCTGCCGCGGATCGAGGCGATAATTGCGGAACTGCTAGACACTCCGCTGCCGGACGGTGCCCGCTCCCTGCATCACCTTCTGATCGTGGCTGCGGCGCAGATGCTCTATCTCGATGTGCCCGATCATTCGGCTGTTGACCTTGCCGTGGAGCAGGCCAATGGCGATCCCAGAAGCCGTCGTTTCTCGAAGCTGGTGAATGCCATCCTGCGCCGCATCGGTCGTGAGAAGGCGGAGCTTCTCGCTGCCGTGGATGATCTTCCCTGCATGCCGGATTGGTTTATGGCGCGCCTGACGGCAGTCTATGGTGATCAGCGAGCACTTGCGATCGCTGCGTCCCAGCTGGAGTCCCCGACGATCGATTTGACCGTAAAGTCGGATGCAGCCGGCTGGGCTGCGCGGCTTGGCGGACAGGTTTTGCCGACCGGCAGTGTCCGTCTCGAGCGGTTTCGTGGCTCGGTGACCGCGCTCGAAGGTTTCGAGGATGGTGAGTGGTGGGTGCAGGATGCCGCCGCCGCGATTCCGGCAAAGTTGTTCGGTGATCTCACAGGAAAACGGGTTGCTGATCTTTGCGCCGCACCTGGCGGCAAGACGGCACAGCTGGTGCTCGCCGGCGGCGATGTTCTGGCCGTCGAGCAATCGAAGTCGCGCCTGAAGCGTCTGGAGTCCAATCTCCAGCGCCTGGGAGTTTCGGTCGAAATCCGGTGTGCGAACCTGCTCGACCTCGACGAGAACGAGACGTTCGATGCGATCCTGCTCGATACACCCTGTTCATCGACCGGCACGACGCGTCGCCACCCGGATGTTCTCTGGACGAAGAATGCGGCCGATATCGCCAAGCTCGCCGAGCTGCAGGAGAAGTTGCTGCGTCACGCCGTAACACTGTTGAAGCCGGGTGGCTGTCTGGTCTTTTCCAACTGCTCCATTGACCCTTCCGAAGGCGAAGAGATTGTTGCCCGGGTGTTGGCGGAGATCCCTGACCTGCGCCTGCAGCCGATCGATCCGGCCGACTGGCCCGGGCTGGAAGCAGCGATCACCGCTAAGGGTGAGTTCAGGACCACGCCCGACATGCTTCGAGAAAATGGCGGGCTTGATGGCTTCTACGCCGCGGTCATTGCTAAAACTTAACTAATATCTCAATAAACCTGTTGGGAAGTCTGCGTGAACGTGGACCGTTGCTCCGCATGAACGGGGCACGGCGATATGACTTGTCATTTCGTGCCCATCGCCAGGAGCCCGAAGGCGCTATCCCTTCGCATTGCTCGGGCTCGGACAACCGGAATGGCTGGATCATCATGATCTGGTGACAGGAACCATTATGCGAATCAATGATCGCGTCCGACTGATTTCGCTACACGTCGCCGAAACCTGGCGACGCATGCGGCAGGCGGCTGCCATCGTTATGCCTTCGGCGGTGCAGCGCGGTGCTTTCCGCGTGAACCGAGTCGTCGTGGCACCGACAGATCTCAGGGCGATCGACTCGTTTGTGGCGGATGAGATCGTCAACGGGCGCTTTCCACTCGCCGGGCGTGTTCTGGATACCGAGGGTCAATCTCCCTTCGAACTGGAGCTGCCGTCCGTCCAGTTTGCACGCCGCCTGCACGGTTTTGGCTGGCTGCGCCATATTCGCGCCGACAAGACGGCTGCCGCCTGCGACAACGCGCGATGGATCACGGACCAGTGGATCAGCCTGCATGGCGGCCGTAGCAAGGGTGTCGCCTGGGACAATGAGGTCGTGTCCCGGCGGATCATCAGCTGGCTTTCGCATTCACCGATCGTGCTGCACGAAGCCGATGCGGGCTTCTACCGTCGGTTCACGTCCTCACTTGGGCACCAGGTGCGCCACCTTCAGCGCCGTGCCGATTCGATGCCCGACGGTCTCCCGCGCCTCAAGGCGCGCATCGCCATCGCCATGGCGTCGATCGCAGCCGAGGCGCGTCCGGCGGCAGTCCGCCGCGCGGGACGGTTGCTTGACCGGGAGCTTGAGCGGCAGGTTCTGGCGGATGGAAGCCATGTCTCGCGCAATCCGCAGGCCTCTGTCGATCTGCTTTTCGACCTTCTGCCTCTGCGCCAAAGCTATATCAATCTCGGTCATGAGGTTCCCGCCAAGCTTATTCCGGTCATCGACCGCATGTACCCGGCCGTGCGTTTCTTCCGCCACAGCAGCGGCGATGTGGCTCTGTTCAACGGTGCAAGTTCCTCGCTGGCCACCGATCTCATGAGTGTTCTCAGATATGACGAGACGGCAGGGCAGCCCTTCAAGGCCTTGCCGCATGGGGGCTATCAGCGGCTTTCCGGTGGTGACACGACGATCCTGGTCGATACCGGCAAACCCCTCTCGGCACGGCTTTCGAGCACGGCCCACGCCGGTTGTCTCTCGTTCGAATTGTCCTCCGGACGGAACCGTTTCCTCATCAATAGCGGCTCACCGCGCTTTGCAGGGGAGCGGCTCCGTCAATTGGCGCGTGCTACGGCTGCCCATAGCACCGTGTGCATTGGTGACGTTTCCTCGGCGCGGATCGCGCAGTCGTCCCGCCTCGGCACGATCATGCTGTCGGGCCCCTCCAAAATCGAGGTCGAACGACAGACCGGTCCCGATGGCAGTGACCGGCTGTCGGCACGGCACGACGGCTATGTGAAGCGCTTCGGTGTCCTGCATGAGCGAGAGATCCGGATCAACGAGCAGGGCACCAAGATCGCCGGGCGGGACCGCCTGCTGTTGCCGGACGGCCTGCCGACTCCCAATCTGCCGGGTGCAGAGGTCATTGCGCGTTTCCATGTTCATCCGACAATCACCGTCGAGCGTTCCGACGATCGGAAGATCAGGCTGGTGGCTCCTGATGGCGAGAGCTGGTCCTTCTCCATCCCCGTCGGCGAAATCGCCATTGGTGAAGATGTCTTCTTCGCCGATGTTTCGGGCATCCGTCCGTCGCAGCAGCTGGAGATCGTCTTCGAGGGGCCGGAAATACGCTGGTTTCTCGCGCATCACGCCTGATGGCGGGCATCTTGCGGTTTCCTCACAGGTGAAGCTGTGCTAGGCGGCGGCATCGCGCCCGCTGCCGCATTTCCGGGCGCCCGCCAGCTCGGAGTGAACCATGGCCGTCGTTTCCAAAAAGATCCCCGCCCCTGACCTCGTGCGCGTGCGTACCGCACTTCTCTCGGTGTCCGACAAGACCGGTATCGTCGAATTCGCGCAGGCGCTGCACCAGCGCGGCGTACGTCTTCTGTCGACTGGCGGCACCCACAAGGCTCTTGCTGCGGCCGGCTTGCCGGTCATCGACGTCTCCGAGATCACGGGCTTCCCCGAGATCATGGATGGCCGCGTCAAGACGCTGCATCCGCTGGTCCATGGTGGTCTGCTGTCGATCCGGGATGATGCAGAGCATGTCGAGGCGATGAAGGCGCATGGCATCGAAGCCATCGATCTCTCGGTGATCAACCTCTATCCCTTCGAGCAGGTTCGCGCGGCCGGTGGCGACTATCCGACCACCGTTGAAAACATCGACATTGGTGGACCGGCCATGATCCGCGCTTCGGCGAAGAACCACGCCTATGTCACGGTCGTCACCGATGCTGCCGACTATGCTGAGGTGATTGCCGCGCTCTCCGAAAATGACGGCCAGACGACCTATGCGCTGCGCCAACGGCTTGCGGCCAAAGCTTATGCCCGCACCGCTGCCTATGACACTGCGATCTCCAACTGGTTTGCAGAAGCGCTCGAGATCGAGATGCCTGCCTACCGGACCGTTGGCGGCGTCTTGAAAGAAAAGATGCGCTACGGCGAGAACCCGCATCAGAGCGCGGGCTTCTATGTCACCGGCGACAACCGTCCCGGTGTTGCGACCGCGACGCTGCTGCAGGGCAAGCAGCTTTCATACAACAACATCAACGATACGGATGCGGCGTTCGAACTCGTCGCCGAATTCCCGCCGGAAAACGGCCCGGCCTGCGCGATCATCAAGCATGCCAATCCTTGCGGCGTCGCGACAGGTTCAAGCCTGGTCGAGGCCTACAAGCGAGCGCTCGCCTGCGACAGCACCTCGGCGTTCGGCGGCATCATCGCGCTCAACCAGCTCCTCGATGCCGAGACCGCGCAGGAAATCGTCAAGCTCTTCACCGAAGTCATTATTGCGCCTGAAGTCACCGACGAGGCCAAGGCGATCATCGCCGCCAAGCCGAACCTGCGCTTGCTGACCACGGGCGCCCTGCCCGATCCGCGCGCCCGCGGCGTCATGGCCAAGACGGTCTCCGGTGGTCTGCTTGTCCAGAGCCGCGACAATGTCATGGTCGAGGATCTCGACCTCAAGGTGGTGACCAAGCGCGCGCCGACCGCCACCGAGCTCGAGGATATGAAGTTCGCCTTCAAGATCGCCAAGCACGTGAAGTCGAATGCCGTCATCTACGCCAAGGACGGCCAGACCGCCGGCATCGGCGCCGGCCAGATGAGCCGCGTCGATTCCGCCCGCATTGCAGCGCTGAAGGCCGAAGACGCTGCCAAGGCGCTTGGCCTTGCGGCACCGCTGACCAAGGGTTCGGCCGTTGCATCCGAGGCATTCTATCCCTTCGCTGACGGTCTTCTGGCCGCGATCGCAGCAGGTGCCACGGCTGTCATCCAGCCCGGTGGTTCAATGCGGGACGAAGAAGTGATTGCAGCCGCCGACGAGCACGGCGTGGCGATGGTCTTTACCGGCGTCCGTCACTTCCGCCATTGAGGAAGCCCGATCGCTGATGAAAACAAATGGCCGGTGGGGCGATCCACCGGCCATTTTTTATAGGCTCGTCCCCTTGTCCGTTGCCGGGTAATTCGTCCTCAAGAGAAGGACGAGGCCGCCAATCAGAAAAACCAGCAGTGTGGCCATGCCGGCGCGTGGCGAGCCCGACCAGGCCGTTACCACCGAAAAGCAGAGCGTCGCGAGGAAGCTCGTCGCGCGACCTGACAAGGAGTAGATACCGAAATAACGGCCGGCTTCGTGCAGTTCGACGCTGCGGGCGAGATAGGAGCGCGACGAGGCCTGGACAGGGCCGAAGGACATGCCAATCAACAGGCCGTAGAGGACATAGGCCTTTTCGGCGGGGGTGGCGAACAGTCCGTCGGTACCTGTGATGGGCAGGCTCACCAGCCCGAAGAGGGTGAAGTCGACGCCGGTCGAGATGATCCCGAAGGTGGCAATGATCAGCAATCCCAAGCTCACCAGGACCACCACTTTGGAGCCGAGTGCCCTATCCACGCGACCGGCCACGAGGCAGCCGAAGATCGCGACGATGTTGAGGATGATCCCGTAGATGCCGATTTCCATCGTCGACCAGCCGAACATGGCGGCAGCGAAGACACCGCCCAGCACGAGAAGTCCGTTGACGCCGTCCTGGTAGATCATCCGGGCGATGAGGAAACGCAGGATATTGCTGCGGTGGCGTAATTCGCCAAGTGTCGAGCGGATCTCGCGAAGACCCGACCGGACGGCCGCGCCCAAAGCTTTGCCCTTCGCTGCATCCGGGGTGAAGAAGAACATCGGCAAGATGAAGATCAGATACCAGACCGCGGAAATCGGGCCGGTGATGCGAGCATCCTCGCCGGCTGCTGGGTCCAGCCCGAACAGCGGATCGAACCCGATCAGCGTCTTTCCGGTCGTCGGGTTGCCGGCAAGGAAGAGCACCACGAAGATCAGCACGATCATGCCGCCCATGTAGCCCATGCCCCAGGCAATGTTGGACACCCGCCCGACATCCTGCTGGCTGACGAGGCGCGGCATCATGGAATCGTTGAAGACGATGGAAAATTCCGCCGCGATGCTGGCGAGGATCATCAACAGCATCACTAGAGCGACGGGCGAGCCCGGAGCGGCTGTCCAGAGAAGGGCGAGGCAGGCGATCTTGATCAGCGCGAAGAAGGCGATCCATGGCTTCCTGGACCCGGACTCGTCGGCGATTGAACCGAGAATGGGTGCAAGGATGGCAATGATGACGCCGGAAATCGTCGCGGCATTGCTCCAGGCGGTCTGTGCGCTTACCGGATCATCGGTCATCCGCGAGACGAAATACGGACCGAAGATGAAGGTTGTGACTACGGTGAAGAAGGGCTGCGCTGCCCAGTCAAAAAACATCCAGCCACGGACACCCCTGTCGATGGGGCCGTGGCTGGTCTTCACGTCTTCACTTGTCGTCACAGGCATCCCCCAGAGGCTCTAAAGCCCCGGGACAGTGTCACCTCACGTGGTCCTGTGCAAGATCACCCAGAAGTCCGGCAGCGACCGCGAGCTTGGAAATGCTCGGTTCGCCGCTGTCGACGATCGATGCCAGTTCCTTGCCGATCCGCTCGACACGGTTCTTGTCCGTCGCGATCCATGCCTGAACCGGTTGTGGATCCTGGCCGTGGCTCGTCAGCGCCACACAGACGATCTGTCTGCGTGCCTGACCGATCCGGTCGAGGCTGCGCGTCAGGGCCAGACTGTCATAGTGGTCCGTCGTCTGGATCCGTCCGGCATTCTCGATGATGCGGCCGATACGGAAGGCCTCGGAGACAGCGAAGAAGCCGCGCATGGCTCCAGCGAAATCGGCGCCGGTTCGCTCGGCAATCTGCAGGATCTCGGGCAGCAGCTGCATGGTCTGCAGATTGACGACCTCAGCCGCCAGGGCTTGCGGTGCGCCGGCTTCGATGAGGGCGGCAATCTGGTCGTCGAAATGCTGGCGAAGGGCGGCCGGAACCGTCTTCTTGAACACGGGTGACGCCGAAGCCACCGCAGCCTTCAACTGCGTCACGGCATCGCCGATCGATCCCTTGACGAAGCCGGTATCGATCAGCAACCGGGTCATGGCCGCATAGATCTCCGAGATGATCGCGTAGAGCCTGTTCTGCGTCTGCCCCGGGATGCGGGCGTCCAGGGCGTCGATCTTGTCCCAGAGCGGCGTCAGACCGAGCGCCTCGCGGGTGACCAGTGCGGCCTTGACGACGGTGTCAGGAGAGCTCCCCGTCGCGTCGCAGACTGAAACGACAAAGCCGGGGCCGCCACGGTTGATGGCGTGGTTGGCAAGAACCGTCGCGATGATTTCACGGCGGAGGCGATGTCCAGCGATGTCGGTCGCAAAGGTATCGCGCATGGCGGCCGGGAAGTAGTTGAACAGCGTCGCCTCGCAATAACTGTCGTCCGGAAGATCCGACTCGATCAACTGATCGAAGAGCACGATCTTCGCATAGGAGAGAAGCACGCCGATTTCCGGTCGGGTCAGCGCCTTGCCCGAGACGTAGCGCTCTGCGACGCCTGCGGAATCCGGAAGTGTCTCGACCTTGCGGTTAAGGCGCCCCATGCCCTCGAGATAATCCATGAGCCGGCTCAGCTCTTCGCGGTTGCCGGCGCCCTTGGCTTCAGTAAGTGAGATCGACAGCGACTGGAGATAGTTGTTGCGCAACACGAGATCTGCAACTTCGTCCGTCATCTCGGCGAGCAGCACATTGCGCTTCTCCCGTGGCAGACGTCCCTCCAGCATGGCCGGGCTCAGCGCGATCTTGATGTTGACCTCGACGTCCGAGGAATTCACCCCGGCCGAGTTGTCGATCGCATCGGAGTTGCAGCGGCCACCATTCAAGGCGTAGGCGATACGGCCCTTCTGGGTCACACCCAGGTTGGCACCTTCGCCGATGACCTTGGCGCGGACATCCGCGGCGCTGACACGGATCGCATCATTGGCGCGATCACCGACCTCGGCGTCGGTCTCCGCCGCCGCCTTGATGTAGGTGCCGATGCCGCCGAACCAGAGGAGATCGACCGGCGCCTTCAAGATTGCCGTCATGATGTCCATCGGCGTGGCGGTGGTCGTTGCAAGGCCGATGGCCTCGGCCGCCTCCGGGGTGAGTTTCACGGATTTCTCGGCACGAGAGATGATCATCGCCCCGGCCGACAGGGTCGAGCGGTCATAGTCCTGCCAACTGGATCGCGGCAGGTTGAACATCCGCTTGCGTTCGGCAAACGAGATGGCCGGATCGGGATTGGGATCGATGAAGATGTCGCGGTGGTCAAAGGCCGCGATCAGCCTGATCTGTTCCGACAGCAGCATGCCGTTGCCGAAGACGTCGCCCGACATGTCGCCGACGCCAGCCACGGTGAACGGCGTCTTCTGGATGTCGGTATCGATTTCACGGAAGTGACGCTTGACCGTTTCCCAGGCGCCGCGGGCGGTAATGCCCATCTTCTTGTGGTCGTATCCAGCAGAACCGCCAGAGGCGAAGGCATCGTCGAGCCAGAAGCCGGCTTCCTGAGCGAGGCCGTTCGCCGTGTCGGAGAAGGTCGCCGTGCCCTTGTCGGCGGCCACGACGAAATAGGGATCATCGCCATCCGGCCGGAGGGTCTCCGCTGGCGGAACGATCTCACCGGCAACGATGTTGTCGGTGATCGACAGGAGGGTGCGGATGTAGGTCTTGTAGGCTTCCGTGCCGGCTGCGAACCAGGCTTCGCGGTTGGTCGCAGGGGGGAGCTGTTTGGGGAAGAAGCCGCCCTTCGCACCGACCGGCACGATCACGGCATTCTTGACTTGCTGCGCCTTGACGAGGCCAAGCACTTCCGTGCGGTAGTCCTGCGCGCGATCCGACCAGCGCAGACCGCCTCTGGCGACCTTGCCGAAGCGCAGATGGACGCCTTCGACCTCGACGCCGTAGATGAAGATTTCGCGGAACGGACGCGGTTCGGGTAGGCCTTCCAGCTTGTGCGGATCGAACTTGAAGGCAAGCATCGGGCGATCGCTCTGTTGATAGCCCTTCTGGTAGAAATTGGTTCTGAGTGTCGCCTCGATCGCATTGATGTAGCGACGCACGATGCGGTCTTCATCAAGGATCTTGACGTCGTTCAGCTTGCTTTCCAGCGCGTCAAGCAGTTCTGCGTGGCGGGTCTTGCGGCTTTTCTCAGCCAGCGAGACATCGAAGCGGTTCTTGAAGAGGGTCACCAGGTCCGCTGCGATGGCCGGGTGCTTCGTCAGCGTTTCCGCCATGTAGGTCAGGGGATAGACCGCGCCGGCCTGCCGGAGATAGGCGGCATAGGCCCTCAGTACCGATGCTTCGCGGGCAGTGACGCTTGCCGCTAGGATCAGGCGGTTGAATGCGTCGTTATCGACCGCACCCGTAAAGGCGGCAAGAAAGGCCTCTTCAACCTGCGTCGCATGCTGTTTGATGTCGAAGTTTATCCCGTCTGGAACCTGCAGTTCCATGTCGTGGAGAACGACAACGCTCTGGTCGTCGTCGGAGCGACCGATGCCGATGTCGAAGGTACGCTCGCTGATCACCCGGAAACCGAGGTTTTCAAGCAGAGGGACACGACGCGACAGGGGCAGATGATCACCCATGTGGAAAATCTTGAGATAGAGAAGCGGGCCGCGCTCGTCCGTCACCTGGTGGAATTCGAGCGACAGCGGGGCTCCAGCGATGCAGGCCTTGATGTGCTTGAGATCGCTGACTGCCTCTTCGGGGGTAAAGGCTTCCTCGAATGCCTGCCCCACTTCAAGCGTCGGCGCGCCTTTTCCGGCAAGGGCCGCGAACCGATCCGCCCAGCGAGCGGTAATCTGGCGAACCGCCTCTTCAAGCGTCGCCTGGGGGATCTGAGGCGTCGTCCCTTCGCGTCGGCCGATAATAATGTGCACGCGGGCCACGCCGCCTTCGGGGAAGGCCGGATAGAAGGCTGAAACATGCCCCTTGTAGACGGACTGGAAATAGAGGCCGATCTTCTCGCGGACCATGGAGTTGTAGTCTTCGCGGGGGACGTAAACGATCAGGGAGACGAAACGATCGAAATGGTCGATGCGCGGCAAGACGCGCACCCGCGGGCGTTCGGAGAGATCGTTGATCTGTTCGCAGAACTTTGCCAGCAGGTCCGGTGTGATCTGGAAGAGGTCGTCGCGGGGATAGTTTTCCAGCGTGTTCTGCAGCATGCGGCCGGAATGACTACGAGGGTCGAAGTCGAAATGGGACACGACCTTCTCGACCTTGGCGCGCAAGAGCGGGATCTGATTGACCGAGCGCGTATAGGCGGTGGCTGTAAACAGGCCGACGATGCGGAGCTCGCCTGCGACCTTGCCGTTCGGTCCGAAGCGCTTGATGCCGACATAGTCCATGTAGGCGCGGCGGTGGACGACGGATTTGACATTCGCCTTGGTGACGATGAGGTAGTCGGGACCTTGCAGGAAGGCGAGGATCTCGGGGGTCGTCGTGACCTGGTTCTGCCCCTGGCGAAGCACGCGAACATCAGGGTCCGAGAGAATGCCGAGGCCGCTGCCCTTGTCGCGCTCAACGGTCGCTTCGGCTCCATCGCCCGAATAGGTGTATTCCCGCATGCCGAGGAAGGTGAAATTGTTGTTGCGCAGCCACTCGACGAAGGCAACCGCCTCGTCGCGCTCGGCTTCGGTCCGCCCGGCAGACAGGTCCCGAAGCTCGGAAAGCGCTGTTTCCAGCAGATTGAGCATGGGCTTCCAGTCGGTCGCCGCCATCTTGACCTGCGCCAGCACGTTCTGGAGCCGCCCTATCAAATCGGCGGACTGCTCCGCTGAGAGCGGCGCCAGATGAAGTTGAATATAGCTGACCTTGATCGCGCCTTCCGGATCGGAGTCCGGGTTCGACAGCGAGATGTCACCGCGCGGTGTCACGGCAAGGATAGGATGGACCGCCATATAGATGTCGCGATAGTGGCTGGTCACCTCGCCCATCAGCGAATCGTAGAGGAAGGACTTGTTATGGTCGACGATGGAGAGAACGCTGACCGGAATGCCGTTCGGGCTCACGCCCTCGATGGTATCGATGCTGATATGGGGTGTCGTGCGATCCCAACCCGCAATGTCACTTGCGGCTCTCGAGGCCGATCGTGCCAGCATGGACGCTTCGTAGCGATCCAGGTCGTCGTTGCTTGCCCTTCCGAATATGACTTTGGGCGATACATGGGCACCGCCCTGTTCTCGCGCCATCTGCTCCGCATTTTCCAGCAATTCATCCCGCTTGCTGAACCCGGTCCTGCCCATGTACCCCTCCGTAAATCGCGCCTTTGCGCTTCATCTTCACGCAAATGGCTTGCAAAAGTATGTATGGAACAGGAATAGGAAAAAATCAGGCGAAAATATGCGGTCAAATTCGTAAGATTCAGGAAATTTTTGTACCAGATGGTGTCTTTCCAGTTCGATTGCTGGCTTAGAAAGCGAATCACATAAAATGCGCGAATTCAGCAAGGGTGCAGTTATCGTCATTTCGAGCCATGTGGTCCGAGGATCCGTGGGCAACAGAGCCGCCGTGTTCGCCCTGGAAGTCCTGGGTCGGCCAGTCTGGGCACTTCCGACAATCGTGCTTCCCTGGCATCCGGGACATGGTCCGGCGACGCGTCTGCGATTTCCCGATGACGACTTCGACAGCGTGATCGATGACCTGATCAGGGCGCCCTGGCTCGGAGAGGTTTCCGCGATATTATCCGGATACTTCGGCAGCGCCCGCCAGCCGGCAGCCGTGGCTCGTCTCGTTGAGGCTGCAAAAGAAAAGAATTCGGATCTGATCTATGTGTGCGATCCCGTGATTGGCGATCTCGGAGGACTTTACGTGCCGGTCGAAACCGCAACGGCCATCCGAGAGCGGCTCATTCCGCTTGCCGATCTTGCGACACCCAATCGCTATGAACTGCAGTGGATGGCAGGACGCGAGCTGCCAAGCAATCAGGCGATCATAGAAGCGGCGGGCGATCTCGGACCGAAACGCATGCTGGTCACCTCCGCGGTGCCAATGATGGCCAAGGGAACAGGAAACCTCCTGCTCAGCGGTCGCTCGGCCCTGCTCGCCGAGCACCGGCTCATCGACAATCCGCCAAACGGCCTGGGCGATCTCCTGGCCGCCGTCTTTCTGGCGCGTCTTCTCGAAGGCATGGACGAAGAAAAAGCGCTGCAACTGGCGACGTCCAGTGTCTTCGAAATTCTGATGCAAACAGCCAAGCGCGGCGGTGACGAGCTGACTCTGGAGAGTGACGCCTCCAGCCTTTCGACCCCCATGGCCATGGTACAGATGCGCCGCCTCTTGCATCCCGCCGTGCGGAGGCCCGGTAGCGGCTCCTGATTTCCCAGGCAATTCTCTGGCGGCACTTGGTTGCCAGTGCCGTTCACGCGCTGTAATCGGTAGCGATGAGCCAATTTCCCTCCGCACTTCTCAACGGCTATCGCAACTTCATGAGCGGCCGGTATCACGATCAGCGTGACCGCTATCGCGTCCTTGCCGAGCAGGGGCAAAAGCCCAATACGCTGGTGATTGCGTGCTGCGATTCCCGGGCTGCGCCCGAGGTGATCTTCGATTCCATTCCGGGCGAGCTCTTCGTTGTCCGCAATGTTGCCAATATGGTGCCGCCCTACGAGCCGGACGGGCAGTACCACTCAACCTCGGCTGCCCTCGAATTCGCCGTCCAGGCCTTGCGTGTGCAGGACATCATCGTCATGGGCCACGGGCGATGCGGCGGTATTCGTGCAGCCCTTGATCCGAACGCCGAGCCACTCTCGCCGGGAGATTTCATCGGCAAGTGGATGAACCTCGTCGCGCCCGCTGCCGAGCAGATCCAGGGCAACTCCACCATGACGCCAGCCGAGCGCCAGACGGCCCTCGAGCGCATCTCCATCCGAAATTCGATTGCCAATCTGCGGACTTTCCCTTGCGTGAAGATCCTTGAGGAGCGCGGCAAGCTGCGCATCCACGGTGCCTGGTTCGACATCAGCAATGGGGAATTGTGGGTCATGGACCCGAAGACCAGGGACTTCGAACGGCTCGGCGCCGAGACCGGCAATTGATCAGCCTGTTATCGACTTTCACCTTTACCTGAAATGCGAAACGGCGGCCCGTGGCCGCCGTTTGCTTGTCGATTATTCGGCGTCGATCCGCGCGCCGATATAGGCAATTGCCTGCTGGTAGACGCTTGCGGCATTCCAACCCTGGATGGCGGCGTAGTTCGGCTCACCCTGCTGATAGCCGGCGCCTGGCTGCCAGCCATGGCCGCGCAAAAAGTTTGCGGTCGATGCGAGAGCGTCGGCGCGCGAACGGACCATGTCGATATGGCCATCGCCGTCACCGTCGACACCGAAGCGAATGACGTTGCGCGGCAGAAACTGTGTCTGGCCGATTTCGCCGTGGGCTGCGCCCTTGGCGTTCACATCGAGGTTGCCGGCCTGAACGAGTTCCAGCGCTGCGTAGAACTGGTCGGTGAAGAATGCGCTGCGGCGGCAATCGAAGGCGAGCGTGGCGACGGCCGAGAGGGTGTGCTCCTTGCCGAGGAAGGAGCCGAATCCGGTCTCCATGCCCCAGATGGCGATCAGCGGACCTGCCGGGACGCCATAACGCTTCTCAAGCCGTGCAAAGAGAGCCGCGTTGTTCTTCTTCATCGTCTTGCCGCGGTTGATGATAGTCTGTCCGCCGCGCTTCTGCATGAACTGATCGAAGGAGAGCTTGAAGCTCTTCTGACCGCGGTCTGCACTGATGGTGCTGCGGCTATAGTTGACCGCGGAGAAAACCTTATCGAGCATGCGCGGGCTGAAGCCCTGGGCAGCAGCCTGCTGCTTGAAAGCGGCGCTCCAATCTTCAAAGCCAGCGGAGGTGTTGCTGCAAGCAGCGGCGGCGGCGTGTTGCGTGCCGGCGAACAGCGCGACGACGGAAACGAGAGCCGCCGACAAAGTGGATGTCAGTCGCATTGATGCCTCATAACGGACTGTGGAGGGCGATTCGGCCGCACCATGCCAGTGAAAGATGACTCTGTCATCCGTCCAAAGCTAATGTAGGGCCGTGAAGGTCTCAAATCGGATCACTTTCAGCTGAAAGCGCCGTTCGAGGCTTCCCGTGTTCAATCGGGAAGCCTCTGCAGTAATAGATCAAGCGGCTGCGCGGGGCTTGATCAAGCCGCGATTGACGAGCAGCTCGGCAATCTGGATGGCGTTGAGGGCTGCACCCTTGCGCAGGTTGTCGGAGACGACCCACATGTTGAGACCGTTCTCAACCGTCGCATCCTCGCGGATACGGGAAATAAATGTGGCATCTTCTCCGGCGCATTCGACGGGCGTGATGTAGCCGCCGTTTTCATGCTTGTCGATGACAAGGCAGCCCGGAGCCTCGCGCAGGATGTCGCGGGCCTGATCGGCTGTGATCTCGTTCTCGAACTCGATGTTGACGGATTCCGAATGACCAATGAAGACCGGAACGCGCACGGCAGTGCAGGTCACCTTGATCTTCGGATCGAGCATCTTCTTCGTCTCGGCCAGAACCTTCCACTCTTCCTTCGTGTAGCCGTCTTCCATGAAGCTATCGATATGCGGGATGACGTTGAAGGCGATGCGCTTGGTGAACTTCTTCGACTCGACCGGATCGGCGACGAACACGGCGCGGGTCTGCGTGAACAGTTCGTCCATGCCTTCCTTGCCGGCGCCGGAAACCGACTGGTAGGTCGAGACGACGACGCGCTTGATCTTGGCGACATCATGCAGCGGCTTCAGAGCTACAACGAGCTGGGCGGTCGAGCAGTTCGGATTGGCGATGATGTTGCGCTTCTTGAAATCGACGATGGCGTCCGGATTGACTTCCGGAACGATCAGCGGAACGTCCGAATCGTAACGCCAGGCCGAGGAGTTGTCGATGACGACGCAGCCCTGCGCGCCGATCTTCGGCGACCACTTCTGGGAGATGGTGCCACCGGCCGACATCAGGCAAATGTCCGTGTCGGAGAAATCGTAATTGTCGAGGTTGGAAACCTTCAGGACCTTGTCACCGAAGGAGACTTCCGTGCCCTGCGAGCGCGCCGAGGCAAGTGCCACGACTTCCGATGCCGGAAAGCCGCGCTCGGAGAGGATGTTCAGCATTTCGCGCCCGACATTGCCGGTTGCGCCTACGACTGCAATCTTGAAACCCATGTCTATGCTCTCTTTCTGTCTCTCCTCGGGTGGTGAGGGGGAAGCTCGCGACGGGTGCGCAACCTTCCTTGTCCCCGGCCGTGCCGGGGAGAGAGCGGTGGCCGAAGACGTCAGACGGTTTTCGTCGTCGTTTTGGCCTTGGTCGTGGATGCAAGAGAAAGGCATGCGCCACCGGCAGCAGACTGCTGCAGGGGGTGGAAGACCGCAAAGGGTTGCCCGAAAGCGTGCATGGACCGAATTCCTCTTCGCGGCGAGGGATTACAAGGTTTTCAGCGCGAGTCAAGCCGACACACCCGCCGCTTCGGCGAAAAGCGAAGGTGTTGGGATCGATCGCAGTGTCACCGTTACACTCCGGCGCTTGTCTCGCCTGTCAGCACGTGGATAAACAAGCAGGTTGACCGGAGTAGTTGCATGAATCTCGAAATTCGCGATCTGATCCCTGACGACCTTCCGCAGGTGACTGCAATCTACGCAGACGCCGTGGTCAACGGAACCGCAAGCTATGAGCTCGTTTCGCCCGATCTCGAAGAGATGTCGGGGAGATTTGCCGCCCTCAAGGCCAAGGGCTATCCCTATCTCGCGGCGGTCGATGAAAAGGGATCGCTTGCAGGCTATGCCTATGCATCGGCCTTCAGAACCCGTCCGGCCTATCGATGGCTCGTCGAAGATTCCATCTATATCGCCCCTTCGGCTCGCGGTCGCGGTGTCGGGAAGGCTCTGCTGAGAGAACTGCTGATACGGTGCGAGGCGCTGGGTTTTCGCCAGATGATCGCGGTCATCGGCGGTGCGAGCGAGGCGTCCATGGCGGTGCATCGCAGTTGTGGCTTCGAACCCGCCGGACGCCTGGTCGGAACCGGCTTCAAGCATGACCTGTGGCTCGACACCGTCTTCATGCAGAAGGTGCTGGGCGAGGGGAATTCGACCACGCCCGATCTGTCCAGCTATCCCGGCACGATGCCTTGATCGTCAGTCGAGGGCTTTCAATGCCTTGTCAAAAATCTTGAGGACCTGGCGAAGGTCGTGGCCGCGCTTCAGGATCCGGCCATCCGTTGCGATGACCGAAAATGCGCCCTGCTTGGCGGCAAGCTTCGGATTCTTTTCGATGCGGTAGAGCGGATATTCGCCTGACCTTTTGAAGACGGAAAAGACGGCGCGATCCTTGAGGTGATCTATCGCATAGTCGCGCCATTCACCCTCCCCGACCATGCGGCCATAGATCCAGAGGATCGCGTCCAGTTCGCGGCGATGGAACGTGACGGGAAGAGGGTCGAGGGATTGCCTGTATATGCCGAGATCGACTACGCCGGTGGCGCTTTTCTCGGCTCCCTCGTCTTCACGGCGCTGCCCTTCCGGCTGCTCTGTCATCAATGCTCCATGAGCTGCGATTCATGACGGCTGGGTGACAGTGTGCCTGACATGCCCGAAATTGCAAGCTTATCGGGGTCCCGCGACCATGGTCTCAGCGTCCCCTGCTCAGGAATCGACTGAGCAGCAGCTCACGCAGCCGTGCGGCGATCGGCGACAGACGTTTGCCGCTCAGGGTGATCAGATGATAGGGCGTCACTTCGATCGGCGTATCGAGTTTCAGCGTGGTCAGGTCGCCGACGGGCGTCTGTCGACAGAGAAGATCGGCGACTTCACGCGACATGGGAGCGATCGCGTTGGACGAGGCGAGCATCGCGATCATGACCAGAAGAGATGTGGTGTTGACAATGTTGCGCGGAATGGGGGCGCCTTCTTCGATGAAGACATTCTCCACCGCCTGGCGCAGGGGGGTGCCGGGCGCCTGCATGACCCAGGGGAAATGGGCCATGTCCGAGATGTTGAGCCGGTCCACGTTGACCAGCGGATGAATGCGGTGCACGACGATCTCCACCTCTTCCATGGTCGCGCCGTCGACATGGAACTGTCGCGCGTCGATGCCGGCCGGGATGCGCCCGAGAACGAAGTCGTACTGGCCGGACAGAAGATCGCGGATCATCTCGCCGCTCGGTGCAACGTCGACATGTATGTCGACGGTGGAGGCTTCAGCCTTCAACGCGCGGATGGCGGGCACAACGTAACCGACCGCTCCGCCGGTGACGGCGCCGATCCTGACCTTGCCTGTCAGCCCGCGCTGGATGGCTTCCACCTCGCGGGCGGCTTCGCGCATTTCCTCCAGTACGTTCTGTGCACGGCGAGCAAGCGCACTGCCGACAGCTGTCGGCTCCATGCCTTTGGGCGTGCGGACGAAGATCGGTGACCCGACATAGCGTTCGATTTCGCCCAACATGCGGGAAGCCGCAGGCTGCGTCAGCGCAAGCTCCTGAGCGGCCAAGCTTAATTGCCCGAGCTCCGCGATCGAGCGGATGAGGTTCAGATGCTTTGGTTGCAATCGGTGGACATGAATTTCGGCCATAAAGGACATATCAACCATGGTATGCAGAAAGTCAAAATAATCATTTGATCGGTATATTGGCCACGATAAGACTCGCCACGGAGCTGGGGGCTGCCGCGTCAGCCGCTCGTTCTTGTTTCAGCGAGTGCCAGGAGGAGCTTGGCCTCGCACGGTATGACCAGGGAGGTTACCATGAAGAAACTTGGCGCCCTGATTGCGTCGCTCGCAATCGGCATCGCATCATTCGCGCCCGCGTCCTTCGCACAGGACAAGGGCATGGTCGGCATTTCGATGCCGACGAAGACGTCGACCCGCTGGATCTCCGATGGCGAGACCATGGAAAAGCTGTTCCAGGACGCTGGCTACACGCCGGACCTGCAGTTCGCTGACGACGACATTCCGAACCAGCTGGCCCAGATCGAAAACATGGTCACCAAGGGTGCCAAGGTTCTCGTGATCGGCGCCATCGACGGCACCACGCTCTCCGACATCCTGCAGAAGGCCGCCGATGCCGGCGTCAAGGTCATCGCTTATGACCGCCTGATCCGTGACTCGGGCAATGTCGACTACTACGCCACCTTCGACAACTTCCAGGTCGGCGTTCTCCAGGCAACCAGCCTCGTTGATGGCCTCAAGGCCAAGTTCCCGGACACCAAGCCGTGGAACGTCGAACTCTTCGGCGGTTCGCCTGACGACAACAACGCCTTCTTCTTCTACGACGGCGCCATGTCGGTTCTGCAGCCGCTCATCGACAGCGGCGACATCGTGATCAAGTCCGGCCAGCAGGGCATGGACCAGGTCGGTACGCTGCGTTGGGACGGCACTGTTGCCCAGGCTCGTATGGAAAACCTGCTGTCCTCGACCTACACCGAAGACAAGCTGCATGGCGCTCTGTCTCCTTATGACGGCCTCTCGATCGGCATCCTGTCTGCTCTCAAGGGCGTAGGCTACGGTTCGGGCGACATGGCTATGCCGGTTGTCACCGGTCAGGACGCCGAGCTGCCCTCGATCAAGTCGATGCTTGCCGACGAGCAGTACTCGACCGTCTTCAAGGACACCCGCGAACTCGCCAAGGTTGCCGTCTCGATGGTCGAAGCCATCATGGAAGGCAAGGAGCCCGAGATCAACGACAACGAGACCTACAACAATGGTGTTAAGGTCGTTCCGTCCTACCTGCTGAAGCCTGTCGCTCTCGACAAGTCGAATGCCAAGGACGTTCTCGTCGGCGCCGGTTACTACACCGCCGATCAGATCGACAACTGATCCTTCGGATCGCATCCGGGTCCGCGATCCGTCGCGGACCCCTTTTCTATACGCATTGAGGGAGCTCGCGCCTCCGGCTCGATCCAGATAGGATCGCTGGCTTGGCGCAGGAATTCTGTACATGGACAACATCATTCTCGAGATGCGCGGCATCACAAAGACATTCCCCGGCGTGAAAGCGCTGGACAATGTCAGCTTCAAGGTGCGCGAGGGAGAGATCCACGCGCTGGTCGGCGAAAATGGCGCCGGCAAGTCCACGCTGATGAAGGTCCTGAGCGGCGTCTATCCTGCGGGCACCTATGACGGCGATATCTATTACGACGGCGAAGTGCGTCGCTTTGGCCGTATTTCCGACAGCGAGGAACTCGGCATCATCATCATTCACCAGGAACTGGCACTCGTGCCGCTCCTGTCGATCGCCGAAAACATCTTTCTCGGCAACGAGATCGCCGACAAGGGCGTGATCCACTGGCCCCAGACCTTCGCGCGGACGAAAGAGTTGCTGGCGAAGGTTGGCCTGAAGGATTCTCCTTCCACCCGCATAACCGACATCGGTGTCGGCAAGCAGCAGCTGGTCGAAATCGCCAAGGCGCTGTCGAAGAAGGTCAGGTTGCTCATCCTCGACGAGCCGACCGCTTCTCTCAATGAAACGGATTCGGACGCGCTGCTGACGCTTCTGATGGAATTCCGCAAGCAGGGGATGACCTCGATCATCATCTCCCACAAGCTCAACGAGATCCGCAAGGTCGCCGACAAGATCACCATCATTCGTGACGGTGGCACTGTCGAAACGCTCGACTGTCACACGCAGGAAATCACCGAAGACCGGATCATCAAGGGGATGGTCGGCCGTGACATGGAAGACCGTTATCCGAAGCGCGAACCGAAAATCGGGGACATGCTTCTCGAAGTGAAGAACTGGAACGTCTTCCACCAGAACCACCGTGATCGGCAGTTCCTGCACGATATTGCCTTCAACGTTCGGGCGGGTGAGGTCGTCGGTATCGCCGGGCTCATGGGCGCCGGCCGCACCGAGACGGCGATGAGCATCTTCGGCAAGTCCTGGGGTCACAAGATCACCGGTGACGTCTGGATGCATGGCAAGCCGGTCGACGTCTCGACGATCCCGAAGGCGATCGATGCGGGACTTGCCTACGTGACCGAAGACCGCAAGCATCTCGGTCTGGTCCTTCAGAACAACATCAAGGAAAACACCACGCTCGCCAATCTCGACGGCGTTTCCAGCGGCACCGTCATCGACGATCGCAAGGAAGCCAAGGTGGCGGCCGACTATCGTCAGAAGCTTCGGATCCGCTCACATTCGATCTATCAGGAAGCCGTCAACCTGTCCGGCGGCAACCAGCAGAAGGTCGTGCTGTCGAAGTGGTTGTTCACCAACCCCGAGATCCTGATCCTCGACGAGCCGACCCGCGGCATCGACGTTGGCGCAAAATTCGAAATCTACACCATCATCAACCAGCTTGCCGCCGAAGGTAAGGGCATTCTGATGATCTCATCGGAAATGCCGGAACTGCTCGGCACCTGCGACCGCATCTACGTCATGAACGAAGGTCGCATCGTCGCGGAACTGTCCAAGGAAGAAGCAAGCCAAGAGTCCATCATGCGTGCCATCATGCGCTCTGGGGAGAAACACTAATGGCCATCGACACAAGAACCGAAACCCCCAAGGTCTCCGTGGGCGACTATCTGCGCAACAATATCCGTGAATACGGACTGCTGCTCGCGCTCGTCGTCATCATGTTGCTGTTCCAGTTCCTGACCGACGGCGTTCTCTTCCGCCCGGTCAACATCACCAACCTGGTGCTGCAGAACTCGTTCATCGTCATCATGGCGCTCGGCATGTTGCTGATCATCGTGGCGGGGCATATCGATCTGTCGGTCGGCTCGATTGTCGCCTTCATCGGCGGCATATCGGCGATCATGCTGGTCAAATGGGGCTGGCATTTCTCCCTCGTCGTTCCGCTGTGTCTGATGCTCGGCGGCATCATGGGTGCCGCCCAGGGCTACTGGGTCGCCTATCAGAAGATCCCGTCCTTCATCGTGACGCTCGCCGGCATGCTGGTCTTCCGCGGTCTGACCTATGTGGTCCTGCAGGGACGCCCGATCGGTCCGTTCCCGAAGGAATTCACGCTGCTGTCGACCGGCTTCATCCCGGATTTCATGCCGCTGACGGATGTTGCGACGACGGGTATCGCCAACCATGTCGCGATCATCGTGGTCGTGCTGCTCGTTGCTCTCGCCATCTTTAACGGCATGAAGCACCGTCGCCTGAACGAAGAGCATGGCACGGAAAACGAACCCTTCGTCTTCTTCGCCGTGCAGATGGGCATCATCAGCGTTGTCGCGATCTTCCTCGGCTATCAGCTGGCGACCTATCGCGGTCTGCCGAACGTGCTCGTCGTCATGGGCATTCTGATTGCCCTCTATTCCTTCGTCACCACCCGCACGACCATTGGCCGTCGCATCTATGCGCTGGGCGGCAACGAGAAGGCCGCAAAGCTCTCCGGCATCAATACCGAACGCCTGGTGTTCCTGACCTTCGTCAATATGGGCGTTCTCGCAGCGCTCGCCGGCATGATCATTGCGGCGCGCCTCAATTCGGCGACGCCGAAAGCCGGTGTCGGCTTCGAACTCGACGTCATCGCGGCCTGCTTCATCGGCGGTGCTTCTGCATCCGGCGGCGTGGGCAAGATTACCGGTGCTGTCATCGGCGCCCTGATCATGGGTGTCATGAACAACGGCATGTCGATCATGGGTATCGGCATTGACTACCAGCAGCTCATCAAGGGCCTCGTGCTTTTGGCTGCTGTCTTCTTCGACGTTTACAACAAGAACAAAGCAGTCTGAGGATAGGCTTATGTTTCTCTCGCAATTGAAGGCTGGCGGCATCATTTGCCGCCAGGGTGAGGCTGCGCGCCTTGTCCCTGGATTTAACTCCACATACGAACTGGCCAAGGCGGCGATAGCCGCCGGGACCTCCGTTGCCGCCCTGATCGAAAAGCAGGGCCAAGGCGACACCGTCGACCTCGTCGCGCTTGCGGCCGAAGGCAAGCTCGATTGCCCGGTCCGTCATCCGGATCCGGCCCACATGTACCTGACCGGTACGGGTCTCACCCATACGGGTTCGGCATCTGCGCGAGACAACATGCATGCGGACACCGCCGGCATGAGCGACTCGATGAAGATGTTCCGCATGGGTCTGGAAGGCGGCAAGCCGAAGCCCGGCGAAACCGGCGTACAGCCCGAGTGGTTCTACAAGGGCAACGGTTTCAACGCTGTCGCACCCGGCGACGACCTCGTGTCGCCATCGTTCGCTCTCGATGGTGGTGAAGAACCCGAGATGGCCGGTTATTACATCATCGGCGACGATGGCACCGCGCATCGCCTGGGCTTCTCCGTTGCCAACGAATTTTCCGACCACGTGACCGAGAAGATCAACTATCTCTTCCTCGCCCACTCCAAGCTGCGTCCGGCCTCCTTTGGTCCGGAACTGCGCGTCGGCGCCCTACCTGACCACGTCGAAGGTACCTCGCGCATCGTGCGCGGTGGCCAGACCGTATGGGAGAAGCCGTTCCTCTCGGGTGAGGCAAACATGTCGCACACGATCGCGAACCTTGAATACCACCATTTCAAGTATGCGCTCTTCTGCCAGCCCGGCGACCTCCACATTCACATGTACGGCACGGCGACACTGTCCGTGGCGGATGGTTTTGTGACGCAGGAAGGCGACGTATTCGAAATCGAGTCGCCGCAATTCGGTCTTCCGCTGCGCAATCGCCTGGCAAAGGCTGCTGTAGAGACCGTCAAGGTGAAGATGCTCTGAGCGGATCGGCCCTCCGACCCGCCCATTCAACAGAGACAGGACGATAGCCATGAGCAAGTTCAAACCGGCGGCCTGGCCGCGCCAACTGAGATCGCAGCACTGGTATGGCGGCACGTCGCGTGACACCATCTACCACCGTGGCTGGATGAAGAACCAGGGTCACCCGCACGACCTGTTCGACGGTCGTCCCGTCATCGGTATTCTGAACACCTGGTCCGACCTCACCCCCTGCAATGGCCATCTGCGCGAATTGGCCGAAAAGGTGAAGGCCGGCGTTTGGGAAGCCGGCGGCTTCCCGGTCGAGATCCCGGTTTTCTCGGCGTCGGAAAATACCTTCCGCCCGACGGCCATGATGTATCGCAACCTTGCGGCGCTCGCCGTCGAGGAAGCCATGCGCGCGCAGCCGATCGATGGTGCGGTCCTGCTAGTCGGCTGTGACAAGACCACGCCGTCGCTGGTGATGGCTGCCGCTTCCACCGACCTTCCGTCGATCGTCGTGACTGGCGGTCCGATGCTGAACGGCTATTTCCGTGGTGAGCGCGTCGGATCCGGCACCCACCTCTGGAAGTTCTCCGAAGCCGTGAAGGCCGGCGAGATGACCCAGGAAGAATTCGTCGAAGCGGAAGCCTCGATGTCCCGTTCCAGTGGTACCTGCAACACCATGGGCACCGCCTCGACCATGGCCTCCATGGTTGAAGCGCTCGGCATGGCTCTGTCCGGCAATGCCGCGATCCCGGCCGTCGACAGCCGCCGCAAGGTGATGGCGCAGCTTTCGGGTCGTCGCATCGTGCAGATGGTCAAGGATGATCTGAAGCCTTCCGACATCATGACCAAGGAAGCCTTCGAAAACGCGATCCGCGTCAATGGCGCGATCGGTGGATCGACCAATGCCGTCATCCACATGCTCGCCATGGCGGGCCGTGTCGGCATCGATCTCACCCTCGACGACTGGGATCGCCTGGGCCGTGATGTACCGATGATCGTGAACCTCATGCCGTCGGGCAAATATCTGATGGAAGAGTTCTTCTATGCCGGTGGCCTGCCTGTCGTCATCAAGATGCTCGGTGAAGCCGGCAAGCTTCACAAGGACGCACTGACTGTCTCTGGCGAAAACATCTGGGACGAGGTCAAGGATGTCCGCAACTGGAACGAGGACGTCATCCTGCCGGTCGACAAGGCGCTGACCCAGCAGGGCGGTATCGTCGTCCTGCGTGGAAATCTCGCACCCAAGGGCTGCGTGCTGAAGCCGTCGGCTGCCTCTCCGCATCTGATGAAGCATCGCGGCCGTGCCGTGGTCTTCGAAGACATCGATGACTACAAGGCGAAAATCAACGACGAGGCGCTCGATATCGACGAAACCTGCGTCATGGTCCTCAAATACTGCGGTCCGCGTGGTTATCCGGGCATGGCCGAGGTCGGCAACATGGGCCTGCCGCCGAAAGTCCTGCGCAAGGGGATCACCGACATGGTCCGCATCTCCGATGCGCGCATGTCCGGTACCGCCTACGGCACTGTCCTGTTGCACACCTCGCCGGAAGCGGCGCGTGGTGGTCCGCTCGCGATCGTCAAGAACGGTGACTTCATCGAAGTCGATGTCGAAGCCCGTCGGGTGCATCTCGACATCTCGGACGAGGAAATGCAGCGGCGTCTGGCCGAATGGCGTCCGCCGGTCGAGCCGCCGGCCAGTGGTTATGCCAAGCTCTTCCACGATCACGTCGAGGGTGCCGACACCGGAGCAGACTTCGACTTCCTGAAGGGTTGCCGCGGTTCGCCGGTCGGCAAGGACGCACACTGAGGGATATCAAGATGGCAGAACGTATCCCGCTGGCGCTGGTCGGCATCGGCAAGATTGCCCGCGACCAACATATTCCGTCGATCGCAGGCGGTGATGACTTTGTCGTTGCCGTCGGCGTCAGCCGGCATGGCAAAGTCGACGGTGCGGAAAACTTCACCGATTTCGATGAGTTTCTCGCAGCGCGCCCGGACATCAAGGTCGTATCGCTCTGCACGCCGCCTGAAGTCCGCTTCGACATGGCAAAGGCTGCGATTGCTGCCGGTCGCCATGTGCTGATGGAAAAGCCGCCTGCAACCACACTCGGCGAAGCGGAGGCCCTTTCGGAGCTTGCCGCCAAGGCCGGCGTCACCTTGTTTGCCACCTGGCATTCGCGCTTTGCGCTCGGTGTCGAGCCTGCGAAGCAGTGGCTCGCAGACAAGGTCATCCAGTCGATCTCGATCGTCTGGAAGGAAGACGTGCGTCGCTGGCATCCCGGCCAGGCCTGGATCTGGGAACCGGGCGGCTTCGGCGTCTTCGATCCCGGTATCAACGCGCTTTCCATTCTGACCGAGATCGTCCCCGGGCATATCATGGTCGAGAAGTCGGTTCTTGAGTTCCCTGAAAACAAGAAGCAGCCGATCGCCGCTTCCATCGCCATGCGGACCGTCGAAGGCGCGCCGGTTACGGCCGAATTCGACTGGCGACAGGAAGGCCCGCAGACGTGGGACATCACAGTCCAGACGAATGCCGGCGAGTTGCGCCTTTCAAAGGGCGGCTCGGAACTCTATATCGGGGGTAAGGAACAGGCGTCCGGCCCGGACCGCGAATATGCTGGAATCTACGAACGCTTCGCCCACCTCATCCGCTCCCGCCAGAGCGACACCGACTATCAGCCGCTGCGCATCGTGGCGGATTCGTTCCTTTGCGGGGAACGAAAAGTCGTCGCTCACTTCGAAGACTGACATCAAAAGGAGGCCCATCCCATGGCCTATACACCGACTGGAAAACACCTGATCGCCGGCAACTGGGTTGCCAGCACGGATACTTTCACCTCGTCGCCTGCCACGGGCTCCTCCCACACCTTTTCGAAGGGCACGCCTGCCCTGGTCGATCAGGCGGTCAAGGCCGCCGAAGAGGCCTTCGAAACCTATGCCTATTCGACGCGCGAAGAACGGGCCGCCTTCCTCGATGCCATCGCTGAGGAGATCGATGCACGCGGCGACGCGATCACCGAGATTGGCTCCCAGGAAACCGGCCTGCCGGAAGCCCGTCTGATCGGCGAGCGCGGCCGCACCACCGGCCAGCTTCGCCTGTTTGCCGCCCATATCCGCAAGGGTGATTATCTCGACCGCCGTCACGATGAAGCCCTGCCGGATCGCAAGCCGCTTCCGCGTTCGGACCTCAGGATGGTGCAGCGCCCGATCGGCCCTGTCGCCGTCTTCGGTGCCTCAAACTTTCCGCTCGCCTTCTCGACGGCTGGTGGTGATACGGCTGCAGCCCTTGCTGCCGGCTGCCCCGTCGTCGTCAAGGCGCATGATGCCCATCCGGGCACCGGCGAAATCGTGGCTTCCGCGATCGATGCCGCGATCAAGCGTTGCGGCGTGCATCCGGGCGTCTTCTCGCTGGTGCATGGTGGCAGCCGTGACGTCGGCCAGGCACTGGTCCAGCATCCGCTGATCAAGGCTGTCGGGTTCACCGGTTCGCTCGGTGGTGGTCGCGCGCTCTTCGATCTCTGCGCCCAGCGCCCTGAACCGATCCCGTTCTTCGGCGAGCTCGGCTCGGTCAACCCGATGTTCATGCTGCCCAAGGCTGTTGCCACCCGTGGCGAAGCCATCGCCAAGGGCTGGGTCGGTTCGCTCACCATGGGTGCCGGCCAGTTCTGCACCAATCCGGGCATCGTTGTGCTGCTCAAGGGCGCCGACGCCGACAAGTTCGTCGAGACGGCAACCGAAGCCCTTTCGGGTGTCGGACCGCAGACCATGCTGACCGACGGCATCGCCAAGGCCTATCGTGACGGTGCCACTCGCATCGCTGGCACCGAGGGCGTGCGCTCAGTACTCACCTCGACCTGCGACCTGCGCAATGCCACCCCTTACCTGTTCCAGACCACCGCAAAGGACTGGCTCGACAATCACGTCCTGGGCGAGGAAGTCTTCGGACCGCTCGGTCTGATCGTCATCGCGGAAAGCGAAGACGAAATGGTCGCCATGGCACGCAGCCTTTCCGGCCAGTTGACGGCATCTCTGCATGTTGACGCCGGTGACGAAGCGCTTGGCAAGCGGTTGATGCCGATCCTGGAGCGCAAGGCTGGCCGCGTGCTCGCCAACGGCTTCCCGACTGGTGTCGAAGTGGCCGACTCGATGGTCCACGGCGGCCCCTACCCGGCGTCCACGAACTTCGGCGCGACCTCGGTCGGTACGCTGTCGATCCGTCGCTTCCTGCGGCCGGTCTGCTTCCAGGACATCCCGGCGGCGCTTCTGCCGACCGATCTCGCCTGAGGACATCCCGTGACTGCATCAGCCTTTGCCGCGCTCGTCGATTGGGGCACCAGCAACCTGCGTATCTGGCTCGTTGACAGCCAGGGCGCGGTCCTTAGTGAAAGGCAGTCACCCGAGGGAATGGGCAGCCTGGATAAGGCTGCCTATCCTGCCGTGCTGGAAGGGCATCTTTCCGCACTCGGCGCACCATCGGATCTGCCGGTGGTGGTGGCCGGCATGGCCGGTGCCCGCACCGGCTGGCGGGAAGCACCCTATGTGGAAACGCCAGCACCCCTGGTCGGCCTGTTCCAGCATGCGGTCCAGCCGGAGGGCGTCAATCGCCCGGTCTATATCCTGCCTGGCGTCTGCCAGCGCGAGGGCGGTGCCTTTGACGTCATGCGCGGCGAGGAAACGCAGTTGGCCGGTGCCCTGGAGCAGGGCCTCGACAATGCCCTCTTCTGCCTGCCTGGAACCCATTCCAAATGGGCCTTGGTCGAGAACGGTCAGGTCAGGCGCTTCTCGACCGTCATGACCGGTGAGCTGTTCAATCTGATTAGCCGGCAATCGATCCTGCGGCTTTCCGTTCCGGAAGACGGTGATGCGGAAGCCGATCCCGACATTTTCGACGCTGCCGTCGATCAGGCGCTGCAGCCCGGGTTTGCGCTGACCTCCGTGCTGTTTTCCATCCGTGCCGAAAGCCTGCTTGCTGGCCAAGGCGTAAAGGTCAATCCGGCAGCTCGTCTTTCTGGCCTTCTCATCGGTGCCGAGATCGCTGCCATTCGCGATGACCTTCTGCGCCACGGAAAGGCCTATCTGATCGGTACGGGCAAGTTGACGCGTCTTTATGCGCGCGCCATCACCAAGGCCGGCGGTGAGCCTGTACTGCTTGATGGCGGCCTGCTGGTACGCCGTGGCCTGCTCGCCTCGGCGCTTTCGCTTTTCGATCATGAATTCAAGGACTGAACGATGACTGCCTCCGTTGCCTGGCCCGCCCTTCGCCGCAACCTCGTTGCCATCCTGCGCGGCATCAAGCCGACCGAGATCGAGGCAACCGTCGATGTTCTCATCGAGGCTGGCTTCGAAGCGATCGAAGTGCCGCTGAATTCCCCTGATCCCTTTGTCTCGATCGAAAAGGCGCGCAAGCGCGCTCCCGCAAACGTGCTGATCGGCGCCGGCACCGTGCTCGAGGTTGCCCAGGTCGATCGTCTTCATGACGTCGGCGGAAATCTGCTCGTCACCCCGAATGTCGAACCCGACGTTATCAGGCGTGCCGTCGCCCATGGCATGGTCGCAATGCCGGGCGTCTTCACGCCGACCGAAGCGCTCCTTGCCGCCAAGTCTGGTGCAGCTGCACTAAAGTTCTTTCCGGCAAATGTGCTGGGACCAGGCGGTATTTCGGCGATCAAGGCCATCCTGCCACCGAATCTGCCGATCGGCGCGGTCGGCGGTGTTTCCGATTCCAACTTTGCCGATTACTGGAAGGTCGGCGTTCGTGCCTTCGGTCTTGGCTCCAGCCTGTACAAGCCGGGCGACGATGCCAAGCTTATTGGCGAGCGTGCCGTCAGAAGCGTGGAGGCCTACGACGCCCTGCAGGGCTAAGTGGGAACGACCTTATCTGCATTAAGAGCCCGTCCGCCTGCCGGACGGGCTTTTTTCGTTTCAACGTATAAATATCGCGTGTGACCGATATCACGCGTCAAATCAGATAAACGTGCAGCTGCCCAAATTTGAACATACCTGCGCCGCTTTTTGCGATATAGTATAACTAACTTGGTTGGCGCGGTGCGCCAAAAGGTCCGGTCTGGCGCATTGACCCCTTACCCCCAGCCCCCCAATGCTTCCGGGCCGGACCACACCAGGTTGTTTTCCCTCACAGCGTATTCGGCTTGACCATCATCATCGTCGCACCGACGATATGGGAGGGGTTTCCTTTTTCATCTGCCGTTTGCAGCAGGATCGCACAGCCGTCGCTCTTGTCGTCGCCCATGCGTCTGGCGGGCAGCGTGATGTCCAGGGGCTTCCCGTCCCACATGCCGACAGTCTGCACATCGGTCACGCTGTGCCAGTAGTCCAGGTTCTGTCCGGTGTTTTCACCCTTCAGGACCTCGACGGTCTGATGCTGGCGGAAGTAAACGACGACAACATTGGCCTTGCCGCGTCCGGCACCCACCGAAATCGTCAGCTGGTCGTCGTGCCGCGAGGCGCGGATGGGCACAAGCAGGCCCTTGCCGGCAGACTGGAGCTTCTGGAGGCGGCGGTCGATATCCGTTGCGTCGGTACCCTTCAGGTGCTCCCGACCGTTGAGAACCGCTTGGGGCGTGTAAACGCCGCTTCGGCCAAAGGCCTTCGCATAGGCATATTGCCGCTCGGTGTTCTCGGGCGTGGCAAGCGTATCGGCCCAACCGAGATAATTCCAGTAATCGACGTGATAGGAGAGTGCCACCACCTCGCCCTGGCGGACCAGTTTCTCGAAGGCGCGATCGGCAGGTGGGCATGAACGGCAGCCCTGCGAGGTGAAGAGCTCGACGACACCCTTAGGTTCGACAAATTCCTCGGCCGTGCCTTGCCCCGGAAAGAGGAACAGGCTTGCGGCGGCGAGGGCCACCATTGCCCATGCCGTGACCCATGCCGTTGTCTTGTCAGAATTCTTGTGCCGCATGCTATCGAGATGCCTTCACTTGAGTGCAGCACTGATAGCGCCAAGAGCGCCATGCGGGAAGTCACGATGGGGTGAAACTTTCGGCACCGGCCGAGCGTGCTGGTGCAAAAGAGAAGGCCGCCGGTTTCCCGGCGGCCTCTCTTGGTTTTGTGCTTTAACCGATCAGGCGGCGAGATCGCGCAGAACAGTCTGCAGGATGCCACCATTGTTCATGTAGGTCACTTCGTCGAGCGTATCGATGCGGCAGAGCAGCGGTACGTCCTTCACGGTGCCGTCGGAGTAGGTGATCTTGGCGATCTTCTTCTCGCGCGGCTTGATGTCGCCTTCCAGGCCTTCGATCGTCACGATCTCGTCGCCCTTGAGGTTCAGCGAAGCCCAGGTGGTGCCTTCTTCGAAGGTGAAGGGCACGACGCCCATGCCCACGAGGTTCGAGCGGTGGATGCGCTCGAAGGACTGGGCGATCACGGCCTTGACGCCGAGAAGGTTGGTGCCCTTGGCTGCCCAGTCGCGCGACGAACCGTTGCCGTATTCGACGCCGGCGAAGATGACGAGCGGAACGCCCTCTTCCTTGTACATCATGGCTGCATCATAGATCGACAGCTCTTCCTTGGACGGATAGTGGACGGTGTAGCCACCTTCCTTGCCGTTCGGGCCGAGCATGTGGTTGCGGATGCGGATGTTGGCGAAGGTGCCGCGCATCATGACTTCATGATTGCCGCGGCGTGTGCCGTACTGGTTGAAGTCCGCCACGCCGACGCCGTTGTCGGTCAGGTAGGCACCTGCCGGAGACGCTGCCTTGATCGAACCGGCCGGAGAGATGTGGTCGGTGGTGATCTTGTCGCCGAAGAGACCAAGGACGCGGGCGCCGTTGATGTTCTTCAGGCCCGAGCCAGTCTTGCCCATGCCGACGAAGTAAGGCGGGTTCTGGACATAGGTCGACTTGTCATCCCAGGCATAGGTCTGACCGGCGGGGACCTGAACGGCCTGCCAGTTTTCGTCGCCCTTGAAGACGTCGGCATACTTCGATTCGTAAAGTTCGCGCGTGACGTATTTCAGGATGAACTCCTGGATCTCGTGCGAGGTTGGCCAGATGTCCTTGAGGAAGACCGGGTTGCCGTTCTGGTCTTCACCGAGCGGCTCCGTGGTCAGGTCCTTCTGGACCGTGCCGGCAAGCGCGTAGGCAACGACCAGCGGCGGAGATGCCAGGTAGTTGGCCTGGACGTCAGGCGAGATGCGGCCTTCGAAGTTACGGTTACCCGAAAGTACGCCTGCGGTGATCAGGCCCTTGTCGTTGATCGTCTTCGAGATTGGCGCCGGCAGCGGGCCGGAGTTGCCGATGCAAGTGGTGCAGCCGAATCCGACGAGATTGAAGCCGAGGGCATCGAGTGAAGTCTGAAGGCCCGACTTGGCGAGATATTCGCCAACGACCTGAGATCCCGGCGCAAGCGAGGTTTTCACCCACGGCTTGGACTTCAGGCCCTTGGCAACGGCGTTGCGGGCGAGAAGGCCAGCTGCAATCAGCACGCTCGGGTTCGAGGTGTTGGTGCAGGAGGTGATTGCGGCAATCGCCACGTCGCCATGGCCCAGGTCGAAGTCCGTGCCTTCAACCGCGTAGCGGTTCGAGAGCTGGCCGGGCTTCTTGTAATCGCCTTCGAGAGCCGCTGCGAAGTTCGGAGCAATGGTTTCGAGCGGCAGGCGGCCTTCCGGACGCTTCGGGCCGGCCATGGATGGGACAACGTCGCCGAGGTCGAGTTCGAGCGTGTCGGTGAAGACGAGGTCCGAGCCGTCGCTGTCACGCCACATGCCCTGAACCTTCGAATAGGCTTCGACGAGGGCGATGCGGTCCTTGGTGCGGCCGGACATGGTCAGGTAGTTGATGGTTTCGCCATCAACCGGGAAGAAACCGCAGGTCGCGCCGTATTCCGGACCCATGTTGCCGATCGTTGCACGGTCGGCGAGCGACATCGAATCAAGGCCGGGGCCGTAGAATTCGACGAACTTGGAGACGACGCCCTTCTTGCGCAGCATCTGCACGACGGTCAGAACGAGGTCGGTCGCGGTCACGCCTTCCTTGACCTTGCCGGTCAGCTTGAAGCCGATGACTTCAGGCAGCAGCATGGAGACCGGCTGGCCGAGCATGGCGGCTTCGGCTTCGATACCGCCAACACCCCAGCCGAGAACGCCGAGACCGTTGATCATCGTCGTGTGGCTGTCCGTGCCGACGCAGGTGTCCGGGTAGGCGGTGGTTTCGCCGTCCTCATCCTTGGTCCAGACGGTCTGGCCGAGGTATTCCAGATTGACCTGGTGACAGATGCCGGTGCCGGGCGGCACGACGCGGAAATTCTTGAACGCCTGCTGGCCCCACTTCAGGAAGCGGTAGCGCTCGCCGTTGCGCTCGTATTCGAGCTCGACGTTGCGGGCAAAGGCCGTCGGCGTGCCGAATTCGTCGACGATGACAGAGTGGTCGATGACGAGGTCGACCGGAACCAGCGGGTTGATCTTTTCCGGATCACCACCGAGATTGACCATGGCGTCGCGCATGGCGGCGAGGTCGACAACGGCGGGAACGCCGGTGAAGTCCTGCATCAGCACGCGGGCCGGACGATAGGCGATTTCTGCCTCGGTCAGGCCCTTGTTAGCAAGCCATTCGGCAACGGCCTGAATGTCCTTCTTGGTGACCGAACGGCCATCTTCGTTACGGAGAAGGTTCTCGAGAAGCACCTTCATCGAGTAAGGGAGCTTCGATACACCGGCAAGACCGTTCGCTTCGGCCTTCGGGATGCTGTAGTAGACATAGTCTTTGCCGTCGACGGTCAGGACCGACCGGCAATTGAAGCTGTCGAGAGATTTAGCCACGGATAGAAACCCCGCATATTCTGATAGCCAACACAATCGTGCGGACGCCTATGCACTTCATGCACATCAGGATGCGGGTACGACCATTTCCGCTGTCCGCACGTGAAAATCGCTCCACGCGATATTCAAGTTCGGCACAAGGATGAACTTCACGCCGGCCGCTGGCGTGGTTGCAGGTCTTATAGATAATTTCTAAGAAAGGCGCCAGACCGACGAAGGACGAAAACGGAATTTTTTATGAGGCAGGCCTCATCCTGCCAGAAGGCGACCATGATCAGGTTCGAAGCCGAAAATCTCTCAGCGCGCCGTGGCGAGGATCTGATTTTCGTTAATGTTTCCTTTAAGTTGGCTCCAGGAGAAGCGATGGTTCTGACGGGCCGAAACGGCTCCGGAAAATCGACGCTTCTGCGCGTCATTGCCGGACTTCTTCGTCCGGAGACAGGCCGGGCGGTCTGTGTCTCCGACGCGGACGTAGAGGCCCGGCCCGCCGGAGAATTCAGCCATTACCTCGGCCATCGAAACGGCATGAAGCGCGAACTGACGGTCGCCGAGAACCTCGCCTTCTGGAAATCCTTCCTCGGCGATATCGGTGGAGGAGTGGGGCTCAGCGTGGAGGAGGCGGCTGCGGCCGTCGATCTTTCCGGCATCACGCATCTTCCGTACGGCTATCTTTCTGCCGGACAGCAGCGGCGCTTCGCCATGGCGCGGCTTCTTGTCGCGCATCGCCCGGTCTGGATCCTCGACGAGCCGACGGCCGCACTCGACCGCAAGGCGGACGCGATGTTCGAAGAGCTCGTGCGCCATCACCGGCAGTCCGGCGGTATCGCACTTGCCGCAACCCATCAGCCGCTCGGGATGGAAGGAGCCCAGACCTTGGAGATGCTCGGCTTCGATGGCGTCGAATTGGAGTATTCCGCATGATGGCGCTTTTTCTCCGGGATCTGAAACTCTCCGTCCGTGCCGGCGGCGGCGCGATGATCGGTGTCCTGTTCTTCACCACGGTCGTTGCCGTCATCCCCTTCGGTGTGGGGCCGGATCTCAATCTGCTCTCGCGGATCGGACCTGCCATCGTCTGGATCGGGGCCCTGCTCTCTGCCCTGCTCGGCCTCGATCGGTTGTTCCAGGCCGAACGCGACGACGGGTCGCTCGACATTCTGCTGATGCAGGAAACACCGCTCGTGCTCACAGTGCTTGTCAAATGCCTGGCGCATTGGGTTGCTACCGGTCTGCCGCTCGTGATCGCCTCGCCCCTTCTCGGCCTTTTCATGAACATGGATGAGGTCGCCATCGGCGCCGTGATGCTGACACTGCTGGTCGGATCGCCGGCGATCACATTCATCGGTGCGGCCGGTGCCGCGGTCGCCGTCGCCCTGCCCCGCGGTGGTCTGCTGGTGTCCATTCTCGTGCTGCCGCTTGCCGTCCCCGTGCTGATCTTCGGTGTCAGTGCCTCCTATGCGGCGGTCGAGGATCCTGCCCCTTTCCTGCCGCCCTTCATGTTCCTTTCGGCCATCACGCTTCTCTTTGCCGTGATCGGACCCGTGGGTGCGGCCGCCGCCTTGCGCAGTTCAGGCGATTGAGACAATTCGGCTTGACTAGGATCAATTGCAGGGCCGGCTGAGACAGGCTAGAACAAGGCATGACCGACAATAGCATCGCCCTGACCAAGATTATCGATCTCGCCAACCCGACGCGATTCCTCGCTTTTGTCGAGCGGGCCCTGCCGTGGTTCGTCGGCATTACCGCGCTCCTCTTTGTCGTGGGGCTATACCTTGGTTTCACGTCAGAGACGGACTACCAGCAGGGTGATACCGTGCGCATCATGTATGTGCATGTGCCTGCCGCTTGGCTCTCGATGATGTGTTATTCCGTGATGGCACTCTCGGCGATCGGCACGCTGGTCTGGCGTCATCCGCTGGCGGATGTCAGCCACAAGGCTGCTGCCCCGCTCGGGGCGGCCTTCACGCTGATTGCTCTCGTCACTGGTTCGCTGTGGGGCAAGCCCATGTGGGGCACCTGGTGGGTCTGGGATGCGCGCCTCACCTCGGTCTTCGTGCTGTTCCTGATGTATCTGGGCCTGATTGCGCTTAATCGATCCATGGACGACCCGTCCAAGGCTGCGCGTGTCAGCGCCGTCCTGATCCTGGTCGGCTTCGTCAACATCCCGATCATCAAGTTCTCGGTCGACTGGTGGAACACGCTGCACCAGCCGGCCAGCGTCATGCGCCTCGACGGTCCTACCATCCATCCTGAGTTTCTCTGGCCGCTCCTCGTCATGGCTTTGGCCTTCACCCTCCTCTTCTTCACGCTGCATCTGATGGCGATGCGCAACGAGATATGGCGCCGCCGTGTCGGCGCACAGCGCCGCATGGCAGCCCGTCAGGCTGGCCGGGAGCATCAGGCATGACGCACGCCTTCTACGTCATTGGATCTTATGTACTGACAGCTGCCATCTGTCTCAGCTTGGCCGTCTGGATCTATCTCGACGGTCGGGCCCGACAGGCGGAACTGAAAGCACTTGAAGGACAGGGCATTCGCCGCCGTTCGGCCTCTGCCGGACAGGACACGTCGGCATGACGGAGCGCAGCGAAACCGAAGTAGCCGGTTCCAAGGGGCGTGGGCGGTACTTCATTGCCGCCTTGCCGCTCGTCCTGTTTGCCGGTCTGGCTGCCGTCTTCATGACCCAGCTTCAATCCGGTCGCGACGTATCGGAGATCCCGTCGGCGCTGATTGGGACCAAGGCACCGGTACTCGATCTTGCCGCTCTCGAGGGCTCCGAGCTCCCAGCACTGACCACGGCCGCCATTTCCGGCAAGCTGACGCTGGTTAACGTGTTTGCCTCCTGGTGCGTGCCCTGCCGCCAGGAACACCCGATGCTGCTCGAACTCTCCAAGGACCCACGCGTCAATGTCGTCGGGATCAATTACAAGGACCGCAACGACAACGCGCTGCGGTTTCTTGGCGAACTCGGCAATCCCTACGATGCGATCGGGGTTGATCCAAATGGCAAGGCTGCCATCGATTGGGGCGTCTATGGCATTCCGGAAAGCTATCTCGTGGGACCCGATGGCATGATCCTCTACAAGAAGGTCGGTCCCTTCGATCCGGAGAGCTTCAAGACCCAGCTGATGCCTGCGATCGAAAAGGCCCTGGCCGGCAGCTGAGCCTCCTCGATCAGAGAGCTCCCTGCCATGTCTTCACCGCCTCGATCGGCCAAACCAGCATGACGACGTTGAGCGTCAGGTTGTCTCTGATGACGATGGCCGTAAGGATTTCGAACGCGATCGTGAGCACCACCGTCAGCCAGATCGGCGCGCGCACCGCAAAGAAGAAACCGGCGATCATCGCGACCATATCCATCCCCGAGTTCAGGATGCTGTCGCCGCTATAGCCGACCGCCATGGTGGCCGTCCGATAGCGGTCGATGACAAGAGGCGAGTTTTCCAGGATTTCCCAGCCGGCTTCGATCAACGCTGCGAGCGCGAGCTTTGCCGCGAGCGGCTTTTTGCGCAGCACGAGCCAGCCGAGGCCATAAAAGAGGAAGCCGTGAATGATGTGAGACGGAGTGTACCAGTCAAACAGATGCTGGGAGTTTCCAGGCGTGTTCACGCCCGCTTCGAAAAGCTTCACATAGCCGCATTCGCAGATCCAGAGCCGCCCCATCAGATACTGGGAGACAACCTGAACGAGGATGATGACGAAGGTCACCGCCAGCCAGAAATGCGTCGTCGAGTTCTCGCCCGCCTGGCTGGTCGTGTCGGTCATTCCGCTTCCTTCTCTTCCAGCGAGTGCTTCATGATCAGCGGCATCTGGGCGAGCGTAAAGAGGATGGTTATCGGCATGGTGCCCCAGACCTTGAAGCTGACCCAGACATCATCCGAAAAATTGCGCCAGACGACCTCGTTCAGCACGGCGAGGAAGAGGAAGAAGATGCCCCAGCGGAGCGTCAGCTTCCGCCAGCCTTCAGCGTCCAGCTGGAAGGCAGCGTTGAAGACGTAACCCAGAAGCGAGGTGCCGAAGGCCAAGCCCCCGAGCAGAACGACGCCGAAGAGCGTGTTGACGATCGTCGGCTTCATCTTGATGAAGGTGTCGTCCTGGAGCCAGATCGACAGGCCGCCGAAGACCAGAACGACAATGCCCGAGACAAAGGGCATGACCGGCAGGTGCTTGAAGACGATCTTCGAAATGATCAGCGAGAGGATGGTTGCGGCCATGAAGAGGGCGGTCGCAATCAAGAGCGGCCCGCCGATCGCTGTCAGCTCCGGAAATGTCCGGGCCAGCCATTCGCCGCGCAGGTTGCCGAAGAAGAAGATCAGGAGCGGCCCGAGTTCAAGCGCCATCTTCAGCAGGGGATTCTGTTTCTCGGCCTTGGAGGCGTGGGTATCGGTGGATGTATCCGACATGATGTCGTTCCCTAAAGTTTCCGGCGCTCAGCGCGCGATGCCGGCAATGGCGCTGGCGAAGTCTTCCGCCTCGAAGGGTTCGAGGTCGTCGATGCCTTCGCCGACGCCGATGAAATAGACGGGCAGTTTGTGTTTTGCCGCGATGGCAACCAGGATGCCGCCGCGCGCCGTGCCGTCGAGCTTGGTCATGATCAGGCCGTTGACGCCCGCCACATTGCGGAAGATCTCGACCTGCTGCAGGGCGTTCTGGCCTGTCGTGGCATCCAGCGTCTGTAGCACCGTATGCGGCGCATCCGGATCCAGCTTGCCGAGAACGCGGACGATCTTTTCGAGTTCCGCCATAAGCTCCGTCTTGTTCTGCAGCCGGCCGGCGGTATCGATGATCAGGACATCGGATTTTTCCGCCTTGGCCTTCTCGAAGGCTTCATAGGCGAGGCCTGCGGCATCGGCGCCGAGCTTGGTGCCGATGAAGGTCGAGCCGGTGCGGTCTGCCCAGATTTTCAGCTGCTCGATGGCGGCCGCACGGAAGGTGTCGCCGGCGGCGAGCATAATCTTGAGACCCGAGCCCGACAGCTTGGCGGCCAGCTTGCCGATGGTTGTCGTCTTGCCGGTTCCGTTCACACCAACGACGAGAATGACATGCGGCTTGTGGCTGAGATCAAGGGCCAGCGGCTTGGCGACAGGCTTCAGCACCTTGACGATTTCTGTCGCCATGATCTTGGTCACGTCCTCGCCGGTCACATCCTTGCCGTAACGCTCGGAGGCCAGCGTGTCGGTGACGCGGAGCGCCGTTTCGACGCCAAGGTCGGCCTGGATCAGCAGGTCTTCCAGCTCCTCGAGCGTCTCGTCATCCAGCTTGCGCTTGGTGAAGAGCGCGGTGATCTGGCTCGTCAGCTGCGAGGAGGTGCGGAAGAGGCCGGCTTTCAGGCGCTGGAACCAGCTCAGTTTCTCCGCCTGGGCGGGTGCTTCGGGTTCTGGCGCTCTGGTCTCAGCGGAGGCGAAACCCTTGGGCAGGACGGGGACCACGGGCTCCGATACAGAATCCAAGGCGGCCGCGGTTTCAATTTCTGCTTCCGGCTCGTCGGCTTCCGCCTCGAGCAAGTCTAGCGGCACCATGGAGAGATCTTCAGGCGACAGATCGTCCGCCGGTCCGCCGGCCGTTTCCATCTCTTCTGCGAGAACCGGGTCCTTGGCCACGACTAAATCTTCGTCGTGATCTTTCGGCTCGCTTTCGGCATAGATCGCAGCCTTCTCCTCGGCCGTCAGCTCCGCCGGTGCTGCGGGCGTTTCTGCCGGCTTCTCCTTGCCGAAGGTGAAGACTTTCTTGATGAAGCCGAGGGCCATGGTCACTCTATTCCGTCTCTCAGGCAGCCGCGTCAGCCGCTGCCGATACAATCGTCAGATGGCGACCGTTATGGCCGCCTATCGAGACCTCGACGAGGCTGCCAGGGTTCATGCCGGGCGCTGCAACGAGGGTGAAGTCTTCCGTATGCGCCATTTCGTTGCGCTCGACCAGCAGCTTCTGCCGGGTCCCGACACGCGAGGCGAGATGGATAGCCTGCAATTGATCGGCGACGGCCCGAAGGTCTGCGGCACGCGCCTTGACGAGTGCCCGGTCCAGCTGCGGCATGCGCGCTGCCGGCGTGCCAGGGCGGGGGCTGTAGGGAAAGACATGCAGGTGCGCTATGCCGATCTCCTCGGCAAGGCGCGCGGAGTTTGCTGCCATCTCCTCGGTCTCCGTCGGGAAACCGGCGATCATGTCGGCGCCGAAGGCAAAGCCGGGGCGCAGCCGCCGGACCTGCTCGGCAAAGGCAATCGCGTCGGCGCGCGAGTGCCGCCGCTTCATGCGCTTCAGGATCATGTCGTCGCCATGCTGCAGCGATAGATGCAGATGCGGCATGAAACGCGGTTCCTCGGCGATCAGGTCGAAGAGATGGCCGTCGGCCTCGATGCTGTCGATCGAGGAGAGGCGCAGCCGCAGGATCTCCGGCACCTGCTTCAGGAGCGTCTTGGCGAGAAGGCCAAGCGTCGGATTGCCAGGCAGGTCCGCGCCATAGCTCGTTGCATCCACCCCGGTCAGCACCACCTCGCGATAGCCGTTTTCGACGAGCTTGCGCGCCTGTTCGACGACGGCGCCCATCGGCACGGAGCGCGAATTGCCACGGCCATAGGGAATGATGCAGAAGGTGCAGCGGTGATCGCAGCCATTCTGAACTTGGAGGAAGCCGCGCACATGGCCGTCGATATGCGCCACCATCTGCGGTGCCGTTTCGGTCACGCTCATGATGTCGTTGACGGCAACCTTTTGTTCCGCCGAGACGCCGAAATCCGGCAGGCGGAGATAGTGCTCGGCTTTCAACTTTTCCTCGTTGCCGAGGACGGCGTCGACCTCGGGCATATCAGCAAAGTTTTGCGCTTCCGTCTGGGCAGCACAGCCGGTGACGATGATGCGGGCCTCAGGGTTCTCCCGACGTGCCCGGCGGATCGCCTGGCGGGCCTGGCGCACGGCTTCCGAGGTGACCGCACAGGTGTTGACGAGGATGGCATTGTTCAGCCCGGCCTTGGCCGCTTCCGCCTTCATGACCTCGGATTCATAGGTGTTGAGGCGACAGCCGAAGGTGATGACCTCGACAGAACCCTTTTGCACGGAAGTCACGGGGTGGCGGCCTCTGCATCGGCGCTCACATCGCGCTGCCAGCCGCCGGTCGTCGGATCAACCGTGCCCGACCATTCCCATTCGGCGGGACCGGTCATCACGACCTTGTCGTCTGGCCGCCAGTCGATGGTCAGAGTGCCGCGATTGGGGCTCGACGCCACCGTGATCGTGACCTCGCGCTCGGTGCGCCCTGTGCGAGCGGCGGATACGCCGGCGGCGCAGGCGGCAGACCCGCAGGCGAGCGTCAGGCCGGCGCCGCGTTCCCAGGTGCGTGTCACCATTGATGTCTTCGAGATGACCTGGGCCAGCGTGATATTGGCCTTTTCCGGGAAGATCGGATGGTTTTCGAGGAGCGGCCCGAAACGTTCCAGGTCATAGGTCATCGGGTCGCGATCGACCCAGAACACAGCATGCGGATTGCCCATCGACATGGCCGAGGGCGAATGCAGGATCGGCGCGTCGATCGGACCGATTTGCAGCTCGATGCGGCTGGTGTCGTGGAATTCTTCCGAGAGCGGGATCTTGTCCCAGGCAAAGACGGGCTTGCCCATGTCGACGGAGATCGTGCCATCCGCATGCTCTACGGCGTTGAGGATGCCGGCAATGGTCTGGAAGGTGAAGCTCTTGCGACCGGTTTCGCTGGCGAGCGCCTGCACCACGCAGCGGGTGCCATTGCCGCAGGCCTGGGCCTTCGAGCCATCGCAATTGAGGATGTCGATATAGGCGTCGGTGCCGTCGAGCTTCGGATCGTGGATTGCCATGATCTGGTCGAAGGCGGTCGCAGGATCGGCGGCGAGCGCGATGGCGGCAGCAGGCGTCACCCGGTCGGTGCGACCGCGCATGTCAATGACCAGGATCTTGTTGCCAAGCCCGTTCATCCTCGCGAATTCGACCCGATCCGACATCGTCACTCCATAAAGCTGCATTCTCAGCCTATATGGCGGAAAAGCAGCCAAATTACCAGTAGAGCGACCAAAACCGCGCAACCATGGTCAACGCCATGGCTCGGTGACTCCAAGCCATTCCCGGGTTCGCGCCTCGGGATCGGCATGCAAGGTGATGTCTGTTACCACCGCCGCACTGTCGGCGCCCGCGGCAAAGACGCCGGGAAGCCGGTCGGGCCGAAGTCCGCCGATCGCGACCAGGGGCAGGGGCCCGATCCTTTGCTTCCACACCGTCAGCCGTTCCAGACCCTGCGGTGCCCAGGGCATCTTTTTCAGGATCGTCGGGTAGACGGGGCCGAGGGCAACATAATCAGGCTTGGCGGCGAGCGCGATTTCGAGTTCGGCCTCGTCGTGCGTCGACAGACCGAGCTTCAGGCCCGCGCTGCGGATCGCTGCGAGATCGGCTGTTGCCAGATCCTCCTGGCCGAGATGCACGAAGTCGCAGGCCTCGTCGATGGCGATCTGCCAGAAGTCGTTGACGATGAGCTGGCAGCCATGATCCTCGCAGCATTGCTTGGCGCGGCGGATGTGCTGGCGAAGCACGTTTTCATTGGCGTCCTTCATCCGCAGCTGCACCAGCTTCACACCCAGCGGCACCAGCCGCTCGATCCAGTCGGCATTGTCGACGATCAGGTAGAAGGGATCGAGCTTCATGCGAAAACCCCCTTTCCGATGACGGGGGTGGATGGCACGGCCATGTCGCGCGGTTCCAGCATGCCGGCATGATGGGCGATATGTCCTGCCTCGATTGCCTTGGCAAAGGCCTCGGCCATATCAGCCGGATCGCCGGCGCTGGCGACGGCGGTGTTGAGCAACACGGCGTCATGGCCGAGTTCCATCACAACAGTCGCATGGGAGGGACGACCGATGCCGGCATCGACGATCAGCGGCACGCCTGGAAATTCCGCCCGCATGGATTTGAGTGCCGGCAGATTCTGCGGCCCCATGGCGCTGCCGATCGGCGCGCACCAGGGCATCAGCACGCGGCAGCCGGCGGCGAGCAGCTTCTCCCCGACCACCAGATCGTCTGTCGTGTAGGGGAAAACCTCGAAGCCCTCGGCAACAAGGATCTTTGCCGCTTCCACCAGTTCGAAAACATCAGGCTGCAGCGTGTCGTGATGGCCGATCACCTCGAGCTTGATCCAGTGGGTGCCAAAGACCTCGCGCGCCATCTTTGCCGTTAGCACCGCTTCGCGGGCGCTGTGGCAGCCGGCGGTGTTGGGCAGAACCCGAACGCCGAGATCGCGGATCAGCTGGAAGAAGGCCCCGCCCGCCTTGCCGCCTGCGGTTTCCCGGCGCAGCGACACGGTGACGATCTCGGTCTTCGATCGCCGCACCGCCTCCGCCAGGATCGCGGGCGAGGGGTAGCGCGCCGTTCCGAGCAGCAGGCGCGAGGAGACGGTCTTGCCATAGAGTTCCAGGGCCATGTCAGCCTCCCTGCATGGGCGATAGGATTTCGATCCGGTCGCCATCGTTCAAAGGATGGGCGGCACGCTCCTCGCGATGGACGAGCTCGCCGTTCACGGCGGTTGCCAGCCAGTCGCCCTCGTAGTCGAGCTTGGCGAGGAGATCGGCGAGGTTGCCGGCATCGAGCTCCAGAGCTTCTCCGTTGACGGTGAGCTTCATGCGCTCCTCCTTCTCTCGATTGCGTTTGTGGTCGTCAGCCTCTCCGCCGCCTGACGCGCCAGTGCCGGCGCGAGCAGAAAGCCGTGGCGGTGCATGCCGGCCACTGCCAGGCCGTCTGAGGTTTTGATGAGGCGTGGCACATTGTCCGGGAAAGCCGGGCGGATGCCGGTGCCGGTTTCCACGATGCGCGCCTCGGCAAAGGCCGGGTGCAGCGCATAGGCGGTGTTCAGCAGCTCCATCATCGAGCGCGCCGTGATCGGTCCGTCATCGTCAGTCTCAATCATGGTCGCGCCCAGCATGAAAAGCCCGTTGCCGCGCGGTACTATGTAGAGGGGGTGGCGGGGATGCAGCAGACGCACGGGACGGGAGAGGGTGACGTCACCCGTCTCGAGATAGAGCATCTCGCCGCGCACACCGCGCAATCCGTCGATCTCACCGATCGCCTGTGGTCCCCGGCAATCCACGACGCTCGCATAGTCTCCCGTATCACCGGCCTCCTCCCCGAAGCGGAAGGAGACACCGAGCTGCCGCGCCGCCCGATAAAGACCCCGCAAGGCTTTGCGGGGATCGAGATGGGTCTCCTCTGAAAAGAACAGGCCGCTGCCGAAACGCCCAGCCAGATCCGGCTCAAGGTCGGCGATCTCTTCCTCGCCCAGCCAGCGATGGCCGCGCGTGCGGGCCGCAAAGCGCTTGAGATCGGCAAGATCGCGCGGATTGGCCAGCACGAGCGTGCCCCGGCGCTGGACGAGACCGGGCACGGCCTCGTCCCACCAGTCGGCAGCGGAAAGGCCTGATGTCAGCACGATCTCTTCCGCCGCCTCTCGCTCGCAATAGGGGGCGAGCATGCCGCCCGCCCAATGGGAGGCGCCAAGCCCGATATCGGCCCGGCGCTCCACGACCTCGACGGAGACACCCCTGCGCGCCAGTTCCAGCGCCGTCGCGAGCCCTGCGACACCAGCCCCCTTCACCAGAACGGTCATGACCGTTCCCCCGCCTCAAGCGCTTCGATCTCGTCCGACGTCATGTAGAGATCGCCGCCGGCGCGGTATTTCTCCGCCATGGCGGTCAGGCCCTCCTTCTGAGCCTCGGCGCGGATGTCATGCGAGATGCGCATCGAGCAGAATTTCGGCCCGCACATCGAGCAGAAATGCGCGACCTTGTGGGCCTCTTTCGGCAGGGTTTCGTCATGCATGGAGCGCGCGGTTTCCGGATCGAGCGACAGGTTGAACTGGTCTTCCCAGCGGAATTCGAAGCGGGCGCGGGAAAGCGCATCGTCGCGCAGCTGCGCTGCCGGATGGCCCTTTGCGAGATCGGCGGCATGGGCGGCGATCTTGTAGGTGATGACACCCACCTTCACGTCGTCGCGGTCGGGCAGACCCAGATGCTCCTTCGGCGTGACATAGCAAAGCATCGCCGTGCCGAACCAGCCGATCATCGCCGCCCCGATGCCGGAGGTGATGTGGTCGTAACCGGGCGCGATATCCGTCGTCAGCGGTCCCAGCGTATAGAAGGGCGCCTCGCCGCAGGTCTTCAGCTGCTTGTCCATGTTTTCCTTGATCTTGTGCATCGGAACATGGCCGGGCCCTTCGATCATCACCTGGCAATCCTTGCCCCAAGCGATCTGCGTCAGCTCACCCAGCGTTTCGAGTTCGGCAAACTGGGCGGCATCATTGGCATCGGCAATCGAGCCGGGGCGCAAGCCATCGCCCAGTGAGAAGGAGACATCGTAGGCGCGGCAGATGTCGCAGATTTCCTCGAAATGCTCGTAGAGGAAGCTTTCCTTGTGATGATGCAGACACCACTTGGCCATGATCGAACCGCCGCGCGAGACGATGCCGGTGACGCGGTTGACGGTCAGCGGGATGTAATGCAGCCGCACGCCAGCATGGATGGTAAAATAGTCGACGCCCTGCTCGGCCTGTTCGATCAGCGTGTCGCGATAGACCTCCCAGGTCAGATCCTCGGCAATGCCGCCGACCTTCTCCAGCGCCTGGTAGAGCGGCACGGTGCCGATCGGAACAGGCGAGTTGCGCAGGATCCAGTCGCGGATGTTGTGAATGTTGCGCCCGGTCGAGAGATCCATGACCGTGTCGGCTCCCCAGCGGATCGCCCAGACCATCTTCTCGACTTCCTCGGCCATGGAAGAGGTGACGGCCGAGTTGCCTATATTGGCGTTGATCTTCACCAGGAAATTCCGGCCGATGATCATCGGTTCGAGTTCGGGATGGTTGATGTTGGCGGGGATGATGGCCCTCCCTGAGGCGATCTCCTGGCGGACGAATTCCGGCGTGACGTGATCCGGGATAGCGGCGCCGAAGCTTTCACCGTCACGGACAAGCGCTTCCTTCGCTGCCTTGCGGCCGAGGTTTTCTCGGATCGCGACAAATTCCATTTCCGGCGTGATGATGCCGGCGCGGGCATAGGCGAGCTGTGTGACGGCCTTGCCGCCCGTTGCGCGAAGGGGTTGATGTTTCACGGGAAACACCGGGGTCATCTTGTCGGCAGAGACGAAGCCGTTGTCTTCGGGCTTGATCGCGCGGCCGTCATAGGCCTCGACATCGCCGCGTATCTGGACCCAGGCTGTCCGGTGCCGCGTGAGGCCTTGATCGATTGCGATAGTGGCTTGCGGATCGGTGTAGGGTCCCGATGCGTCATAGACATTCACAGGCGGTTCGCCGGAGGTTGGGTGCAGGGTGATCTGGCGCAGGGGTACGCGAATGTCCGGATGGATGTCTCCGGGCAGAAAGATCTTGGTCGAGGCGGGAAGCGGACCGGTGGTGACGTCGGGCCTGTCGAAATGCGGGGCAATGTTCATCATGGAGCTCCAAGTGTTCAGGTTGGAGACCCAGTCATGTCAGCCGGAATGATGGAAAGACGCCACGGGATTCGGATTCCGAATCGTCGTTTTTGCAGCGCTCGCACCGTCCCTACGCCAGTATGAACTGGATCAGGTTCAACGGGTCATCGCGCTGCTTGTCCCTTGCGGTTTGGCGTAGCGAAATCTCAGCCCCTTGTCGGGACACCCCTGGTGAATGCATTAAGTCTGGCCAAAAGCGGCCGGTCTGTCAACGCGGAAGGTGAGCCTCAGGCGCCGGCGCGAGGCACCTCGAACTGCTGGCCGGGGCGCAATCCCTTGAAGCGCTCATTGCCAATGCCGGCCGCAGACATGGCCACGCCCAGTGCCTTCGGCGGATCGTCGATGCCTTCATTGGTCAGCTGGAACGTGCCGAAATGGTGGCCTATGCCGAAGGCCGCGCCGCTCAAGCGGAAGCCTTCGATCGCTTCTTCCGGGTTCTGGTGCTGCGCCTTCATGAACCAGCGCGGCTCGTAGGCGCCGATCGGCATGATGGCGATCCTGATGTCGCCATGCTTTGCCTTGATCTCGCGATAGTGCTTTCCTTCGGCATAGCCGGTATCGCCGATGTGATAGATCTTGCCGCCTGGCGTCTCGATGACGAAGGCAGCCCAGAGCGCCATGCGCCGGTCGCCCATACCGCGCGCCGACCAGTGATGGCAGGGCTCGCAATGGATGGCCACGCCCTTACCGATCTCGACCCGGTCACCCCAATCCATGACATCAGCCACCATGCCCGGCATGTCGTCGCGCATGATGGTGTCGTTGCCGAGGGTGGTGACGATGCGCGGATTGTCCCGCCTGAAGAGGCGCCTCAGCGTTGCAGTGTCGAGATGGTCGTAGTGATTGTGGGTGACGATCACGATGTCGATCTTTGGCAAGTCGTCGAAGGTGACGCCCGGCGGATTGTTGCGCTTCGGTCCGGCAAAGGAGACAGGGCTTGCGCGTTCCGACCAGACCGGATCGGTCAGGATGTTCAGGCCGGCCGTTTGGATGAGAAGCGTCGCGTGGCCGACCATGGTCACGACGAGCCGGCTTCCTTCAACGCGAGGTTCCGGTTTCATCGTTACGACATCGGCAGCCTGGGCCGGTCTTGGCCACTCGATCTTGCCGCCGCCGAACTGCCAGCGGAGCAGATCGGAGAAGCCACGCGGCTCTTCGCCGCCCGGGTTGAAGAATACCTTGCCGTCGAAATGGTCGGAGATCGGACCGGAATAATAGCGGTTGCCCGCATGTGCCTCGCGCAAGCCGAGACCTCCGAGTGTTGCGGCAACGAGGCCGAAGCCCGACCATTTGAGAAAGCTGCGTCTGTTCATGGCTTACCCATATGTGGTTTTGTCAATTCTACGGCAATAGGCCCGCCGCAGATTGCTGGATGCAGCGGATCTCCCGAAAAATCGGGGCTTTGCTTGACTTCCCGACCGTTTTCCTGTTTATCCGCCGCAATCTGCGAAGAGACGAGCACTCCGAGCCGCCGACCGGGACCCGAACAGGTATAAAGAGATCCCGGAGGTCAACACCCGACAGCGCGTTGCGCCCTCGGGTGCTTTTTGGCTTTGCGTCTTGTTTTCCGCGCGGAGAAGACCGAGGTTTGGGGTTCCCCGAACCATGCAAGGAAGAGCCGATGTTTGAGAACCTCCAGGACCGTCTTGGCTCCATTCTGAATGGACTGACCGGCCGTGGCGCACTGTCCGAGGCGGATGTCTCGGCTGCTCTGCGCGAGGTCCGTCGTGCCCTTCTTGAGGCCGATGTTGCTCTCGAGGTGGTCCGCGCCTTCACCGACAAGGTTCGTGAAAAGGCTGTTGGCGCCTCGGTCCTGAAGTCGATCAAGCCCGGGCAGATGGTCGTCAAGATCGTCCATGACGAGCTGGTCGAGATGCTTGGCACCGAAGGTGTGTCGATCGACCTCAATGCCGCAGCTCCCGTTGTCATCATGATGGTCGGTCTGCAGGGCTCGGGTAAGACGACGACATCGGGCAAGATCGCCAAGCGGCTGACGGATCGTGACAAGAAGAAGGTCCTGATGGCCTCGCTCGACACGCGTCGTCCGGCCGCCCAGGAACAGCTGCGTCAGCTCGGCGTGCAGACCGGCATCGATACCCTGCCTGTTATCGCCGGTCAGTCGCCGACCGATATCGCGAGCCGCGCCGTCCAGGCCGCGAAGCTCGGCGGCCATGACGTGGTCATCCTCGACACCGCCGGCCGTACGCATATCGACGAGCCGCTGATGATGGAAATGGCCGAGATCAAGTCTCGCGCCAAGCCGCATGAAATCCTGCTGGTCGCAGACTCGCTGACCGGTCAGGACGCCGTCAATCTCGCCCGCAATTTTGATGAACGCGTCGGGATCACCGGCCTCGTTCTGACCCGCATGGACGGCGATGGCCGCGGCGGTGCGGCGCTCTCGATGCGCGCCGTCACCGGCAAGCCGATCAAGCTGATCGGTGTCGGCGAGAAGATGACGGAACTCGACGAGTTCCATCCCCGCCGTATCGCCGACCGCATCCTTGGCATGGGCGACATCGTCTCGCTGGTCGAGAAGGCTGCCGAGAACATCGACGCGGACAAAGCCCGCGCCATGGCCGAGAAGATGGCCAAGGGCAAGTTCGACCTCAACGACCTCGCCGAGCAGATCAAGCAGATGCAGGCCATGGGCGGCATGGGCGGGATCATGGGCATGATGCCGGGCATGGCCGGCATGAAGGACAAGATCTCGGCCGCCGGCCTCGATGACAAGGTGTTCAAGCGCCAGCTCGCCATCATCTCCTCGATGACCAAGGCTGAGCGCGCCAATCCCGACGTTCTGAAACATTCCCGGAAGAAGCGCATCGCAGCCGGCTCCGGCACCGATGCCTCCGACATCAATAAACTGCTCAAGATGCATCGCCAGATGGCCGACATGATGAAAGCCATGGGCGGCAAAAAGGGCGGCGGCATGATGAAGCAGATGATGGGCGGCCTCGCTTCGAAGATGGGCCTCGGCGGCATGGGTGGCGGCATGGGCATGCCGGATCTGTCGAATATGGATCCGAAGCAGCTCGAGGCGCTTGCCAAGCAGGCGGAAGCGGCCGGCATGAAGCCTGGCAGCTTGCCAGGTCTGGGTGCTGGTGGCCTGCCGGGTCTTGGTGGTCCGAAGCTTCCCGGCCTCGGCGGTGGCGGTTTCCCGGGCCTTCCAGGCCTGCCGAAGAAGAAGTGAGAGGGCGCCGATGATTGATCCGTCCGTCAAGGAACAGCTTTCCGGCTATCGCCAGTCGATCGACAATATCGATGCGGCGCTGGTCCACATGCTGGCGGAACGCTTCCGCTGCACCAAGGCCGTCGGCGTGCTGAAGGCCACACACGAATTGCCGCCCGCCGATCCGGCGCGCGAGGAATACCAGATTACCCGCCTGCGCCGTCTGGCTCAGGATGCCAATCTGGACCCGGATTTCGCCGAGAAGTTCCTGAACTTCATCATCAAGGAAGTCATCCGGCATCATGAAGCCATTGCCGCCGAACATGGCGGTGCAATCGAAAAGACCGCCTGACGGCGGCCTCAACAAGAACAGGGTTTGCTGCGGCGACCTGAACTAAACCTCAAGGAGTATTCACATGTCCCTCAAGATTCGTCTCGCCCGCGGTGGTTCCAAGAAGCGCCCGTATTACCAGATCGTCGTTGCCGACGCCCGCGCACCGCGCGACGGCCGCTTCCTCGACAAGGTCGGTTCCTGGAATCCGATGCTCGGCAAGGACAACGAAAAGCGCGTCGAGCTGGACGCAGACGCCATCAAGGCCTGGGTTGCCAAGGGCGCCCAGCCGACCGACCGCGTTCTGCGCTTCATGGCTGAAGCCGGTCTCGCCGAGCGCGCGACCCGCAGCAACCCGGACAAGGCAAAGCCGGGCAAGAAGGCTCAGGAGCGCGCTGCCGAGCGTGCCCAGAAGGCTGCTGACGCTGCTGCTGCCGCTTCGGAAGCTGCTGCAGAATAATCGGCATAAAGCCGTTTCCAGCGGGCGGTGGGTCATCCCACCGCCCGTTTTTGCGTTTTCTTTCCGGTCGCTTCCGCCTGATACCAAGTGTCAATGATAGGAACCGATAGGATGGCTTATTGTGGGTTTCTGGCTAGGCGCGGCGCGCCGGGCGATGCTGTCGCATCGGCCAAGCGGCGCAACAACGCCAGAGGCCCACAATAAGCCACCTTTGGTCGGCTTCCCGCCCGTTCTGGCGTCGTCGAGTTCCTTGACCGATGCGCCAGCATCGCTCTTCGGACCTCTCCTAGCCAGAAAGGGCGGTCGAGCCGATCCTATGGGTTCCTATCATCGACACTTGGTATAAAAGGAATGTCGAACCGAGGTGTGTGCAGGACCGTTCCCACTCATGAGCAAGCTTGAAAATCCGATACTGATGGCCGTGATCGGTGCCGCCCAGGGGCTCCGGGGCGAGGTGCGGGTCAAGACCTTCACCGAGGATCCGCTCGGTCTCGGTGACTATGGCGTCCTCTATGCGGCTGACGGGCGAAAATTCGAGATCCTCGAAATCCGTGACGGCAAGACGGTTGCCGTTGTGCGTTTCCGCGGGATCAACGATCGCAATGCCGCTGAAGCACTCAACGGCACCGAGCTTTTCGTCGATCGTGATGCGCTGCCGGATGACGATCTCGACGAGGACGAATTCTACTACGCCGATCTCGAAGGTCTCGAGGTCTATGATGCCGAGAACAATCACTATGGTGCTGTGACCGCCGTCTATGATTTCGGCGCCGGTGACCTGCTCGAGTTGAAGGGCCCCGGCAAGCGCCCCGTGCTTATTCCCTTTTCCGAAGCGGCCGTGCTCGAGATCGATCTCGAAGGCGGACGCCTGCTTGTCGATCCGATTGCAGCGGGCCTGAAGGATGATGGGGAAGAGAAGCCCTACGGCAATGCCGGCGGCAAGCCGCGGCCGAACAATGGCCGCTGACCGCGCCATGCCCTTCAAGGCCTCCATCCTGACGCTCTATCCGGACATGTTTCCCGGCCATCTCGGGCTGGCCTTGGCGGGCCGGGCGCTGGAGCGCGGCGACTGGGCGATCGAAGCAGTCCAGATCCGCGATTTCGCGGAGGACAAGCACCGCAGCGTTGACGATACGCCGTCGGGCGGCGGTGCCGGGATGGTGCTTCGGCCCGATGTGCTTGCGCGCGCAATTGATTCCATAGCCGACGATGGACGGCCGCGGCTGCTGATGAGCCCGCGCGGTCGTCCGCTGACGCAGGAACGTGTTCGGGAACTCGCTGAAGGCGAGGGCGTAGTCATCGTCTGCGGTCGTTTTGAAGGCGTCGATCAACGGGTTATCGATGCGCGCCAGCTCGAAGAAGTCTCGATCGGTGATTACATTCTTTCCGGCGGCGAGCCGGCAGCGCTGACGCTGCTGGATGCGGTGGTGCGCATTTTGCCCGGCGTGATGGGCAACCAACTGTCCGGCGTGCATGAAAGTTTCGAAGGCGGGCTGCTAGAACACCCCCAATACACGCGCCCCCAGGTCTTCGAGGGGCGGGAAATTCCCGAAGTGCTGACGTCGGGAAATCACGCAGCCATTGAAAAATGGCGCCATGAGCAGGCGGTGAAGCTCACCCGCGAACGGCGCCCTGACCTGCTGCCCAATCAGCCGGTCAAGAAGTAGTAGGCGGCAAGGCCAAGTCCGGCCGCCACGACCAGCCAGCGCAGCACGTTCTGCGGCACTTTCTTGGCCATCGCGACGCCTGCATAACCGCCCATCGCTACAGCGGGGATCATGATGGCCGCATGCAGCCAGGATAGTGCGCCTGCACTGGCGAAGATCACGATGGCGACGGCCGCGATAACGATCGACAGGAAGTTCTTCAGCGCGTTCAGCCGGTGATAGTCGCCGCCGCTTGCCAAGCCCAGCGAGGCGAGCATCATAATGCCCATTCCAGCGCCGAAGAAGCCACCGTAAAAGGATGTGACAGCCTGCATCACAAGGCCCAGAGGGCTTGCGGGATGGCTTTCGCCCTTGGTCTTCGGCCTCAGCTTGGGGCCGGCTGCAAAAATAGCGGTCGCACCGAACAGCAGCCAAGGGACCATGGAGCGGAAGGCCGGGTTCGACAGCGAGATCAGGAAGAGCGAACCGCCAACCGCTCCGACTGCCGAAACGATGCCGAGCACAATTGCGCCGCGCTTCATCTCCTTGAGCTCGGCGCGATAGGCAAGCGTAGAGGTGATATAGCCCGGAAACTGCGTGACCGATGAGGTCGCGTTGGCGCTGATCGGGGGAAGGCCGGCGAGGGTCAGCGCGCCGAAGGTCAGGAAGGTCCCACCGCCCGCAATGGCATTCACTGCTCCCGAAAGAAAGCCGGATGCGAAGAGCAGGGCGATCAGAGCCATAGACATGCGAACTATCTCCACCGTGACGAGGAGGACGTGATAGGAGGAGAGTTCCTGCGCCGCAAGGCTTCGCACGGGATCGGCCATGCAAAAATTCGCCGCGTTAGGGGTGACAAGCGGAGCGTCTTGGTGTATTGGCCGCCTCGGAAATGGGCTCTTCGCCCGTCTGCCACAACAAAGAACTGCGAATTCGCTCCGGCCCGTCAGGGTCAATATCCTCAGGCTCGTTCCAAGGGATCATCGTTGAGCGCTCTGGCTGTTTCAGAAGAAAACCGAGGTTAGACATGAACATCATTCAGCAGCTGGAAGCCGAACAGGCCGCCAAGATCGAAGCCAAGCGCAAGCTTCCGGAATTCTCCCCGGGCGACACCGTCCGCGTCAACGTTACCGTCAAGGAAGGCAACCGTACCCGCGTACAGGCCTATGAAGGCGTTTGCATTGCTCGTTCGGGCGGCGGCATCAATGAGAGCTTCACGGTTCGCAAGATCTCCTACGGCGAAGGCGTCGAGCGCGTATTCCCGGTCTACTCGCCGCTCGTCGAAAGCGTCGAAATCGTTCGCCGCGGTAAGGTCCGTCGCGCCAAGCTCTACTACCTGCGCGATCGTCGCGGCAAGTCGGCTCGTATCGTCGAGAACACCGGCACCCGCGCTCGCAAGCTGAACGACGCCGAACGCGCCGCCGTTGCCGAAGAAAAGGCACGTCTGGAAGCCGAGAAGGTCGCCGCAGCACAGGCACTGGCCGCCGAAAAGGCAGCAGCCGAAGCCGCTGAAAAGGCCGCTGCCGCTGAAGCTGCAGCAGCCGCAGAAGCTTCTGCCGAATAAGCAGCTGCCAGCATACGAAATGACGAAAGGCTCCGGTTTCCGGAGCCTTTTTTCGTTTGGGCGGTCTGTCAGAGACTGACGCTGATAGCGCCGCCGGCCACGATGACGCATGCCACCAGGCGCCGGAACGTCAGAGGCTCACCCAGCAGTAGCGCGCCGATCAGAACCGCGAAGACAACGCTCGTTTCGCGCACCGCCGTGACGAGGCCCGCCGGGGCATAGGCGTAGGCCACGACGACGAGGCCATAGGCGAACATGGCAACGACGCCTCCGCCGGCCGCCTTCCAGGTCAGCGGCGAGCGCAGGTCGATCACCAGGCCCCTGCGTGTCACGGCAAAGGCGATCGTGATCATGATGCCAAAGAGAAAGAGCACCCAGAGAGCATAGGCGATGGGTTCTTCGACCAGCTTCACGCCGCGCGAATCGACCGTCGAATAGCAGGCGATGATGAGGCCGGTCGTCAGCGCAAAGAGGATCGACGAAGTTGCAGCCCGGGTTTTGCCCAGCGACAGGCTCATGATGCCGGTCGCGATCAGGATCACGCCCAGTGTTTGCCAGGGTCCCAGTACCTCACCAAAGAAGACGAGGCCACCCAGCGTGACAAGCAGAGGCACGGTGCCGCGAACGATGGGATAGACCTGGCCGAGCTCGCCATGCCTGTAGGCTGCGACCAGGAACAGGCTGTAACCCACCTGCAGACCTGCCGAGGCCAGGATATAGGGCCACGCGGCGGCGCCCGGGATGGCAACGGTAAAGAGTAGGGGAAGCGTGATGATGCTTCCGGTCAGGCTCATGACGGTGATCGACCAGAGTCGATCGGCTCCGGTCCTCAAGAACGCATTCCAGCTGGCGTGCAGGATCGCGGCGACGAGCGCCAGCCCAATGGCAACGGCACTCACGATCGCGACCGGCGGTGCGAGAGGGCAAATTCACTGATGTTCATGGGAGTTCCGCGGGCGGTATGTGACAGTTTTATGACATCGCGACGATAGCCGCTTCGCCTGCCTTTGCAACGGGGCGCCAAAAAGAAACCGCCCGCTTTTTAGCGGACGGTCATTGATGTCATCAGTCTGATGCCGACTTACTTGAAGCTGCGGATGTCGACGAAGTGGCCGGCAACGGCGGCTGCGGCTGCCATGGCCGGCGATACCAGGTGGGTACGGCCCTTGAAGCCCTGGCGGCCTTCGAAGTTGCGGTTCGAGGTCGAGGCGCAACGCTCGCCCGGCTTCAGGCGGTCGTCGTTCATGGCGAGGCACATGGAGCAGCCCGGCTCGCGCCAGTCGAAGCCGGCAGCCTTGAAGATCTTGTCGAGGCCTTCGGCTTCCGCCTGTTCCTTAACGAGGCCAGAGCCCGGAACGATCATGGCGGAAACAGTCGAGGCGACCGTCTTGCCTTCGACGACCTTGGCCACTTCGCGCAGGTCCTCGATGCGGCCATTGGTGCAGGAGCCGATGAAAACGCGATCAACCGCGATATCAGTGATCTTGGTGCCCGGCTTCAGGCCCATGTAGTCGAGTGCACGCCATTTGGAGGTGCGCTTGTTTTCATCCGCGATCTCATCCGGGTTGGGAACGACGCCTTCGACGGAGACGACGTCTTCCGGCGAAGAGCCCCAGGAAACGATCGGCGGCAGGTTCGCCGCATCGAGCACGACGACGCGATCGAAATGCGCGCCTTCGTCGGACTTCAGCGTCTTCCAGTAGGCAAGCGCCTGCTCGAGGGCTTCGCCCTTGGGCGCGCGCGGCTTGTCCTTGATGTATTCGAAGGTCTTTTCGTCAGGCGCGATGAGACCGGCGCGGGCACCGCCTTCGATCGTCATGTTGCAGACGGTCATACGGCCTTCCATCGACAGGGCTTCGATCGCTTCGCCAGCGAACTCGATGACGTGGCCGGTGCCGCCGGCCGTGCCGATCTCGCCGATGATGGCGAGGATGATGTCCTTGGCCGTGACGCCTTCGGGCAACTTCCCGTCGACGCGCACCAGCATGTTCTTCGCCTTCTTCTGGATCAGCGTCTGGGTGGCGAGCACGTGCTCGACCTCGGACGTGCCGATGCCATGCGCGAGTGCACCGAAAGCGCCATGCGTCGAGGTATGGCTGTCACCGCAGACGATGGTCATGCCCGGCAGGGTAAAGCCCTGTTCCGGACCGACAATGTGCACGATGCCCTGACGCTTGTCGGAAGCCGAGTAGTATTCGACGCCGAATTCGGCTGCGTTGGTGGCAAGCGCCTCGACCTGGATGCGGCTTTCCTCGTTCTTGATGCCGAGGTGGCGGTCCGGCGAGGTCGGGACATTGTGGTCGACGACTGCCAGCGTCTTCTGCGGGGCGCGGACCTTGCGGCCTGCCATGCGCAGACCCTCGAAGGCCTGCGGGCTCGTCACTTCATGCACGAGGTGACGGTCGATATAGAGAAGACAGGTGCCGTCGTCCTGACGATCGACGACGTGGTCATCCCAGATCTTGTCGTAAAGGGTGCGAGGTGCGCTCATGGGTGAGTTCCATCCAGACTGAAGTAACGGGATTTCTTGAAGTGTGAGGTCTTATCGCGCCGGTTGTCCGGTCGCAGGAGCTCAGCCGCGAAGGCTCGCAAGGGCCCCTTGAACGCGCGCGAAGAAGCGTGCCGGCAGACGCTTGTGGTCCTGCAGCACGATGAACTGGTTCGCGAGGCATCCGAATTTCGATCCCATGACCGGCGTCATACCAGTTTTCATGAATGTCGGCAATTGCTTCGAGTGCCCCATGACATGCGACTGTCATGAAGCTTTCTTGCAAGCATGATTGATCTTCGTCAGTATCGAACTCCACTCGGAACCGGCGCCATGAACGAAGAGATCCACCGCATCAAGACCGAACTCCTCGACAGCTTCGACGAGGAGCTGGAGCAGCAGCTGGAGGAGGATCGTCTCGACCAGCTCGTCGCCGACGGCATGTCAGAGCCGATGATCGACCGGAAGATCTACTTTCGCGAACTCTTTCGCCTCCAGCACGAGCTGGTTCGCCTGCAGGACTGGGTTCAATACAAGAAGCTGAAAGTGGTCGTGCTGTTCGAGGGCCGTGATTCGGCTGGCAAAGGCGGTGCGATCAAACGCGTGACCCAGCGGCTCAACCCGCGCGTCTGCCGGGTCGTCGCCCTGCCGGCGCCGACCGAGCGCGAGCGCAGCCAATGGTACTTCCAGCGCTATGTGCAGCATCTGCCGATGGCGGGTGAAATGGTGCTGTTCGACCGCTCCTGGTACAATCGCGCCGGTGTCGAGCGGGTCATGGGTTTCTGCACGCCGGACGAGCTCGAAGAGTTCTTCCGCTCCGTCCCGGAATTCGAACGCATGCTGGTGCGCTCTGGCATCATCCTCGTCAAATACTGGTTCTCGATCACCGACGAGGAGCAGGAATTCCGCTTCCGGATGCGGATCAACGATCCCCTGAAGCAGTGGAAGCTCTCGCCGATGGATCTCGAAAGCCGGGTACACTGGGAAAGCTATACCCGCGCCAAGGAAGAGATGCTGGAGCGCACGCATATCCCGGAGGCACCCTGGTGGGTCGTCCAGGCCGTCGACAAGAAGAAGGCGCGTCTCAACATGATCGCGCATCTGCTGAAGCAAGTGCCTTACGAGCATGTGCCGAAGGAAACGATCGAGCTTCCCGCGCGGGTGCGCAATGAGGACTATATCCGCCATCCCGTGCCGGCGGACATGTATGTCCCTGAAACCTATTGACGGTTCATCCAGGCTGAAATTCGCGCGTCTGCTGAAAGAAAAGGTGGCTGAAGGCTGACGGGGGAAGCTGTCCCGTCGCTTCGAAATATTTCTGGAGCACCAGCAGGGAGATCTTGCGCTCGGTCTTTCGATCGCAGAACGAGGCAACATACGCATTGGCGTTCGCCACGATGTCCTGTGCCCAAAGCGGATCCCGTTCAAGCGCCGCAATCTTGTCTTCTAGGTCGCTGAAATCGGGGCGCACCTCGACGAAGTGGCGGTCGGGGATCAGGCCGCCTTCCATGAACCATGTCTCGTAGCGCCCCTTCGGCATCACGCAAACACTGCCGGAGGCCATGATCCATTTCAGGTTGGTGGCGACATCGAAGCCCTCGATGGACAGGATATAGCGATAACCCATCTGGTCCTGCGGGCTCAGAAATCCTTTTGACCTGAAGCCCTCCTTGGTGTCCCCGACATGGCCGACATCGGCAAACGCGCTCTCATGATGCCGGCGGAGCAGTTCAGAGCGCAGCGGATTGTTGAGCGCTCCGCGCCACACGGCCATGGGCTTCTTCTTCTCCCAGCGCGTGTCATCGTAGCACAGCCGGAAATGCCTGAGCTTGTCGAGGTTCAGAAGCACGGAGTTTCCGTTCTCCCCGTCAGTCGGGCGACTTTTGACAAGGCTAGGCGCGTTCGGAACCCAGGTCACGTCACCGAAGAGATAGTTGACCTTCAGTTGGGTGGGAAAGTAGCGCAGATACTCGTCCAGATCGAAGTAGTAGCGGCTCCGGCCTCGATCGACTGCATCAAGCCTCACACCCGGTTTTGCGGCACCGTGACCCAACTTGTTGCAGTAATTCGCGCGCCGAACGAGTTCATCGAGTTCCGGCGCGTCTTCCAGATCGCGCAGGATCGACTTGCTTCTTTGTAGAAACCACTCCCTCGGCAACGCGTGACGGGCAATTCCCGTCGCATAATAGCGGACCCGGTTGATGGTCGTCGCTGTGCCGCCAAGTGAAGGGAGCTTCATCCGCGACGCTCCCTCATGCGCTGTTCAAAACCTCGCAGGAGGATCGACAGGCCGATTGTGAGCACCAGATAGACATAGGCCACGATTGAATAGGTCTCGAAGAAGCGAAACGAGCCGGAGGCGTAGACCTTGCCCATCTGGGTGATGTCGGCAACCCCGAGGACCGAAACGAGGGATGAATCCTTCACCATGGCCACGAAGTCGTTCGACAGAGGTGGGAAGATGACGCGGATCGCCTGAGGAAAGACCACCAGACGAAAGCGCTGGCCGCGGCTCAAGCCAAGCGCCTTGGCCGCCTCGATCTGACCCTTGTCGATCGACTGGATCCCGGCGCGGAAGATTTCGGCGATGAAGGCCGAATAGCCGATCATCAGCGCAATGATCGCACGCCACATCAGGGAGATGTCACGCACCACCATCGGCTCGGCAAGGCCCGCCGATACGAGGGGTGACGTTACGAGGTTGTAGAGCGCGACGAAGCCGGGCGCACCGACAAAGGCGATGTAGAAGAGCAAGACGATGATCGGAATGCCGCGCACGACTTCGACGTAGAAACGGGCAATCTGGCGCAGGACAAGGCTGTCCGACATTCCCATGAGTGCAATCAGCAGGCCAAGCGCCGTCGCCAGGGTAAAGCCGATCAGCGTGACGAAGATCGTCACCCAGAGCCCCTTGGCCACCGTGTTGAAGACCTGGGCATAGAGGTCGCTGACGAAGATGACGCCAGCAAGGGCTGCCGCCAGCACAAGGAAGGCGATCAGCCACCAGGGCCGATCGCCTTTCTGGTCACCCTGGGGAAGGGTCTGAAATGCCATCAGTCACCCGCCTTCAGGTCGCAGGCACGGACGCGGTTCATTCGCCCATCTTGTAGTCTAGGAACCACTTCTTGTTCAGCGTCTCGATGGTGCCGTCGGCCTTCATCGCGGCGATCGCAGCATTGACGGGAGCGACGAGTTCGGAGCCCTTCGGGAAGATGAAGCCGAAGTCTTCCGAACCGAGCGGGCCACCGACGAGCTTCAGCCCGCCATTCGAGGCATCGACATAGCCCTTGCCGGCGGTGCCGTCCGTCAGCACCACGTCAACGTCACCGGTCTTCAGTGCCTGGACGGTCGCGCCGAAGGTTTCGAACAGCTTGATGCGCGGGTTCTGCTCGTTGCCGTCGAGGATCTCATAAACGGCCGTGTAGAAGGGGGTCGTGCCCGGCTGTGCGCCAACAAGACCGTCTTCAACGGCGGCGAAGCTCTTGCCGTCGGTAAACCGGCTCTCGTCACCGCGAACCAGCATGAACTGCTCGGAGCGCATGTAAGGGTCGGAGAAATCGACCTTCTCCTTGCGGTCTTCCTTGATGGTGATGCCGGTCATGCCGATCTCAAACTGGTTGTCCGACACGGCCTGAATCATCGCATCCCAGGAGGTGTTCTGATACTCGACGGTGAAATTCAGCCGCTTGGCGATCTCGTTCATCGCATCATATTCCCAGCCGATCTGCTGACCCGATTTCGGGTCGACAAACTGCAGCGGTGGATAGGCATTTTCCGTCACCACGACGACCGTCTTGCCGCCGAGATCCGGCAGTTCGGTTGCATGGGCCGAAAGAGGCAGCAGGGCAAGAGCGGAGAGACCGGCAAGGACAGCGCGGCGAAACAGCATGGAAATCTCCCGAATTGTGGCAGCGCACAGTGTCACATCTTGTTCAGGGATGGCAAGAAGCGCCCATACAGGAGAGCATCTCCGGCTCCTTGTTCTTGTGGAGCAGATCTCGTGGCGGTTCTGTTTTACAGACTTCGGCTGAAAAAACTGCCTTCTACCTGCATCGGGCATCAAGCGATATCAACGGATGGTCTTCCCTTGCTGTCTTTGAGGTCGAAACCATGATCAAGCAATCGGCCGTTCTTGCCGTTACCCTCAGCCTGTTTTCACCGCTGGCTCATCCCGCACCGGTTTTCGCTCAGGAGGCTGTGGTTGCCGCGGCCGACAAGGAGGCTCTGTTCACGAGCCCCGATCCAAAGCTGCATGCCAACAAGCAGGTCGTCTATCACATCATGCGCGACCTTCTGGAGGCCGGGCACTGGGACCAGGCCGACCGCTTTTTGACGGAGCGTTACATCCAGCACAATCCGAACGTCGCGTCGGGCCGGGAGACCGTCGTTGCGTTTTTTACAGAGGTCCTGAAAGTCGAGAAGAAACCGATCCCCGAGAAGCTGTCGACCCCCGTGGCTTTCGTCACAGCCGAGGGCGATCTGGTGACCGTCGGCATCGTCCGTGAGGAGAAGGATCCCAAGGATCCGTCGAAGACCTACACCACTACCTGGTACGACACCTGGCGGATCGTCGACGGCAAGGCCGACGAGCACTGGGATTCGGCCGTCAAACAGTGAATGGCAAACGGGCCGCCTCCTTTTCGGGAGGCGGCCCGTCTCATGTCGGTCCGCAGTGTCTCACGTGAATCAGAAGGTTGCCGTCTTGGGATCCGGTCCGATACGGGCGCCCGCATCGTCGAGACCGTTCAACGTATCCAGATCTTCCGCCGACAATTTGAAGTCGAAGACCTTGAAGTTCTCGCTGATCCGCGACGGCGTGACCGATTTCGGAATGACCACAAGACCATTGTCAATGTGCCAGCGGATGATGACCTGAGCCGGCGTGCGACCGAGCTTGGCGGCGATATCGGCAATGGCAGAATGACCGAGCAGCTTGCCTTGGCCCAGCGGGCTCCAGGATTGCGTCGCAATGCCATGCTTCTCATGGAAGGCGCGCGCCTCGCGCTGCTGGAAGTCCGGATGAAGTTCGATCTGGTTGATGACCGGGGTTACGCCCGTCTCGGCGATGATCTTCTCGATGTGCTCCGGATAGAAGTTGGACACGCCGATGGACTTTGCGCGTCCTTCTTCCTTCAGCTTCACGAATGCCTTCCAGGTGTCGACGAAGAGGCCACGATGAGCCGAAGGCCAATGGATGAGATAGAGGTCGACATAATCGGTTCCCAGCCGCTTCAGGCTGGCATCGAAGGCTTTCAGCGTCTGCTCGTAGCCTTGTTCGGTGTTCCAGAGCTTGGTCGTGAGATAGATTTCCGACCGGTCGATCCCGGACTGGCGGATGCCTTCCCCGACGCCTTCTTCATTTTCATAGACAGCGGCCGTGTCGACATGGCGATAGCCGGCCGACAGCGCGGCCTTGACGGCCGGAGCCGCTTCGTCGTTCGGGGTCTGCCAGACGCCCAGCCCCACCTGGGGGATGCGGGCGCCGTCGTTCAGGGCAATATGCGTTTGGTCTGTCATCAATATCTCCAGATGTCTCATTCGTTGCGCTTGGCGCGAAATCGTTGGCGGTCACGAAGAGGCGCGAAAAAAGCGCCGTCCGCCCCTTCGGTATCTAGGATGCTCCGCCATCGGTGAAAGGCCCGCTCCGCGCAAAAGCCCTTAATCTCCGTTCAAAGAACCTGAAGCGTGGTGCTGGGACCGAGATGAGGGAGCAGGCGCCGCATATCCCGAGGACTGATGGCGACGCAGCCCTCTGTCGGTGTGTAACCGGGTCTTGCGATGTGAAAGAAGATTGCAGAGCCACATCTGCGCTTGCGGCTTCGCAGGTTCCAGTCGAGCACGATGCAGACGTCATACAGCTCGTCGGTCCGCTGCAGTGTTTCATGACTGGGTTTGAAGGGTGCGCGGACGGGGCGATTGTAATTCGGGTCGCCGACTGCGTCGCACCAGAGCATGTCGGATGATGATCGGCGCATGCTCAAGAGGGTGGAGGGCCATGGCCCTCGGTCACCCCGGCGATAGGCAAAGAGCAGAGGCATGACCGCGATCGGTGTCGCGCCATCACCCTCACGCTTGCGACTGGTGCGGCCGCCGCGCCCGAGGGCCGCTCGAAAGACCAATGATCCCGCCTGAAGAATAGCCTGTCTTTGATTGCCGGGAGCGGGGCGGACCAACAGTCGTTTGACTGCTGAGCGTGCGATTTTCGCTGCCTTCCGCCTCTTGGTCACGACTTTTTGCCTTGTTCGTGAATATTGTTGTATTCATAGCCCTTAAACGGCTGCGAGTAAGGCTTACATCCGGTGTACTTGGGCAGCAAGACCCGAGCACGGGACCAATTCGGAAGGATAACGGATGACGACGCGGACCATTCTGCTTGTAGATGATGACGACGATCTGAGGCAGATCCTGGTCGAGCAGCTCTCGCTCTACGAAGAGTTTGCGCTCATGCAGGAAAGCAATGCGACCCGCGCCATGCAGACGGCAAAATCCGCCCAGATCGATCTGATGATCATGGATGTCGGGCTGCCGGACATGGATGGCCGCGAAGCGGTCAAGCTCCTGCGCAAGGGCGGTTTCAAGTCTCCGGTGATCATGCTGACGGGTCACGACACGGATTCCGATACCATCCTCGGCCTCGAAGCGGGTGCCAATGATTATGTTACAAAGCCGTTCCGCTTCGCCGTTCTGCTCGCCCGTATCCGCGCGCAATTGCGCCAGTTCGAGCAGAGCGAGGACGCGACGTTCGGGGTCGGTCCCTATCTCTTCAAGCCGAGCCAGAAACTGCTGACGACCGAAGACGGCAAGAAGATCCGCCTGACGGAAAAGGAATCGGCAATCATCCGCTACCTCTATCGTGCCGGCCAGAAAGTGGTGACGCGCGATGTTCTGCTCGAAGAGGTCTGGGGTTACAATTCCGGCGTGACGACCCATACGCTCGAAACCCATGTCTACCGGCTTCGCCAGAAGATCGAGCGCGATCCCTCGAATGCCGAAATCCTGGTCACCGAAAACGGCGGCTACAAGATCGTTCCCTGAACGACGGATCAGAATGCGACGGGGATGAAGGCGACCTCTGTGTCGTTTTCATCCCCGTTTTGCGTTATGGACTGACAGCGGGCGTATCGACGATGCCCGATCGGACCAGGAAACGTCATGTCACTCAGCGACGATATCGAGCTTTTGTCGGCTCTGCCTCTCTTTTCCGGTCTGGACAAGGATCAGTTGCGGCTGATCGCCTTCGGTGCCGAGCACAGGCAGGTCGCAGCGGGTCAGGCTCTCTTCCGGGAAAAGGCGCCGGCAGAATGCGCCTATGTCGTCGTTCGCGGCGAGATCGAACTTTATGTCATCGGCCGTGATGGAAAGCCGCATCTGGAAGCTCGGGTCGGTCCCGGGATCATGTTGTCCGAGCTTGCCCTGATCACCATGGTGGAGCGCAAATACACTGCCGTTGCGGTCGAGGATGTCGACGTCATCAGGATCACCCGCACGCTCTTCCACCGACTGCTCGAGGAGTATCCGCAGATGGCGCGCCAGGTCGAGGGGCGTATCAAGCAGTCGCTTGCGGCTCTGATCGACGGGGCGGAAGCGCTCGCGCCGAAATTCTCCTGAATAGCCGACGTTATATCGCCTGCTATGGATTCTGGAAGCGGGCCGTCACCGGAACATGGTCCGAAGGCTGGTTCCAGCCACGCGCTTCCTTGAGGATATCGACGCGCGACAGAAGTGGCGCGAGATCCGCAGACGACCAGATGTGATCGAGACGGCGGCCTCGGTCCGCTGCGGCCCAATCCTTCGCCCGATAGCTCCACCAGGTGTAGAGCTTTTCCGAAGCCGGTACGTGCTGGCGCATCAGGTCGACCCATTTGCCCTGACGCATGATGTCGAGCAAGCCTTCGGTCTCAACCGGCGTATGGCTGACGATCTTGAGCATCTGCTTGTGAGACCAGACATCGTGTTCGAGCGGCGCAATGTTGAGATCGCCGACCAGAATGGAGCCCGTGTTCGGTTCCGCCTCGGCGGACAGGGCCTTCATCTCTTCGATGAAGTCGAGCTTGTGCCCGAATTTCGGGTTGATCTCGCGGTTCGGCTCGTCGCCGCCGGCCGGCACATAGAAATTGTGCAGGCGGATCCGCCGTCCGGCCCATTCGAAGACTGCCGAGATGTGCCGGCTGTCGCCGACGCCGCAGTAATCCTGCCGGTGGTCCTCCGCCAAGGGCAGTTTCGAGCAGATTGCCACCCCGTGGTAGCCCTTCTGCCCATGGATCACGATGTTGGAATAGCCGAGTTCTGCGATCTCCGCTGCCGGGAACTGGTCGTTCTGGCACTTGATTTCCTGCAGGCACAGGATGTCGGGATTTTCACGCTTGAGGAAGTCCTGGACGATCGGCAGGCGCAGACGCACCGAGTTGATGTTCCAGGTCGTGATTGCGAGTGTCATCGTGGCCGCCTTGAATGTTCCCTTGGCTTCTTAAGGTGTTCAGGTGCCCATGAACAGGAAAAGGCGGCTGATCCCTTGCGATCTGCCGCCTTCTCCACAGGTCGAAACAGAATGTCTTAGCCGCCGCGCTTCTGGCCGTGGACTTCGGCATAGGGAATTTCAAACACGCTCGGGTCGAACTGCACGCCGTTCTGCACATTGAAGATCATCACCGACGTATCCTTCTTCTGCACATCGGTGATCGTCCACTGGCGCAGTTCGTAGGACTTCGGATCGAACATCAGGGTGATCGTCGAATCGCCGAAGATCGTCCGGTCGCCGAGCACGATCGTTGTCAGGTCCGCTTCCTGCTTGACGTCGCGGACCATCTGGTTGCCGAGATCGATCCGGTTGGCGAGAAGCAGGCTGAGCGGCGTCTTGTTGAGCGGGTAGAGATCCCAGGTCTTCAGCTTGGTATTGCCGATAACGACATTTTTGCCATCGGAAATCACGCGCATCGGCGATGGCTGTTCATAGTTGAAGCGCAGCTTGCCCGGACGTTCGATGAAGAACTTGCCGCCTGTCTGCTCGCCCCGCGGACCGAACTGGACGAATTCGCCCATCATGGTGCTCACGCTCGAGAAATGGTCGGCGATCTGCTGGGCCGCGCCCGCCTGTGCGAAGGCGGGGAACGGCAGAGCGGCGCAAGCCATCATCGCAGCCGTACCCAGCACGAACTGGCGACGGCTGGCCAACATCGGGAGGCGGGCGCCGCGTTCCTTGATTTCTTTCATGCGATACTCCTTCATATGCTTTCGGTCTCGCCGAAAAAGGCGGCGGCTTCATGACCGTCATCGCCTGTGCCGCTGCGGCAACTCGTCCGCACGTCCGCTTGTTCCATCCCAGAACCGATTGGTGCCTACTCTTCGGTCGGTACCAGAATTTCGCGTTTCCCGGCATGGTTCGCAGGGCCGATGATGCCCTCTTTCTCCATGCGCTCGATCAGGGAGGCGGCACGGTTATAGCCGATGCCGAGACGACGTTGGACATAGGAGGTCGACGCCTTGCCGTCACGCAGCACGATGGCGACCGCCTGATCGTAGGGGTCATCCGATTCGCCGAGGTTTCCGGTTCCAATAGGACCGCCGCCATCTTCGCCATCCTCGTCGTCGTCGACGGTGATCGCTTCGAGATATTGCGGTGACCCTTGTGTCTTGAGGTAAGCAACGATTTCTTCGACCTCATGGTCGGAGACAAAGGGGCCGTGGACGCGCTGGATGCGCCCGCCACCGGCCATGTAGAGCATGTCGCCCATGCCGAGTAGCTGTTCGGCCCCCTGTTCGCCGAGAATGGTCCGGCTGTCGATCTTCGACGTCACCTGGAAGGAAATACGGGTCGGGAAGTTGGCCTTGATCGTACCGGTGATGACGTCGACTGATGGGCGCTGGGTTGCCATGATCACGTGAATACCGGCTGCACGGGCCATCTGTGCAAGCCGCTGCACGGCGCCTTCGATGTCCTTGCCGGCCACCATCATCAGGTCGGCCATTTCGTCGATGATGACGACGATATAGGGCAGGGGCTGCAGGTCGAATTCTTCCGTTTCGTAGATCGCTTCGCCCGTCTGGCGGTCAAAGCCGGTCTGCACGGTGCGGGTCAGGACCTCGCCCTTTTCGAGCGCCTGGGCGACACGGGCGTTGAAGCCGTCGATGTTGCGGACACCGATCTTCGACATCTTCTTGTAGCGCTCTTCCATCTCGCGGACGGTCCATTTGAGCGCAACCACGGCCTTCTTCGGATCCGTGACAACGGGAGAGAGAAGATGCGGGATTCCATCATAAACGGAGAGTTCCAGCATCTTCGGATCGATCATGATCAGGCGGCACTGCTCCGGCGTCATCTTGTAGAGGAGCGACAGGATCATCGTGTTGATGGCGACCGACTTACCCGAACCGGTGGTGCCGGCGACGAGCAGATGCGGCATCTTGGCGAGGTCGGCGATGACGGGTTCGCCGCCGATCGTCTTGCCGAGCGCCATGGCAAGCTTTGCCTTGTTGCCGTCGAAGTCGCGGGAGCCGATCAATTCACGCAGGTAGACGGTCTCGCGCGTCTGGTTGGGCAGTTCGATGCCGATCGCGTTGCGACCGGGGACCACGGCGACACGGGCGGCAATTGCGCTCATCGAACGTGCGATGTCGTCGGCAAGGCCGATGACGCGCGACGACTTGATGCCGGGTGCCGGCTCGAGCTCGTAGAGCGTGACGACCGGGCCTGGCCGGACATGGATGATCTCGCCCTTGACGCCGAAGTCGTCGAGAACGCCTTCAAGCAGGCGGGCATTGTGCTCCAATGCCTCGGCAGACAGCGTGGCGTCGCGCGTAATAGCGCGCGGCTCGGCCAAAAGATGGACGGACGGCAACTGGAAACCTTCGGGACGCAGGAAGGATCCCTGCGCGTCGCGCTCCATGCGGGCGCCCGGCTTGGGCCGTGCAGCGGGTGCGGCAACGCGCGGCGAGGCTCCGGCAGGCTTTGCCGGGGCCGACCGCACGCCGTCGTCGGAGAGGATGCCGGCCGGCCGCGGGAGATCGTCGAGACCGAAATCGTCCTCGTCGTCATCGAAGTGTCCAGCCGACATCGGAGGCGGGGAGACGATCGAGCGGCCGGTTGGGCGCACAGGTGCGCCATCGAGCGAGGGCTCGACGCGGGCATTGAGCGGCGGCGCCTTGGCGCGCACCGGCTCGTTCAATGTCCCGAACTCGTCATCGTTGAAATCATAGGGCTGTTCGAAATCGCGCTCGCGACGATCGCTGGAGGTCAATCCGAACAGGCGTCGGACGCGGGCGCGCGTCGTGTACCAATTGTGAGTTAGCGCACCCATGACCAGAGCGATCGGGCCTTCGCGTTCGTCGTCTTCCTCATCGTCTTCGAAGACGGGTGTCTTCGGCTTGGCGCGGACGAGCGGCGCGACCGGCTCCTCGTCATCCGCCGGCTCGACGGCCTTGCCGACGATGCCGGCCGCAAATAGCATCAGCCAGGTCGCCGGCAGGGCCAGTACCGCACCCAGGATCATGGCGAATGTCGACGTCGGATAGGCGCCGATGAAGAGTGCCGGAAAGCGCAAAATGAGATCGCCGAGCACGCCGCCTGTTCCACTCGGCAGGGGCCAGGTCTGCGGCGGCGGAAAACAGCCGACGGCGGCTGCCGCCACCAGGGCACCTGCAACCCAGGCACCGAGGCGGGCCGGGATGCGGGTCACTCGGCGTCCGCCGATGAGGGCGAAGGACCAGGCCATGACCGGCAGGAGCGCCAAAAGACTGCCGAGCCCGAAGAACTGCATCATCAGGTCGGCAAAGACTGCGCCGGACAGTCCGAGAATGTTCGTCGGCGGATTGTCCGTCGCATAGGAGAGGCTCGGATCCGAAACGTTCCAGGTGGCGAGCGCCGCAACTGCGAGCACCAGAAGAAGAAACAGACCAAAGCCGGTCAGTGCCAGGATCTGGCGCAGCAGGAAGGCTGACAACGCCGAGCGCGTCGAGTGCTCCGGAAGCGTTGCTGAATGGCTTCTGCTCATGGGGTCTCTGTCCGTCCTGTTGCCGGTGATGACATTGATCCCCGCGCAAGACGGAGATCGCCAGCTGCTAGACTACAGGATCGAGGGTTAATGCTGCATTAACCATGCGTGACAGGGAGCCGTCGTCAATTCCCGATAAAAAACGCCCGGGTGATGAGACCCGGGCGCTGCCGCATTTGAACTGCAAGGATCCGAGGGATCTTAGCTGTGGTAGGCAGCTTCGCCGTGCGAGGCGAGGTCGAGGCCTTCGCGTTCGGCTTCAACCGGCACACGCAGACCGACGATCAGATCGACCAGCTTGTAGAGGATGATCGAGCCAATGCCGCACCACAGAATGGTGACGACGACAGCATAGATCTGGGTCATGACCTGGCCGCCCATGGTCACGCCTTCAGCGTAGCCGATGCCGCCCAGCGAAGCCGATGCGAAGACGCCGGTTGCGATGGCACCAAAGAGGCCACCGATACCGTGAACGCCGAACACATCTGCGGTGTCGTCATAGCCGAACTTGTTCTTCACAACGGCGACGAAGAAGTAGCAGAGCGGCGATACCATGAGACCCATGACGATTGCGCCCATCGGGCCGGCGATGCCGGCTGCCGGGGTGATCGCAACGAGGCCGGAGATCATGCCGGAAGCTGCGCCGAGCATCGAAGCCTTGCCACGGGTGAAGGTTTCAACCAGGCACCAGGAGACGACAGCGGCTGCGGTTGCGATGAAGGTGTTGACGGTCGCCAGCATGGCGCCACCAGAGGCTTCGAGGTTGGAACCTGCGTTGAAGCCGAACCAGCCGACCCAGAGCATGGCTGCACCGACGAGCGTCAGCGTCATCGAATGCGGAGCCATCATGTCTTTGCCATAGCCCGTGCGCTTGCCCAGCATGATCGCACCGATCAGACCAGCCACGCCGGCATTGATGTGAACGACGGTGCCGCCAGCGAAGTCGAGTGCACCCCATCCGAAGATCAGGCCGTTGGCATCCCAGACCATGTGAGCGACCGGCAAGTAGACCACGGTGACCCAGAGCAGGCAGAAGAGCACAGCTGCGGAGAACTTGATGCGTTCCGCAAAGGCGCCGACGATGAGGGCCGGCGTGATGGCGGCGAACGTCATCTGGAACATGATGAAGATGTATTCCGGAATGACGGCATCAGAGAAGGTGGCTGCCGTGCTTTCCGGCGTGACGCCCGAGAGGAACAGCTTGGCGAAGCCGCCGAAATAGGCGTTTTCAGAGCCGCCAAATGCGAACGAGTAACCGTAGATCACCCAGGCGAGCATCACGGTCGAACCGATGACGGTGCACTGCATCAGAACCGAGAGCATGTTCTTGGCGCGAACCAGACCGCCATAGAACAGAGCCAGGCCCGGGATCAGCATGAACAGGACGAGGATGGTGCAGAGGAACATGAAGGCGGTGTCGCCCTTGTCCGGAACCGGAGCCGCAGCAACTGCTTCGGCTGCAGCAGGCGCTGCTTCCTGCGCGAAGGCGACAACCGGCGCCAGCACTGCTGCGGACGCGGCGCCAAGGCGCACGAGATTGGAATTCAGATTGGCAAATGACATCAGTAACAACTCCCCTTACAGCCGCTCTTACAGCGCTTCGGTATTGGTTTCGCCGGTGCGGATGCGCACGGCCTGATCGATCGAGTAGACAAAGATCTTCCCGTCGCCGATCTGGCCGGTCTTGGCGGACGAAGCGATGGCTTCGACGGCCTTGTCGGCAAGCTCGGACGAGACTGCGATCTCGATCTTCAGTTTCGGCAGAAAGCTGACGGCGTATTCGGTGCCGCGGTAGATTTCAGTGTGCCCCTTCTGGCGTCCATAGCCCTTGACCTCGGTCACGGTCAGGCCCTGGATCCCCACAGCCGTCAAGGCCTCGCGTACCTCGTCCAGCTTGAACGGCTTGATGATAGCCATCACAATCTTCATCTGGTTTCCCATCCTTTGCTTGTCCTCGGCTCGGAGCCGACTCTCCTTGCCGCCCGCAGCAACATTCGCGCAGCGACTGGACAATGACATTCAAAAGGCGTGCCAGATTCAGAATTGCCTATAAGTTATTGAAATCTAAAGACTATGAAAAACACAGCCAATAAACAGGCAAATGAATGCGCAATGGGCGCACATAAATTGTGCAGAATATCGCGATTGGCTTAAATCTAGTCATTTGCCCGTTTGCGGATCAACCCTTCCTGAGCCACCGAGGCAACCAGTCTTCCGTCACGTGTGAAGATGCTGCCGCGGGTCATGCCACGCGCGCCTGCCGCACTGGGGCTGTCCTGCGTGTAGAGCAGCCAGTCTTCCAGCCGGCAGGGACGGTGGAACCACATGGCATGATCAAGGCTCGCGACCTGCAGTTCGGGGTCGAAGATTGAGGTGCCGTGCGCATAGAGCGAGGTGTCGAGCAGGGTCATGTCCGAGAGATAGGCAAGGATTGCCGCCTGATAGTGCCTGTCGTCGGGAACGAGGCCTGATGCGCGCACCCAGATATGGGCCTCCGGTTCCAGTTTCTCCCGGGACAGATAGTGGGTCAGCGATGTCGGGCGGATCTCGATCGGCCGTTCGCGGCCCCAGTATTTCTTCACCGTATCCGGTGCCTGGGCGAGGAAGGCGGCGCGAAACTCCGCTTCGCCCATCAGCTGTTCCGGTGCGGCGACGTTCGGGATCTTCACCTGGTGGTCAAAGCCCGGTTCCTCGATCTGGAAGGAGGCCGACATGGAAAAGATCGCCTTGCCATGCTGGATCGCGACAACGCGGCGGGTGGTGAAGGAAGAGCCGTCGCGGATGCGCTCGACCTGGTAGACGATCGGGATGGAGGGATCGCCCGGGCGCATGAAATAGGCATGGAGCGAATGGACGATGCGGTCGGGGTCGACGCAGCGCTGTGCCGCCATCAGGGCTTGTGCGATGACCAGGCCACCGAACACGCGCTGCCAACCGTTCTGCGGACTGCTGCCGCGAAACAGGTTTTCCTCCAGCTTTTCCAGATCGAGACGCTCGATCAGGTCTTGCATCGGTTTGGTCTGGCCTGATGGCTGCGACATATTGCATTGCTCCGCTTATAGGCACCCGTTCAAGGCTGATCTATATAGGTGTCATCAGGTCTACAAGAACAAAGGAATTTGCCATGCTGGATGTGCTCGTCGTCGGCGGTGGCTATGTCGGTCTTTCCGCTGCGGTCGCAATCAAGCAGGCGGCCCCGCATCTCGCCGTCGAGGTTGTCGAAGCGGCGCCCGAGGACGCCTGGAAGAAGGACCCGAGGGCCTCGGCGATCATTGCGGCTGCGACCAAGATGCTCGATGTTTTCGGGCTCTGGGACCAGATCGAGCCGGATGCGCAGCCGATCAACCGGATGATCGTGACAGATTCGAAAACGTCCGATCCCGTGCGCCCGGTCTTCCTGACCTTCGATGGTGCCGTCGAAGACGGTCAGCCCTTCGCGCACATGATTCCGAATGTCAGCATGGTCGCCGCGTTGCGCCAGGCCTGCGAGGAACGCGGTATAAGCATCCGGCATGGACTGCGGGCAACCGGCTTTCGCGATACCGGACCGAGTGCCGAACTGACGCTCTCGGATGGCAGCGTCGTTTCGTCACGCCTCGTCATTGCCTGCGACGGCGTGCGATCCAAGCTGCGCGATCTCGCCGGCATCAAGGCCGTCACCTGGAAGTATGGCCAATCCGGCATCGTCACCACCGTGGAGCACGAGCGGCCGCATGACGGCGTGGCGGAGGAGCACTTCCTGCCGGCCGGTCCGTTTGCCATCCTGCCGCTGAAGGGTAACCGTTCGTCACTGGTCTGGACGGAGCGCACAGAAGATGCCGACAGGCTCGTCGCCTCCGACGACCTGCTGTTCGAGGCTGAGCTCGAGCGTCGCTTCGGCCACAAGCTCGGCACCATCCGTGCGACGCCGGACCGTCGGGCCTTCCCGCTCGGTCTGACCCTTGCCCGCGCCTTCATCGCGCCGCGTCTGGCGCTTGCCGGCGACGCGGCGCATGGCATCCATCCCATCTCCGGCCAGGGTCTCAATCTCGGCTTCAAGGACGTCGCGGCACTTGCGGAGACGATCGTCGAGGCCGACCGCCTGGGTCTCGATATCGGCTCGGTCAATGTGCTCGAGCGCTACCAGATCTGGCGGCGCTTCGACACGTTCCGCATGGGTGTCACAACGGATGTGTTGAACCGGCTGTTCTCGAACGATGTCACACCGATCCGGGTGCTGCGCGATTTCGGCCTTGGCGTCGTTGATCGTATCCCGGGCCTGAAGAACTATTTCATCCGCGAAGCTGCGGGCACATCCGGGCAAGCCGGGCCGCGCCTTCTAGGCGGCCAGAGCATCTGAGCGCTCATTTCCGGATCTGGTAAAGGGGCAGGCCCGCTCAGGCGGGCATCTCCAGCTTGCGGGCTTCCGAAACCAGCATGATCGGTATTCCGTCGCGGATGGGGTAGGCGAGACGCGCCTTCTCGGAGACGAGCTCGCTCTTCTCCCGGTCCCATTTCAGGGTGCCCTGCGTCAGAGGACAGACCAGAAGTTCGAGCATCTTCGGATCGATGAGGCTGGTCGGATTATCGGCCATGGGTCACTGCAACATGGTATCGGCATCACCGAAGGTCCGGGCGAGGACAATTTCGGTAATCGCAATCAGGGTCTCGGCACGCGTCTTGAGGTCGGGCGCCTCCAGAAGCGCCTGTTTTTCAGGCGGGCCAAACGGCGACATCATCGACAGGGAATTTACCAGCGTCAGGTTCGATGCCCGCTCGACGCTTTCCCAATCGGCTTCGAGCTTGTTCGCCTCCAGATAGGCCTTGAAGGCCGCCAGGAGGCCGGTACGGTTGACCTGTCCCTCGTCTTCCGCCGAACTCAGATCGGCGATGAAAGGTGCGATCTGGAAGCTGCGGAAGGGCTTGCTGGTCGTCACCTCGTCCATCAGCCGGAAACGGCACACCCCTGCCAGCGACACGATGTAGCGGCCATCGCCGGTTTCGTTGAAGGAGGTAATCCTGCCAAGGCAGCCGACGGGCGCCAGCTGTGGGCGCTCGGGCAGAATGTTGGCCTGCACCTCCGACATCGCCGGCTGAATCATGCCGATCAGTCGATTGCCGGAGAGTGCCGCATCCAGCATCGCGAGGTAACGCGGTTCAAAGACGTTGAGCGGCAGCTGGCCACCCGGCAGCAGCAGCACACCGGAGATGGGGAAGACTGGGACCGTCTCGGGGAGGTCGCCAGCCGTCAGATATCGGGCATTTCCCACTTGCATCGAAGCACATCCTGTCCGGAAAATTCCGGCGTTCTTTCCTGCTTCTATCTGGGTCGCGCCGGCCAAAACTCAAGGCCGGCGGCGGCTCACGAAAAGAGGATCGACGAGAGTTTGCGCCGCGCCATGATGGTGGCCGGGTCTTTCGGCCCCCAGACCTCGAAGAATTGCAGCAGCTGTTTGCGCGCACCATCGTCCTCGAAGGTCCGGTCGCGCTTCATGATCAGCAGCAGATGTTCTGCTGCTTCCTCGCGGCGACCTTCGACATTGCGGATCTTGGCGAGCTTCAAGCGCGCCTCGTGATCGTCGGGGTTCAGCGACAGCGTGTGCTCCAGCGCCACGGGATCACCGAGCTTGCGTGCCTCGTCGATCTGATCCAGCCGCGTGAGAACGGCCTGGATTTCGGCGGCCTTGGCCAGATCTTCGGGCAGCTGGCTGACCAGTTCACGGGCGCGCTGGTGCTGGTTGGCGCCGATCATGCATTCAGCGAGGCCGGCAATCGCCTTTGTGTTGTCGGGGTCGGCCTGGAGGATCGCGGCAAACAGCTGTGCGGCACCATCGATGTCTCCAGCTACAAGCAAGCCTGCGGCTTCTTCGAGCACGGCGGCAATTTCAGCTGCCTGATCGGCGCCGGCCGGACCTGCCACCTTGTCGATGAAGGCCTTCACCTGGCTCTCGGGCAGCGCGCCCATGAAGCCATCAGCCGGGCGCCCATTGACGAAGGCGACCACAGCGGGGATCGACTGGATGCCAAGCTGGCCGGCGACCGACGGATGGTCGTCGATGTTCATCTTGACGAGCTTGACGCGGCCACCAGCTTCGTTGACGGCCTTTTCAATGATGGGGGTCAACTGCTTGCACGGACCGCACCAGGGGGCCCAAAAATCGACGAGAACCGGCTGGTTGCGCGATTCGTCCATGACGTCGCGGGCGAAGTTCGCCGTCGTCGTGTCCTTGATCAGGTCACCTGCTGGGGGCGTGCCTTGAGGAGCGCCACCGAACTCCGCCTTGGCCGTCATGGTCTGGTTGCCGTAGCTGCCGTAAGGGTTGCCGTAGTCGCTCATCTTCTCGCATCTCCCGCCTATTTCGCAGCCTTTGGGGAGGCTGACGTTCTTGCTGTTAAGATCGTATGTCAGCCCGAGACTTTCAAGACAAGCGGCGTGTGGCCGGTTGCCTCCATGAAGCGGATGAGGTCGTCCCGGCCGATCGATGTCGTCGCGTCGTTCGAGAGCGGATGGCAATTGATGATGTCATGCTCCATCAGATCCTTGTCGAGCACGAAGGTGACATTCTTGTCCGTGTCGTTGATCGCACCGAAGGCCGTCACCGAGCCCGGAACGACGCCGAGATACTCCATCAGCTTTTCCGGCTTGCCGAAAGACACCTTGCTGGCGGCGCCGATGATCGTGTGCACCGTCTTCAGGTCCACCGATGCATTCTCCTCGACCGTCAGCAGGAAGAAGTTGTCCTTCTTGTCCTTGACGAACAGGTTCTTGGTGTGACCGCCGGGGATCTCATCGCGCAGCGAGACCGATTCCGCGACGGTGAAAACCGGCGGGTGGGTCTTCGTCTTGTGTGCGATCCCGAGTTCGTCGAGGAAACGAAAGAGGTCTTCGGCGGTTTTGGCTGTCGTCATGGCTGTTCTCACTCTGAATCGTCCGGGGCCTTGAGCTCCCACTATCGGATTTCCACCTCAGCAATAGGTCCAGGACCGACGTTTCGCAATCTTTCGTACGCCGCGAAAGCCCGGAAAAGCTGAGCTTTCTCAGGTCGTTGTGCCCTTGTCGAATTTTTTTCGCGCCGATCCGTCATTTCCCTGTTGCATTTGAAAAACGGTTGGGCCATATAGCGCCCGTCGCCGCAAGACGGACGGCCCACGATCCAGACACTACCCCAGGATCGAGGTTATGAGCGGGTGTAGCTCAGGGGTAGAGCACAACCTTGCCAAGGTTGGGGTCGAGCGTTCGAATCGCTTCACCCGCTCCATTCTTCCTTCAGACATTGATTGACGTCGTGGGATTGGTGGCGCCTTTGCGCCGTGCTCGCTGCAACGCGTTACCGGCCGCAGGTTGCCCCGCAGCCGGTTTTCTTCATTCAGGCTTTCGAGAAGACGTAATCCGTTTCCTGGCGCAGGACTTCGCCAGGTCGCAGTACCGCGTTCGGGAAATTCGGATGGTTGATCGCGTCCGGCCAGACCTGTGTTTCCATGCAGAAGCCGGCAAAAGCGCCATAGCGCCGGCCGTCGAGGCCGGGAACAGCCGGCGATACCTTGCCGCCGGCATAGAACTGCACGCCAGGCTCCGTTGTCAGGATCTCCATGGTCACGCCTGAATTGACGCTGCGCGCCAGGGAGACGCTACGCTTGGCGACCCGACTGCTCGAGAAGCAGAAATTATGGTCGTAGCCGAGTTGAGCGCCATCGACTTCGAGGCGGATCGGGCGCATCTCACGGAAGTCGAAGGCAGTGTTCTCGACCGGTCTGATTTCTCCGGTGGGGATCAGCCGCTCGTCGACCGGCGTATAGTGATCGGCCGCGATCATCAGATCATGGCCGAGGATGTCTGCACGGCCATCGAGATTGAAATAGGCGTGGTGGCAGACATTGGCGATCGTCGGCTTGTCGGTCACTGTTTCATACAGGGCAGAGAAGGTGCCGCCATCCTTCAGCGCAAAACTCGCACGGGTGCGCGTGGTCCCAGGATAGCCGGCGCGACCGTCCGGATCGGTCACCTCCATCACGACGAAATCGCCGCCATGATCGAGGATCGTCCAGTTCTGTCGGCCCATGCCATCAGAACCGCCATGCAGGTGGGAGATCCCCCTCTCGTTGAGCTCGAGCTGATAGTCGACGCCATCCAGGGTGAAGCGCCCGCCGCCGATGCGGTTGGCGCAGCGTCCGGGTGTCGCGCCGAAATAGGGGGAATGGTCGAGATAGCCGGCGAGATCCTCGAAGCCGAGCACCAGTGGTGCATCGTGTCCCTCCAGACGCAGATCCTGCAGGACTGCACCAAAGGTGATGATCGATGCCGTAAGGCCCCCACCCTTCAGCACCACCTTCTCGACCGCCTCGCCCGTGGGCATCACGCCGAATATCGTCTTCGTCATTCTGTCGTTTCCTCGCCTGAATTCATTAAAGTCTTTTGTCTGTCGGTCATCGCGCCAATTCGCGGGCTGCAGCCTCCAGGCCGCCCAGCGTCAGCGGATACATCCGGTCGCCGATCAGCCGGCGAATCAGGCCGACGGACATCGTATAGTCCCAGTTCGCCTGCGGAAGCGGATTGATCCAGAGATGCCGGCGGAAGTGATCGGTCAATCGCGTCATCCAGGCTGCCCCGCTTTCGGTGTTCCAGTGCTCGACCGACCCGCCGGGATGGGTGACCTCGTAAGGGCTCATCGCCGCATCGCCAACGAAGATCAGCCGGTAGTCGGAGCCGAAGGTTCTGATGACGTCGGATGTCGGGATGGTATCGGCGTGGCGGCGCTGATTGTCTTTCCAGACGCGCTCATAGGGGCAGTTGTGGAAGTAGAAATACTCCATATGCCGGAATTCGGAGCGGGCCGCCGAAAACAGTTCCTCGACCTCGCGGACATGCTCATCCATCGAGCCGCCGATATCGAAGAACATCAGCAGCTTCAAGGCATTGCGCCGCTCGGGTTGGGTCTTCACGTCGAGATAGCCGTGCTCTGCGGTCGAGCGAATGGTGCCGGAGAGATCCAGTTCTTCCGTAGCTCCCTCGCGCACAAAGCGGCGCAGCCGTCGAAGCGCTACCTTGATGTTGCGGGTGCCGAGTTCGACACGGTCGTCGAGATTGCGGAACTCGCGCTGGTCCCAGACCTTCACGGCACGCCGATGCCGGCTTTCCTCCTGGCCGATGCGCACACCTTCCGGATTGTAGCCATAGGCGCCGAAGGGCGAGGTGCCGGCCGTGCCGATCCACTTGTTGCCGCCCTGGTGGCGCTCCTTCTGCTCTGCCAGCCGTCTTTTAAGCGTTTCCATCAGCTTGTCGAAGCCGCCAAGCGCCTCGATCAGCTTCTTGTCCTCGTCGGAGAGGTGTTTTTCGGCGATCTTGCGCAGCCAGTCTTCGGGGATTGTCTGCCGATCGACGCCTTCTGCTGCGCCCTCGCTCAGGATGCCACCGAAGATCTCGGAAAAAACCCGGTCGAATCGGTCGATGAAGCGCTCATCCTTCACCAGGGTGGTGCGGGCGAGATAGTAGAAACCTTCGGGATCGAAGTCGACCAGACCTGACTGCAGGCCTTCGAGCAGCGCCAGATATTCCCGCAGGGTCACGGGAACCTTCTCTTCTTTCAGACGCAGAAAAAACGGCAGAAACATCGGATGACAATGGCTCGGTTCATCGGCGGCGGCATCCTGTCATAGCGGACCCCGCCTGTCCTGGCAAAATCCGCTCCCGTCCCCCGTGTCGCTGTCAGCCTGCCAGATCCTTGCCGATCTCGTTCAGATCGTATGGCGTCATCTGGTAGATCTCGTTGATCCAGTTGCCGAACAGAAGATGCGCGTGGCCGCGCCAGCGGTTGAGCGGCGTCAGCGTGTCGTCATTGTGCGGGAAATAATTGTGCGGCAGCTTGATCGGAATGCCGGCATTCTTGTCGCGGAAATACTCGTCGCCGAGCGAGGTCGAGTCATATTCGACATGGTTGAACATGTAGAGCCGTTTGGCCCGTTTCTCCTGCACCAGGCACACACCCATCTCGTCTGATTCGAGCAGGACCTCCAGTTCCGGCACCTTCTCGATGTCTTGGCGACGGACTTCCGTCCAGCGCGAGACCGGCACCTGAAAATCATCAGAGAAGCCGTTCAGGTACACCGAAGAAGGCGCCAGGTTGCGGTGGCGATAGACGCCGAAGGCCTTCTCCTTCAGCGCATGCTTCGGCACCTTGTGGAAGTGGTAGATCGCTGCCATGCCGCCCCAGCAGACATTCATCGTCGAATGCACGTTGGTCTCGGTCCAATCAAGGATCTCTTCCAGCTCCGGCCAGTAGGTGACCTCCTCGAAGGGCAGGGTCTCCACCGGCGCGCCGGTGATGATGAAGCCGTCGAACTTGCGATCCTTCACCTCGTCCCAGGTCTGGTAGAAGGAAAGAAGATGCTCTTCCGGCGTATTCTTGGCCTTGTGGCCACCGACGCGCACCAGCGTCAGCTCCACCTGTAGCGGCGAGGCGCCGATCAGCCGGGCGAACTGCACCTCGGTCTTGATCTTGTTCGGCATGAGGTTGAGCAGGCCGATCTGCAACGGGCGAATGTCCTGGCGAATGGCCATGGTTTCGGTCATGACCCGCACGCCCTCATGCACGAGGGTTTCAAAGGCGGGCAGCGTATCGGGGATCCTGATCGGCATCTTACTCTCGACTTTCCTTGTCACGGCGGTTTCAGACCGCGGAAACAAAAATACCGGCAGCTTTTATATCGCTACCGGTCCTTGGAAAGTCTTCAAACTCGCCTCGGCCCTTTAGCGACTTATTTTACGTGGCTGCAAGCCGGCCGGCCAAATCACCACGGAACACGAGGCCTCTTACGCCTGTCGGGGTTGCGAATCAATGGGGAAGGCGAGTGCCGCCTTTGCCCCTCATCCGCCCCTTCGGGGCACCTTCTCCCCGCAAGCGGGGAGAAGGCCGAGACCTCAACCGCTTGCACCCCCTCTCCCCGCCTGCTGGGAGAGGGTAGGGTGAGGGGCAAAGGCCACAAACTCGGTGCCCGGCGGTTCGCTCCCGCTTCTCCCCAGCGGGGAGAAGATGGTCCGCAGGACCAGATGAGGGGGCGCGAAGCGCAAGGCGAGATGGTACGATGGTTGAGGGTTCCTCACTATTCTTCACCATGCGACGTTCGGCTACGCCGCCCCCTCATCCGGCGCTGCGCGCCACCTTCTCCCCGCTGGGGAGAAGAGGGAAACCGCCATCTGCGCCCCAATTCCCGAAAAAAGGGGGATGAGTTTGAGAAAATCCCAAGCAAAATCAAACCCCGATATGTTTTTTCATCCCCACCCATTTCCACCCTCGTAGACTCATCCCTGTCCCGCCCTCGGATACACCTGACGATGCGATGTCAGGCGAGGCGGGGCCGGCGCCGGGGCCAAGTGCTGTCGCAGGCACAAATCCCCGGCCCGCTGCAACGGTCTCCCTCTGGACGTGGGGCTGGTAACGAAAGTGATGGGGTCGGATGCCCCAACACCGGATACCCCGATCGGAAGGACGTGCCTCAGAGGCACCCAGACAAGGCGCCCACGCTGTCGCGAACATCCAGACAGCGGGGCGGATAAAACGGCGGGGATGAGCGCCGGGCCGCAAATGGCAGACGATCATCCCCCGGGCGAGGGTCCCGGTCGGAATGGTGCACCATCCGGCGGGAACCTCCCGGGCCACCGGCCAGGCTGAAGCGCCACCTCACGGTGATGCCGCAGCCGGACCCGCGCCCGGTCAATCTTCGGTCCTCGGGTCAAGCCCGAGGATGACGAGGACCGTCGCCGCCTTGCCAGAGAGACGCATGCAGCGGGAATAGACGCCGAACGGGGCGCCGGAAGGAGCCACATAAAACTACCTAGACAGGTTGCTTCTGGCGCCTCGTCCGAGACAAGCATGACCCACCCGGAGGGAGGTGATCCCGACCGGCGGCGAAGCTTGGGGTTTTTGACAGCAATAGATTTCCCCTCACCCTGAGGCGCCCGACCTTGTCGGGCCTCGAAGGGCCAGGCCACCACCTCAGCATGCGCCCGAGCTGAAGCCGCCGCGCCCGCCTCTCCCCCCTTGTGGGAGAGGTTGCAAAATCGAAGGCTTAGGTGAGCGCAAGCCACCTAAACTTCAGATTTTGCTGGTGAGGGGATCGGTGCTGCGGGCACGACGAACGGACCCCCTCTCTTGCGATTTCAGATGTTTAGGCGGCTTTCGCTCGCCTCCCCCACCAAGGGGGAGATGAGCTCCCACAACGGGGAGAGGACATTCACTGCTCTCCAAGCTTCATGCTGGGATCATACTCCTTGCCATGCACCGTCTTCACCACGGCCTGGCCGCAATATAGCTTGTTCTCGGCAGCGTTGAATGTGTGGCTTGGCGAGCCGTGCAGTTCCCAGCCCTTGTTCAGCGCGTCGGTGACGCGGTGGCAGAAGCTCGAATCATCCGGGCCGGTGAGAAAACGATAGACTTTCATGGCTTGTCCTTTCTGGCAGTGATCAGGGCGAGCTTGGCGAGAAGGCGGGCGGCCTCCTCGGCATGCAGTCGTTCGATCATCCGCCCATCGATGTTGATAACGTTGAGGCCCGCATGGGCCGGGTCGGAAAAGGCGTCGGCCACGAGCCGCGCCTCGGCAATCGCGGCTTCCGAGGGGCCGAAATGGCGATTGGCGGGTTCGATCTGCGCCGGATGGATCAGCATCTTGCCGTCGAAGCCCATGGCCCTGCCCTGGGCGCATTCGGCGGAGAAGGCCTCGAGGTCGCGAAAATCGTTCGACACGCTGTCGATCACATCGAGCCCATAGGCCCGGGCGGCAAGTACGACCTGCATCAGATAGGGCACCAGATAGGTGCGTCCGGTCGCTGCCGGAATGCCGGTGGCCTTGCGCAGATCGTTCAGCCCAACGACGAAGGCGTCGAGCCGGCTGTCGCTGGTGCGCCCCGAAGAGGCAATCGCTGCCGCGTTGAGCACACCGCGCGGCGTTTCGATCATGGCCCAGATCCTGAGACCTTCCGCCGCATCCTGCTCGCCGATCAGGTCCGCCACGTCCTGCACCGTGACCGGTTCCTCGACCTTAGGCAGCAGCACGGCGTCGGGCACGCACTGCAAGACGAGCCTCATGTCTTCGCGGAAATGCGGTGTGTCGGAGGCATTGATCCTGACGATGCGCTCGCGATGGCCGAGATCGGCATTTCGCAAGAATTCCAGAAGCTTGTGCCGGGCGTCGGCCTTCCGGTCTTCGGCCACGGAATCCTCGAGATCGAAGATGACGGTATCGCAATCAAGGCCCGTCACCTTCTCCAGGGCGCGGTCGTTGATCGCGGGCACCGTCAGGACCGATCGGCGAAGCCGAGACGGGTGGTGAAAGCGAAAGGAGGAGGCCTCTGATGTCATGGCCGAGTTCTGGCAAGCTTTGCCCGCCCACGCAAGATGACAATTGGGTGAAAGGCCCTTGCAAAGCCTTGGGATAAGGACCACCTTGGTAACTGCGAAAGGACAAGATCATGCAGAACATCCGCTCCGCCGCCTATGCCCTTGTTGGCCTCGCTTTTGTCGGCCTTGCCGCCGCCTTTGCGGTGTCGCTCACTCTGGTGATTGGCGCACTCCTGACCGTGACGCTCGGCGCCCGCATGCTGATGGGCAAGACGAAGCGCGCTCCGGCCTATGTGAAAGCCAAGCGTCGCGATGACGTGCGCGTCTGGAACGACGGCAAGGGTACGATCATCGATCTTTGATCTGGCCGAAGGTCGCTCCATCATCTCACCTGTCCATCGGGTGAGATGTGGCTATCGCTTGGAAAACGGCGATAGAGCCTCCTCAAGATTCTCCTTCAAATTTCTGCGGTTTTGCTCTATGGGCGAGGCATCAAACGCGCATTAGCCAGATCGAAGGCAGACTGATGGACAAGTTCGTAAAGCTCACCGGTGTCGCTGCACCGCTTCCGGTCGTCAATGTCGACACGGACATGATCATCCCCAAGGATTACCTGAAGACCATCAAGCGCACCGGTCTCGGCACCGGCCTGTTCGCCGAAGCGCGCTACAAGGAAGACGGTTCGGAGAACGCGGATTTCGTTCTCAACAAGCCGGCCTATCGCAATGCGCAGATCCTCGTTGCCGGCGATAACTTCGGTTGCGGTTCCTCGCGTGAGCATGCCCCGTGGGCGCTTCTCGACTTCGGCATCCGTTGCGTGATCTCCACGTCGTTTGCCGACATCTTCTACAACAACTGTTTCAAGAACGGCATCCTGCCGATCGTCGTCAGCCAGTCAGACCTCGACAAGCTGATGGATGATGCCTCGCGCGGTTCCAACGCCGTGCTGACCGTCGACCTGGAATCTCAGGAGATCACCGGTCCGGATGGCGGCAAGATCGCCTTCGAGATCGACGCCTTCAAGCGCCACTGCCTGCTGAATGGCCTCGACGATATCGGCCTGACACTTGAGAAGGCAACGAGCATCTCGACCTTCGAGCAGTCCAACGCCGCCCAACGCCCCTGGGCGTGAGCGTCGCTCAAGCGCTGAATTGATGAAGCCGGGCTCGCGCCCGGCTTTTTCTTTGGCCTTAGAGGAAACGGGCCCGCCAGGCTTCAAGCGCTGCGAGCGATACGCCGATCCCGCCGCAGACCTCGATCAGCGGTGCCTTGTAACGCGCCAGCAGATCGACATGAACGTCAGCCACGGCGAGCGCTGCGCCACAGGCAGGTTCGACGAGGATCCGCTGGGCATCGGCAAATTTCAGGCAGGCCGCAACGGCCTCGGCGTCGGTCACAACAACGCTTTCGATCGGATGGGTTTCCAGAAGATCGAAGACATGTTGTGCGACCTGGCGCGCGCCGAGCGAATTGGCAATCGAGGTAATGGTCGGCAGCGTAACACGTTCCCCGGCGAGAACGGCAGCGTTCAGGGAAGCGGCACCTTCCGTCTCGACCGCAATGACGGGGATGTCGCGCAGCCCGTTGCGCCGCAGCCCTTCGACGATGCCTGCGAGCAGTCCGCCACCGCCGACGCTCGTCACCACGCAATCGAATTCCGCACCTGATTTGACCACCTCGTCGATCAGGGTCGCGTGGCCTTCCCACAGCAGCGGATGATCATAAGGATGGACGTAGGCGGCCTTGCGTTCCGCCGCGAGTGCCACCGCATGGGCATTCGCCTCGTCGAAGACGGACCCGTGGACCATGACCTTGGCACCTGTCGCGGCAATTCGCGTGCGAACCTCGGCGGACGTGGTTTCCGGCACGACGATCGTCACCGGCACCCCGAGCGCCTTGCCGGCAACGGCCGCCGCAATGCCTGCATTACCGCCAGAGGCGCAGAAGATTTCCTTCGCCCCCTTGGCGACCTCGTGCTGGCAGAGCAGTCCCACCCCACGCAGCTTGAAGCTGCCGGAAGGTTGCAAGGCATCGAGCTTCAGCCAGAGAGGCAAGCCGCTCGCGCTGTAGTCGGCGGCCGTGCGGAGGAGTGGCGTTTCGATATGAAGGGGAGAAAGCGGCATGGGGCACTCGGGGATGCTGGAGGGATGCAGATCTTTTGGACCTCGGAAACAGCTGGGTCAACCGGGAAGCCCCTGCTTGGAATGGCCGGAACCGTACCGTTTCCGCCCTATCTCGCTTGAAATGACCCTGACCCGCGCGTAAGACACCGCGACTTCTTTTTCGAGTGGAGGGTTTCCATGACGGCTCGCAATCTTCTTCTTCTCCCCGGCGACGGCATCGGCCCCGAGGCCATGGCCGAAGTTCGAAAGATCATCGCCTATATGAACGAGGCGCAGGGCGCCGGCTTCGTCACCGACGAAGGTCTTGTCGGCGGTTGCGCCTACGACGCGCATGGAGCAGCGATCTCGGAAGAAGACATGTCCAAGGCGCTTGCCGCCGACGCCGTTCTCTTCGGTGCCGTCGGCGGTCCGAAGTGGGATGATGTGCCCTATGACGTGCGCCCGGAAGCCGGCCTCTTGCGCCTGCGCAAGGATCTCGAGCTGTTCGCCAATCTGCGTCCGGCGATCTGCTATCCGGCGCTCGCCAATGCCTCGTCGCTGAAGCCGGAGCTGGTCGAGGGTCTCGACATCCTGATCGTTCGCGAACTGACCGGTGGCGTCTATTTCGGCGAGCCGAAGACCATTACCGATCTCGGTAACGGCCAGAAGCGCGCCGTCGATACGCAGGTCTACGACACCTATGAAATCGAACGTATCTCCGCCGTCGCCTTCGAACTGGCTCGCACCCGCAACAACCGCGTCTGCTCGATGGAAAAGCGCAACGTCATGAAGTCGGGCGTGTTGTGGAACCAGGTCGTGACGGCGACGCACAAGGAGAAGTTCTCCGACGTCAAGCTCGACCACATGCTGGCCGATGCTGGCGGCATGCAGCTTGTGCGTGCGCCGAAGCAGTTCGACGTCATCGTCACCGACAACCTGTTCGGCGACATGCTTTCCGACGTGGCCGCCATGCTGACCGGTTCGCTGGGCATGCTGCCGTCCGCTTCGCTCGGCGCTCCGGACGCCAAGACCGGCAAGCGCAAGGCGCTTTACGAGCCCGTTCACGGCTCGGCACCGGACATCGCCGGCAAGGGCATCGCCAACCCGATCGCGATGATCGCCTCGTTTGCCATGTGCCTGCGCTACTCCTTCAACATGGTCACGGAAGCCGATCGCCTTGAGAAGGCAATTGCCAATGTGCTGGACAAGGGCATCCGCACCGGCGACATCATGGCCGACGGTTGCCGCCAGGTCGGCACTGTTGAGATGGGTGATGCGATCCTTGAGGAGTTCAAGGCGCTTTCCGCCTGAACTAACTTCTGAGTTCTGATCTGACGGCGCGGGGCGACCCGCGCCGTTTTGCGTTTCCCTGTCGCCGCGCCCAGCTCGGCCCTCTTTCTCTCACTTCACCGTGATCATCCCTGTTCGACAGAAGGTCGCACCCAATGCGGAAATCCGATGTCGTACGCGGCCCGTAGTAGTGGTCAGACAAGCAGATGAGAGTGATGCAACCACCGCCCTGTTCGACATTGTTGGAACCTGACCGAGACTGAACCGTTCAGCAAACAATGCCGGCAAATAGGCCTGCGAGAGGCCAGCGGTCCCGAGAGACCATGGAGATGTTCGATGAAAGCCACATCCGCTGACAGACACATCATAAAGTATGCCATGTCACAGCCCTATCTGGAGCGCGAGGAAGAGCTCGACCTCGCGATCCGCTGGAAGGAAAATGACGATCAGGGAGCGCGAAACCGCATCGCCCAGGCGCATATGCGTCTGGTCATTGCCATGGCTTCCAAGTTCCGTGGTTTCGGTCTGCCGCTTAACGATCTGATCCAGGAAGGCTATATCGGCCTTCTCGAAGCGGCTGCCCGCTTCGACCCTGGTCGCGAAGTGCGCTTCTCGACCTATGCCGGCTGGTGGATCCGGGCCTCGATGCAGGACTATATCCTGCGCAACTGGTCGATCGTCCGCGGTGGCACCAGCTCCAGTCAGAAAGCGCTGTTCTTCAACCTGCGTCGCCTGCGCGCCAAGCTCGCTCAGGGCGACAATCGCCTCTCCGACCAGGCGATACACCAGGAAATCGCTTCGGCGCTCGGCGTCAGCCTCGCCGACGTTCAGTCAATGGATGCACGCCTCTCCGGCAACGACGCCTCGCTGCAGACCCCAGTGGCCGGTCGCAATGGCGAAGGTACCGAACAGCTTGAGATGCTGGAGAGCAATGAGGCGCTGCCGGACGAGCAGGTGACGTCCATCATCGATGGCGAACGCTGGAATGGCTGGCTGAAGGATGCAATGAACCGCCTCAACGAGCGTGAAAGCCGGATCATCAAGGCGCGGCGCCTCACGGAAGATGGCGCAACGCTGGAAGAACTCGGCGCCGAGCTCGGGATTTCCAAGGAACGTGTCCGCCAGATCGAAACGCGGGCCTTGGAAAAACTGAAAGTCGCCCTCACGGATAAGGCCCCGAGTGCAGCTCGCCTTGAAATGGCAATGTGAGCGGCAATCACAGATCACAATGAAAAAGCCGGCGGAGATGCCGGCGTTTTCATGCAAACTTCAATGCCTGACGGGCCTTATCAAGGAAGAGGCGCTGGGCGCGCCCTATCTCAGAATGACAGCGTTTGAAGAGAGTATGCCGCGGGTTTCATCACCAGCAGTTTGATTGACGCACAAGGTCGCCCGGGTGGCGACTTCGACTGCATACCCCCTCTGACGGGCGGCAAGGGCGGTCTTTGCGACACAATATCGGAAATCCAGCCCGACAATTCGAAGCTTACCCACGTCGAGCCTTTCCAGAAGCTCGTCCAGCTCGCCCGTCTCGAATGCGTCCTGAACTCTCTTGACAAGGACGTGTTCGGCAAGCCCTTCAAAGGGCTTCGCGATCTGGGTTCCGGGCGTTCCCTCAATTGCTTGGCCTCTCATCGTCAGTCGCGCGATGATCTTTGTCGAAGGGATGGACCACTCCTGACGCACCGCGATGATCGGCAGATTTTCGGCCTTCGCCTTCGCCACTTCGGCGAGGATGGCTGACATCGCATCCGCCTTTGCTGCGTCCTCATAGGGACCTTCGTCCCAGAACACGGACTGCAGATCGATCAGGAGCAGGGCCGTCCCGGGACGGCTGCCAATGGGCTCGCCGCGACTGACGGCACCGATCTGTCTGACGCCGTTCGCAAGCCAAACAAGCCCGGAAAGGGCGGCTATGGTAAGGATCTGGCCTATCACTTCGCTTGCTCCTCCCCGTCGGTCTTCAGCTTCTCAAGTAGAATCCTCACCACCTGAAGTGCCGTCTCGATATCACTCGCATCAATCTCGGCGCCGAGCTGTTCCACCAGCCGTTTTTCACGCATCACGACGTCTTCGATCAGGCTCTGGCCCTTGGGGGTAAGCGCAATCATCGTGGATCGCTTGTGACGCGGGTTGGTGCGGCCGACTGTGAGGCCTGCCGCAAGCGTTTCGTTGACCATCAGCTGGACATACTGTCGTTTGATCTCAAGCTTTATCGCGAGTTCGGGTACGCTGGCGCTCCCATGGGCGTGAAGGATCTCAAGTACTGCCCGCATGCGAACGGTCAGCCCGGTGCCGTCCAACCCTCTCTCGACACGCGCCTCCGCGGCCTGCATGAGCGGACGCGACAACCAGATGAGGCGATAAAGCTGTTCAGATTTTCTCATGACAATTACAATGTCATAATGACATTCATGTTGTCAATTCCGAGAGCCGTTAAACTGACAGGCGAGCTTGTTCCCGCACGCAGGCTTTCACCAACGGAGCATATGGCATTCGCCGCCTTCAGATATCCGCAGTCTTCCCGTGGATTCGTCTGGGAGGGCCAGGGCGCGACCTTGTCACTCCGAGATGATCTTGACGCGCATGCCTGGGGTGACCGTCGAGGTCGGGCCGAGCGCGTTGATCAGCCGGAAGAGTTCGAGCTTGCGGTCGGTGCCCATCATACGTGCCGACAAGGTCCCGACCGAGTCGTTGGAACCGACCGTTACCACTCGGACGCGGAGCGGCTTCAGTGAGGCTGCTTCCTGCGGCGTGATCCGGCGGAAGGAGGCGCGCAGCTGGGCTGCCGTTGTTTCCAGAGCCGGGCTGCCCTTGGGCACTGCCGTCAGGAAGCGGAAGATCTGCGGCCCGATCCGGATGACGGTGATATCGAAATCCCAGCGATCGGCGGAGGCGCGGGCGGTTGCCGCTTCCAACCCGTTGACGGTTATGGTGCGGATCGTATCCGGCAGGAGACCGGTTACCCAGCCGCTTGAGATATAGTTCGGCAGGCTGATCTTCTGACTGTCGGCCACGCCGTCAAAACGGATGGCCACATCGCCAGGTCCGGTGGCGAGGACGGCCTCGACCTTGTTGTCGATCTGGAAGCCCTGGGGCACGTCAAAGCGAATTCCGAGTTGCCCATGCAGGAAGGTCTGGCCACGGACGAAGCCTTCCTGGGGGCTGTCGCCATAGAGCAGGCCGTCAATGCCGTTCAGGTAATAGTCGCGGCCGGTTTCGCCATGGCTGCCTTCCGGACCAAAGGCACGTGCATGGCGTTTTGCCAGTTCGACACGCTGCGGCGCGTTCGGATGGCTCGAGAGGAAGTCCAGGCTCTGGTCGGCATCGGGATCGACCGAGCTGAACTGGCTGTAGCGGGCCATGGAATCGAGGAAACGGGCGGCGGCATAGGGATCATAGCCGGCTTCACCCAGCGTGCGCACGCCGATGACGTCGGCCTGCAGCTCCTGCTGGCGCGAGAAGGCGGCAAGGCGCAGCTTGCCGCGGGCCAGCGCCTGCTTGCCGGCGAGATCGCTCGACAGAACCTCGGCGACGACGCGGCTCGCAATCACTTCCGCCTCTTCGCGACGCTGGCGTTCGATGCCGTGGTTCGCGGTCACATGCGCCATTTCATGGCTGAGAACGGCTGCCACTTCCGAGGCGTCATTAGCGAGCGCCAGGAGGCCGCGTGTCACGTAGAGATAGCCGCCCGGCAGCGCAAAGGCGTTGATCGCCGGCGAGTTCAGGATGGTGATGCGATAGGACTGGTTCGGGTTTTCCGAAACCGCCGTCAGGGCACCGGCGATGCGGGCGACGAGGCGTTCTGTCTTGGCGTCGGAGTATTCGCCGCCATAGGATGCGACGATGCGCGGGTGTTCACGGGCACCCATCTGGGCGCGCGGATCGCCTTTCTGCACTTCGTCGACGATCTGTGGATTGCTGGAAGGCGCAACGGACGGCTCGTAGGCCTGCTCGAACAGCGACTGGCAGGAGGATAGGACGAGGCCCGCCGAGACGATCACGGCGACACTCGACGCAAACCTGAAAGGCCGGCGCCGCAGATTCGTCTCTGCAGCTATCGCGCTGTTCCGGCTCAAAAACTGCATCCTGCCCCTTCACCCTGTTCCCGAACGATCGCCAACCTGGCAACATCCGGGTGCAGCATCCAATTGCCTTCAGCCGATATCCGCATTCTGCTGATCCGGCAGCATTTCACATAGTGCGAAAACACCACTCGCTCCAGAAGATAGTCACGCCGAGGCAAATGACCAATGGTCTTGCTGCAGGAACAACTATTCCCAACGCGCATGGCAGGCGCGGGCGACGAAATTAAGGCGATTGGGGTGCAATTGCCGTCGTGCCGAGGAAGTCGCGCACGGCTGTGACATCTGTTCTCGCGAGAAAATCGCTCTTCGATGCATTCACCACGACATGGCCGTTTTCGAGGAAAACGACATGGTCCGCCAAACGTATGACGTCACGCGGATCGTGGGTGACGAGCAGGACGGTGGCCGATGTTTCAGCATGGAGTTCGGCGAGAAGGTCAACCATTGCGCTTCGCAGACCAGGATCCAATGCGGCGAAGGGCTCGTCGAGGAGCAGGATCGGGAGGCTGCGGACTAGCGCCCGGGCAAAGGCTGCCCGCTGCCGCTCTCCGCCCGAGAGAGAACCCGGCAGCCGCCGCTCGTAGCCCGCGAGGCCCACGCGATCCAAAGCGGCGGAGATCGCCTTGCGGTCAGCGGAGGTCAAACGCATGCCAGGATGGATGCCGAGGCCGATATTGGTGAACAGGTCGAGATGGGCAAAGAGGTTGTTGTCCTGGAAGACCAGCGAGACCGGCCTCTCCGCCGGCGCCAGATCCGTTACATCTCGATCAGCTATTTTGATCCGGCCGGTCTCAGGTTGCTCGAAGCCGGAGACGAGGTTGAGCAGGGTCGACTTGCCGGATCCGGATGGGCCGACAATACACGTGATCTTGCCGGCATCGAGACCGAAATCGAAGTGAAACTCGCTTTGGCCGAGTGTAAGTCGCACCGCATCGAGGCGGATTGCCGTCGAAGTCTCATCGCGCATCGGGGGCCTCCCGTTCACTTGCCTGACGCGTTCCAGGCGCTCCGAGGAGCGCGAGGAGGAGACACACCATTCCGAGCAACAGAGCAAGTCCATCAGCATCCGTGCTGCGGTAGCTTCCCATGGACGCATAGATGAGGGCGGGTAGTGTCATGATGTTTTCCGAGCCGAACAGGGCGACTGCTCCGAGATCTCCCAAGGAAAGTGCCATGGAAAAGGCGAGCGCGGTCAGAAATGGTCGTTTCAGCTCCGGCCAGTCGACGCGGCGCAGACGCTGAGCGACGGACAGGCCGAGGCTTTCAGCGAGACGACCCGTGCGCGCACGGTGCTCGCGATAGGCCGGCTCCAGCACGCGCACGGCAAACGGCAGGGCCATCAGGGCATTGATGCCGGCGACGACCAAGGGCGCGAAGTTTGCGATCTCACCGCTCGATCGGAGCGCGAGAAACCAGCCGGTGGCAAGCACGCTCGTCGGCACAAGCAGAACCAGCGATGAGAGCGAGGCAAGCGCGATCGACATGAGGCGATTGCCGACATTCCGGTTTCGCTGCGTGTCGATTTCAGTCCTTGCTGCGACCGCGCCAAAGGCAAGCAGTGTCGCCGTAACGCCTGACACGAGCGCTACGAGCAGGCTTGTCAGGGCCGCCTGCTGGAACGTCGATTGCGATATCAGCCGAGCGAGGTCTGCCTGTAGTCCCGAGACGACGACCTGGCCAAGCGGCAGGATGAGAAAGAGGCCGGCCAGCGAGAGCAGCAGCGCGTCGATCAAACGGACGAGCGGACGTCGGCCATCGAAACGAGGGAAACGGCGCCCGCTTGTGACACCGGTGTCGGAGGCTGCGGGCAGCAGGCTGAGGCCGATGAGGATCACGCCGGTGACCGTGATCTGCAGCAGTGCCAGCGATACGGCGCGCTCCGGATTGAAGTCGAAGCGCAGAGCCTGGTAGATGGCGACCTCGATTGTCGTTGCAGCAGGCCCCCCGCCGAAGATCAGCACCAGCGTGAAGCTCGTCACGCAGAGCATGAAGATCAGCCCCGCGGCCCCCGGGATGACGCGCGCCAGGGCAGGCCACTCGATGAAGCGGAAGGTGGCGATCGGCGAGAGGCCGAGGCTTGCCGACATCCGCCAGTATTCGGCCGGCACGCGCTCCAGGGCAGACAGCATCAGTCGTGTGGCAAGCGGCAGGTTGAAAAAGACATGGGCAATCAGAATTCCGGTCAGGCCGTAGACCGAGATGGGCTGCGAGAGACCGAGGCCTCCCAAGGCATCGTTGACGATGCCGTTGCGGCCGAAAATACCGATCAGACCCAGTGCGCCGATCAGAACGGGAAGTCCCATGGGAACCGCCATCAGACGGATCAGCCAGATTCGTCCGGGGAAAGCCGGCTGTCGAGCAAGCGCGCTGACGACAGGCAAGGCAAGCCCGACGGAGAGGAGCGTCGACAGGAAGGCCTGCCAGAGGGTGAATGACAGCACCGAACGGACGACGGGATCGCCGAAGGCCTGCAGAATGCCGACGGTCATTCTCCCGGCGAGCAGTGCGGTCAGGGCGATGCCGACGAAAGCCGCCACTGCCAGCAAAACCAAAAGGCCGCCCGCGAGTGCGGGCAGCCTCTGACGTTTCGACTGGTGAAGCGGTCGGAGCATCCGGTCTTACTTCAGCGTCATGGCCTTCAGCCACTCGTCGATCCAGGCCTGACGGTTGGCCGCAACTTCGGCCGGGTCCATCAGGAAGGTGGTCTTCGGCTGGACGAGCTTGCCGAAGGCGTCCGGCAGGGGCTCTGATGTGGCAGCGACCGGCATCATCCAGTTGTTGGTGGGGATGGTGTCCTGGAAGCCGGGCTGCAGCATGAAGGCGAGGAACTGGCGGGCGAGTTCCTTTTCCGGCGCCGTCTTCAGAAGGCCTGCGACCTCGATCTGGATATAATGCCCTTCGGAGAACTCGGCCGCCTGATAGCGGTCGGTCTCTTCGGCGACCATGTGATAGGCCGGCGAGGTGGTGTAGGAGAGGACCATCGGTGCCTCGCCCTTGGTGAACAGGCCATAGGCTTCCGACCAGCCTGGCGTGACGGTCAGGACACGATCCTTGAGCTTTGCCCAGGCTTCCGGTGCCTGGTCACCATAGACCGACTTGACCCAGAGCAGCAGGCCGAGACCCGGCGTCGAGGTGCGCGGATCCTGGATGACGATCTTTTGGGCCGGATCGCCCTCGATGAGATCCTTCAGGCTCGTCGGCGGGGTCTTGATGACCTCGGTGTCGTAGATCACGGCGAAATGGCCGTAGTCATAGGGCAGGAAGACATCGTCGCTGAAACCGCCGGGCACCTGAACATTGGCGGCATCAACGCCATGGGCTTCGAAGAGGCCGGTCTGCTTGGCTTCCTCGACGAGATTGGTGTCGAGACCGAGCACGACATCGGCCTTCGAGGTCTCGCCTTCGAGCTTGAGACGGGTCAGCAGCGCCACGCCATCGGCTACGCCGACGAAGTTGACGGTGCAGTCGCAGGTCTGTTCGAAGGCTTCCTTGACCTTTGGGCCGGGACCCCATTCGGAGACGAAGCTCTCATAGGTGTAGACGGTCAGCGTCTTGCCGGCGGCCAGCGCCGGGGAGACAAAGCCGAGGATCGCAGCGGAGACGCTGCCGATGAGCATGGAAACAGTACTGGGTCGCATCGCGCCCTCCTCCTTGGTGTCATTGCTGTCGGGATAGGGCGCCTGATGTCGTCGCGTCTAATCCCTCCGCCGGTGTTAACCGGATCAGGTTCCGCGGGTTGGCATGACGCCTCTCAGCCTTCCCGATCGCGTGAGATCGCAAGGCACCCCGTTAGAGCAAGCCTGAGATAGCGCGCAGGCGAGTTGAGCGCAAGGGTGCAGGGTGCAAGGTGTGGCGTGCGATGGGTCCCGCCGTTCACTGTCAGGAAACCGTCAATAGCCACGTGATAAGGGGAAGGCATTTATCATGATGGCGTGATGCGTATGGCGAAGTCGCAGTCGAATGAAGGGCTCGGAATGGACAGGTTTGTCGCCGAGGTCGAAGGCAGCCTCCGGCGGCAGCTCGGAATGGCCGTCGACAGCTTCTGGCGATCATCCGTCCGCAACCGCATCTTGGCCTTCGCCTTTGCGCTCGTGGTGGTGATCCTGGCGACCGCCTATGGCACCGTGCTTCTCAACCAGTGGAACGCGCCCTTCTACAACGCATTGGAACGGCGTGACCTGCCGGCCTTTCTTCTTGAACTGCGCCACTTCGCGATGATTGCGGGCGCCCTGCTGGTGCTCAATGTCGTGCAGGCCTGGCTTAACCAGATGACCGCGCTTTCCATGCGCGAGGGCTTGTCGCGCGATGTCGTCGACCAGTGGTTGAATGGTGCGCGGGCCTATCGGCTCTCCGTGTCGAGCCCGCTCGGGGTCAACCCCGATCAACGCCTGCATGAGGATGCGCGCAAACTCGCGGAAATGACCACGTCTCTGTCTATCGGGTTGTTCAATGCGACGATCCTGCTGGTCAGCTTTATCGGGGTGCTGTGGAGTCTTTCCAGCGACTTCACCTTTCAGATCGGTGAGACCCGTTTCCAGATCCCCGGCTACATGGTCTGGGGCGCGCTTATCTACGCGCTTCTCGCATCGCTGCTCAGCCAGGTGGTCGGGCGCAGCCTTTCGAACCTGAATGCCGAACGTTATGCCCGGGAGGCCGATCTGCGTTTCTCGCTGATGCGTGCCAATGAAAACCTGGAGGCGATTGCGCTTGCGCATGGCGATGAGACCGAACGCCGCCACATTCATCAGTCGCTCGACGGGGTCCTCATCTCGATCCGTCACCTGGCTCTGGCCTTGACCAATCTCACCTGGGTGACAGGAGGCTTCGGCTGGCTTGCCATCATCGTGCCGATCCTGATCGCCTCGCCCGCCTATTTCGCCGGCACCATCACGTTCGGCGGTCTGATGATGGCGGCCGCGGCCTTCACGCAAGTCTATTCGGCGCTTCGCTGGTATGTCGACAATTTCGGGGCCATCGCCGACTGGCGGGCGGCGCTGATGCGGGTGACGGTGTTTCGCGCCGCCTTGACCAGCATGGGCGACAGACAGAACAGCGCCGGTGAAGTGGAGCTGACGCGCAGCGAGGATGGCACGCTGAGACTGGAAGACCTGGAAATCCGCACCCGTGTCACCGCAGAAGGCTCCGAAGCGGCGTTTCGTTTTCGTGAGCGCGCGGTGATCATCGCGGCGGGGGACCGCGTGATGATCAATGGCGATCAGGGCGTCAATCGCAAGCTATTGTTCCATGCCATGGCCGGGCTCTGGCCCTTCGGCAAAGGTAGGATCGCCCTTCCGGCCGAGTCGGACATCATCTTCGTGCCGCAATCGGGTTATCTGCCGGAGGGCAGGCTGCGCAGCCTGCTCGCCTATCCCGTCGCCTCGGCGCGTTTCACCGATGCAGACATGACGGGCGTGCTTCAGCTCGTGGGACTGGCCGAGTTGGCCGACCGTCTCGACGAGCGAGCCCGGTGGGAGCGAATCCTGGACAAGGACCAGCAGATGGCGCTGTCCTTTGCCAATATCCTGCTCAGAAAGCCGCGCTGGCTGGTCTTGCATGATGTGCTGGAAGGTTTGGAGCCGGAAACCGAGAGCCGGCTCATGAACATCCTGTCGACGGAACTTGCGGGGACGACCCTGATCTACCTGGGACGTTCCATGGCTTTCGCCACTGCCACCGGTGCGCGGGCGTTGCATCTGGAGAGATCAGGAGAGATGCGGGCCTGAAGCCGAAAGCCGGAGAGCCTCAGCCCTCCAGTTCTTCACGCAGCATTTCGAGCTCCAGCCATTCCTCTTCCATGCGCGTGATGTCGGTACGCAGCTTTTCCATTTCGGCGGCGAGCTTGTTGAACGTCGCCGGGTCCTTGGTGAAGAGGTTGGGATCGGCCATCCTGGCTTCGCGCGCGGTGATCTCCTTCTCGGCCTTTTCCATTTCCTTCGGCAGATTTTCGAGCGCGAATTTCTGCTTGAAGGAAAGCTTGCCCTTGCCCTTCGATCCGCCATCGGCGGACTTGCCGCCCGAGGCTTCCTGCGCCTTGGCTTTTTCGGCCTTTTCAACGCGTTTGCGTTCGTCCTCGACGCCCTTGCGCTGGGCGAGCATGTCGGAATAGCCGCCTGCATATTCGATCCAGCGACCGTCGGGCGCGTCGGGGTTGGCCGGTGCGATGGTCGAGGTCACGGTGCGGTCGAGGAAGTCACGGTCATGGCTGACGAGGATGACCGTACCGGTATAGCCGGCGACAATTTCCTGAAGCAGGTCGAGTGTCTCGATGTCGAGATCGTTGGTCGGTTCGTCGAGGATCAGGAGGTTCGAGGGCTTTGCCATGATCCGCGCTAGCATCAGGCGTGCGCGTTCGCCGCCCGAGAGGTTGCGGATCGGGGTGCGAGCCTGTTCCGGCTGGAACAAAAAGTCCTTCATGTAGCCGGTCACATGCTTCTGCTCACCATTGACCAGAAGGTTGTCACCCCGGCCGTCGGTCAGGTAGTGGGCGAGCGTATCGTCGGGATTGAGATCCTCGCGCTTCTGGTCGAGAACGGCTATCTCCAGATTGGTGCCGAGCTTCACCAGGCCTTCGTCCGGTTCCAGCTGGCCCGTCAGCATCTTCAGAAGCGTCGTCTTGCCCGCGCCGTTCGGGCCGATCAGACCGATGCAATCGCCGCGATGGACACGGATCGAGAAGGGCGCAACGATTGCCCGATCGCCATAGGTCTTGATGATCTTATCGGCCTCGATGACCAGCTTGCCGCTTTCCTTGCCTTCCGTCGCCGATGCCTGAATCGTGCCCTGTGGACCCTTGTGTCCGCGGTAGTTGGCGCGCAGAGCTTGCAGATTGCCAAGGCGGCGCATATTGCGCTTGCGGCGTGCGGTGACGCCGTAGCGTAGCCAGTGTTCTTCGCGCTCGATCTGGCGACCCAGCTTGTGCTGTTCGATCTCTTCCTCTTCGAGTACCTGGTCACGCCATTCCTCGAAATGGGCAAAGCCGCGATTGAGCCTTCGCGACTGGCCGCGATCGAGCCAGACGGTGGCGGTCGAGATCTTTTCGAGGAAACGACGGTCGTGTGAAATCAGGACAAGCGCGCTGCGGCTCTTCGACAATTCGCCTTCCAGCCATTCGATGGTCGGCAGGTCGAGATGGTTGGTCGGCTCGTCGAGCATCAGGATGTCTGGCTCGGGCGCGAGCACGCGGGCAAGGGCTGCGCGGCGGGCTTCCCCACCAGAGAGACGGGTCGGATCTTCCTGGCCGGTCAGGCCGAGATGTTCGAGCAGGTAGGTGACGCGATAGGGATCGTCGCCCGGTCCCAATCCCGCCTCGGCATAGGCCTGGACCGTTGCATAACCCGCAAAATCAGGCGCCTGCTCCAGGTAGCGGATGGTCGAGGACGGATGGCGGAAAACTTCGCCGGACTGTGCTTCGACGAGGCCGGCGGCAATCTTCATCAGCGTTGATTTGCCAGAACCGTTGCGGCCGACGAGGCAGATGCGGTCGCCAGGCTCCACCTGCAGGCCGGCACCGGCAAGCAAAGGCGTTCCGCCGAAGGAGAGTTGGATATCGTCAAGTTTCAGAATGGGAGGCGCCAAGGCTTCAGGCTCCGGAAAGATCGTAGGGGCGGGCAAGCAGGATCGCCCGGCCGCGGGACAGTGAGACCGAGATCGGTCCTTCGGCGATGTTGGATATCGTGCGCGATGAGCCGAAGGGCAAACTGAAGTCCTGCAAAGGATAGCGTGCGTTGCGGATCGTCAGTCCTTCGAGCGTGGTGAAGCCGAGCACCGAGAAAAGCGCGCCTTTGGGCATTTCGAGAGCCAGTTCGCTGTCCTCGGCGAAGGGATAGGCCTCTTCCTCGCCAGAGGTCAGGACCACCTCGTAACCGTCTTCGACCAGGCCGAGGGCGTTCAGATAGTGTTGCAGCGCGTGATCGGACCGTTCGCCGCCGAGTGCGCCGACGAAGATCAGCCGGCTGGCGCCCCGCGCGATCGCTTCCGCGACTGCGATCTCCCCGTCAGTGACGGCCTTTGCCGCCGGATAGCTGCGGCGTTCCACGGTCGGAAAACGGGCGATCAATTCGCTGTCGCTGCTGTCGAAGTCTCCGACCCAGAGCTCTGGAGTGACGCCGAGGTTCACTGCATGGCGCATGCCGCCATCGGCCGCGATCACGCGGCTTCCTTCGGTCAGCGCCCGCAGGCGGTCGGTAACGGCGAGGCTTCCGCCGAGAAGAAGGGTGAAAGAGGTCGAGGTCATGCGCCAGCCCTTAGCGCATCTTCGCCAAAAAGGGAAAGGCGAATGCGTCGCAGACTGCGCTTGGCTGCTTGTCGAACGGCTCCCCGGACCAGCCGTTTCAGGCACGGTCCGGGTCGAGCGATTTCAGCGCTTCTTGGGAGAAGCGGCCTCTGCACTCTTGATCTGCGTGGTGAAGGTCGAAACCGGGGTCGCCGCCGGCTTGGACTTGTCCTGCTTCGGCTTTCTTACTTCGCGGTTCGAACGCTGTTGGCCTTTAGCCATGATGTGCTTTCCTTTTTCGGGGTGTTTGCAGGAGCCGTCGTCCGGGCGGATGCCTTGCTGCGGCTGGGATCAATATCCGTTTCTGCGATGCAGCGATCAAAGCTCTCGCTCTCGAAGCGGACGCGGTACTGGCGGCTTCCCCCGGTCTCGGGAAGGGTCGCGAGCACCTTGCAGGAGCCATTGCTGCGGGCGAGGCGGACGGGGCCATCTTTCAGCGTCACTGTGTCGCCGATGGAATACAGGTGTCTGGTCATGGGGATCTCCTGCAGCTGGGAGGCTGCGGTCGGGACAGACATCCTTGTGACTTGCGGGTCGGACAAAACGTCCCGCCGGTCTAAAGGAGCCTGCCGTTATACGAGGCATTGCGGCCGGACCAATTGGTCCAGACTGCGAATATGGGGTCGAGGAGAAGGTCGGTGATGTCCGGAGCCCGAAATTCCGTCCTTGCGGATGGGGCACTTGCAGACGGACACGCATCAGCGTTCATGGAATACAGCCTGTCAGATTGCCGGGAAAATACAAGCTATTTCTGGTAAACGGGCTAAAGCCGCACCTGTGCTTGCACCCGGTCAGATGCGTCATTACTTTGCCGCCGAAGATGAACGAGGCTCAGATACGATGCAGTTTCAGGGTACCGCAGACTATGTGGCAGACAAGGATCTGATGATTGCGGTCAATGCCGCGATCCGGCTGGAGCGGCCTTTGCTCGTCAAGGGAGAACCGGGAACCGGCAAGACCGAGCTTGCCCGACAGGTGGCTGCGGCGCTCGGGCTCGATATCCTGGAGTGGAACGTCAAATCGACCACCAAGGCGCAGCAGGGGCTCTATGAGTATGATGCCGTCTCGCGCCTGCGTGACAGCCAGCTCGGCGATGAGCGCGTCAATGACGTGAAGAACTATATCCGGAAGGGCAAGCTCTGGCAGGCTTTTGCCACGGACACAAAATGCGTGCTGTTGATCGACGAGATCGACAAGGCGGATATCGAGTTTCCCAACGATCTGCTGCAGGAACTCGACCGGATGGAGTTCCACGTCTACGAGACCGGGGAGACGGTCAGCGCAAAGATCCGACCGATCGTCATCATCACCTCGAACAACGAGAAGGAACTGCCGGACGCCTTCCTGCGGCGCTGCTTCTTCCACTACATCCGCTTCCCCGATGCAGAGACGCTGGAGCGGATCGTCGAGGTTCACTATCCCGGGATCAAGAAGACGTTGCTGCGCAACGCGCTGACCCAGTTTTACGAGATCCGCGAGACCCCTGGGCTGAAGAAGAAGCCGTCTACCTCGGAGGCGCTCGACTGGATCCGGTTGCTCGTCGCCGAGGACGTCGACCCAGCCGATCTGCGCGGTGAGGCGAAGAATGCCTTGCCGAAGCTGCATGGCGCGCTTCTGAAGAACGAGCAGGATGTGCATCTGTTCGAGCGCCTCGCCTTCATGGCCCGCCGGGATCGCTGAGTTCGCGGCTGCGCGGAGACGCTGAGAGCCGCGGTAGTGTAAATTCGCACAAACGAAAAAAGCCCCGCAAGCGGGGCTTTCTGGAAGAGTAGGTGGCGGTTTACTCGGCAGCGTCTGCGGAATCCGCGTTGAGCTGGCCGTATTTTTCTTCGCCGATCTTGGAGAGAAGCTCGAGTTGGGTCTCGAGGAAATCGATATGGCCTTCCTCGTCGATCAACAGCTGTTCGAAGATCTTCATCGAGACATAGTCGCCTGCCTGATAACAGATGTCGCGCGAGGCCTTGTAGGAGGTGCGGGCGTCGTATTCGCCGGCGAGGTCAGCTTCGAGCACTTCCTTGACATTCTGGCCGATGCGCAGCGGTGCAACCGTCTGGAGGTTGGGGTGACCTTCGAGGAAGATGATCCGATCGATGATCTTGTCGGCGTGCTGCATTTCCTCGATCGACTCGGCCCGCTCCTTCTTGGCGAGCTTCGTGTAGCCCCAATCGTTCAGCAGGCGGTAGTGCAGCCAGTACTGATTGACCGCACCGAGCTCGAGGAACAGCGCTTCGTTGAGCCGTTCAATGACCTTCGGATCACCCTTCATGATGTTCGTCCCTTGTATGAATTGAATGACGCAACTCTAGCGCCAGCGCTGTCGCCTGTCGAGCCTTTTTTAGAAGTATTCTAATTCTTGGTGGTGACGCGCAGGTTTCAGCGACCGGATCGACAGGGCAGATTCCCATCTGCATGGTGTCTGAGAACTGGGGCGTGACGGGTAGGGAAATGGTTCTGGCGGCCTAGGTGGGCAGCCGATGCCGATGCATGCGTCTCAGCCGGCAGCGTGTCGGGCCGTCAGTGTTGCCTGGCGCCGTTCGGCCAGCGCTGCCTTCTGCTCCTCGTGGAACTGCTTGAGGCGTTCCATGAAGTTGATGACCTTGGTTTCTTCGGTCTGACGAAGGGCGTGATATTCTTCGGTGGTGCGAATGATCAGGTCGACGACATTCGGAAAACAGCCGCAGCAGCGGCCGCGCTTGTTCATGGCGTGGTAAACCTTGCCCGGAACAATCAACTGCCAACAGTCTTCATCCAGCATCTCGTTGATGACTGACTTGATGTCTTTGTCGGTGATGTAATTGCAGCTGCAGACCAGCATGGACGGGGCACTCGTCAAACATGACATTCACTGTCGCCTTTGTCGTAAACCAGATGGCCTTTGTCAAGAAAAATCGCGGATAGGGCATCAGATGTGATCGCTCCTCGAGGTGTCGTACCGTCAATGGAAGTTGCGTCCTTTCGGCATCAGGTCCGCCATGGCGCTGCGGCGAGGATGGCCGGGCGGAGGGGCGGCCGGCGGAGGGAGACGCGGGACCTTTTCCCGTTTCGCCTGTCGCTGATCGACGCCCGGGCGACGAACTTCATCCGCATGGGCGAGCGTGTCGAAGGTCTTGAGCTCTTCGAGCAGCAGACCGAGCCTGGAGCTTGCGTCGACCAGATGGTCTGCGACCACATGGATGACGCCATGCGCCTTCTGCAGGCGTCCGCGCAGGGCGACCAGCCGCGCGCCCATGACGATCGGCCGGTAACGTTCGAACACCTTCGGCCAGACAATGACATTGGCTGTGCCCGTCTCGTCCTCCAGCGTCATGAAGATGACACCCTTTGCCGAACCCGGCCGTTGGCGGACAAGGACTAGGCCTGCAATCTCAACCTTGGCGCCATGGGGAAGACCTTCGAGATCGGTTGCCGATTTGAGGCCGGCCCGCTGCATGGCATGGCGGAGGAATGAAACGGGATGTGCCTTCAGGGAGAAGGTCAGGCTGCGGTAATCACTCAAGACCTCTTCGCCCGGCAACATGCGGGGGAGGATCATTTCGGCCTCGTGCTGCAGATTTTCCTGTGGGGCTGCCTCGAAGAGCGGCAGGACTTCGACGGCCGCCTCTCCATCCAGGGCCTGAGCCGCCCAGAGTGCCTCGCGACGCGACAAGCCAAGAGAGGAAAAGCAGTCGGCATCGGCGAGTTTCTCGATGACGGGGCGGGCAAGTCGCGTGCGTAGCCATAAGTCGCGAACGGAATCATAACCGGCACCCCGTCTTGCAACGAGGATATCCATGGCCTCCTTCGGTATGCCCTTGATCTGGCGAAATCCGATGCGAACTGCCTTATTCGACCTGATGACGCCGGCCATGGACCGATGACGGCTGGCGATGCGGGCGGGATCGAAATCGTCCGCCTCTTCCCCTTCTAGCAGGCAGTCCCAGGTCGAGTGGTTGATGTCGACCGGGCGGATATCGACGCCGTGATCACGGGCATCGCGCACGAGCTGAGCGGGGGCGTAAAAGCCCATGGGCTGGGAATTCAGGATCGCGGCACAGAAGACATCCGGATAGAAGGCCTTGAACCAGCAGGAGACATAGACGAGCAGGGCGAAGGAGGCGGCATGGCTTTCGGGGAAGCCGTATTCGCCGAAGCCTTCGATCTGGCTGAAGCAGCGGGCGGCGAACTCAGGGTCGTAGCCATTGGTCACCATTCCCTCGATCATGCGTTTCTGGAAGCTGGAGACCTGGCCGGTGCGGCGAAAGGTAGCCATGGCACGGCGCAGCTTGTCGGCTTCTCCCGGGGTGAAGCCGGCAGCGGTAATGGCGATCTGCATCGCCTGTTCCTGGAAAAGGGGCACACCCAGCGTGCGCTCCAGCACGGTGCGCAGTTCATCGCTCGGATAGTCGATCGGCCGGCCGGCCAGCAGGTCTTCGCGCCGCTTCAGGTAAGGATGGACCATGTTGCCCTGGATAGGGCCTGGCCGGACGATCGCCACCTCGATGACCAGATCATAGAACTTGCGCGGCTTCAGCCGCGGCAGCATGCTCATCTGGGCGCGGCTTTCGATCTGGAAGACGCCGATCGTGTCGGCGCGGCAGATCATGTCATAGACCTCCGGACATTGGTCCTGATTGACCGAGGCCAGCGTCTCGTGACGATCATAGTGAATGGCCAGCAGCTTGAAGGCCTTGGCGAGGCAGGTGAGCATGCCGAGTGCGAGAACGTCGATCTTCAGGATCTTCAACGTGTCGAGATCGTCCTTGTCCCATTCGACCATGAAGCGGCCATCGGCCGTGTTCATGATCGGAACGACCTCGTCGAGGCGGTCGCGGGTGATGACGAAGCCGCCGACATGCTGGGAGAGATGGCGGGGAAAGCCCTGCAAGGCCTGAGCGTAATCAAGCACGCGCCGGGTCGTGGCATCCTTGAGGTCGAGGCCGGCAGCCTTTGCCTGCTCCTCGGTGAAATCGCTGGTCCACCAGCCCCAGATCGAACCGGCAAGCGCGGACTGCACATCCTCGGACATGCCGAAGGCCTTTGCCACTTCGCGGCCTGCGGACCGGGCGCGATAGCTGATGACTGCCGCTGTCAGGGCGGCATGCTGGCGACCATAGGTTTCGTAGATGAAGCGGATCACATCCTCCCGCTTCTCATGCTCGAAATCGACATCGATATCCGGCGGCTCGTCGCGTTCCGTCGAGATGAAGCGGTCGAACAGCAACGTCGTCTTCTGCGGGTCGACTTCCGTGATGCCGAGGCAGAAACAGACGGCGGAATTGGCGGCCGAGCCCCGGCCCTGGCAGAGAATGCCTGCCTCCCTGGCGTGGCAGACGATCCGGTAGACGGTCAGGAAGTAGGGTTCGTAGCGCTTCTCCGCGATGAGCTTCAGTTCGTAGTCGAGGAGACCGAGGACCTTTTGTGGAATGCCCTCCGGATAGCGGTTGCGCGCGCCTTCATAGGTCAGCCGCCGGAGGGCCAGAGGCGGGGGTTCTCCGTCGAAGATCTCATCGGGGTACTGGTGCGACAATTCATCGAGAGAAAACTGAAGCCGGCTAAAGAAGTTGATATTGTTGTCCAGGGCCTCCGGCCAGGCCCTCAGCAGCCGGGCCATTTCCTCTGGGCTTTTCAGGTGTCGTTCGGCATGCGCGTGCAGCCGGAGCCCGGCTTCGGCAATCGTCACATGCTCGCGGATGGCGACGACCACATCGGCAACCGGCTTGCGCTCGGGGCGTGGTAAAGGGCGTCGTTGGTGGCGATCAGGGGAAGACCGAGCCGCCTTGCTATTCCGTCAAGCTCAGCGAAGTTCCTCTGGTCGGCGCCATCATGACGGGGAACGAGGGCGAGATACAGACGATCCGCCAGGCGAGAGCGGAGAGAGGCGAGCCGGGTTTCGAAGGTTTCGACATCGGCATGGCTTGCCAGCGGGGGTGGCATGGCGATGAACAGAAGATCCTCGCACCATGCCAGAAGATCCTTTTCCCATAGCGTGCAAACGCCCTTTTTCGAGCGCAGATTTCCCTCGCTCAGCAAACGACAGAGATTTCCCCATCCCTTGCGGTTCAAGGGATAGGCGAGAAGTTCAGGCGTTTCGTCATCGAAGACGAGGCGGGCGCCGGGGCGGAATTCGAGACCATTCAATTTTGCCGCGGCATGCAGACGGACAACACCAGCGACCGTGTTGCGATCGGCGAGGCCAAGGCCCGATAGGCCCAGAAACAGCGCGCGCTCCACCAGTTCCTCGGCATGGGATGCGCCGTCGAGGAAGGAGAAGTTGCTGCGCAATCCGATTTCGTAAAACCTCTGCATCGTCACGGCTCCTGCCTCACGCGAAGAAGCCCTGAAGGAACCAGCTCGGCGTCACGGTCCGCCGCTCATAAAGACCCTCGCGATACAGCCAGAAGCGCTGGCCGTCGCTATCTTCGATACGGAAATAATCGCGTGGCGGAGCATCCTCGCCATCGGACCACCATTCCGGCGCCAGGCGCTCCGGGCCTTCGGCCCTGAGGATACGCCGTTGGACACGGCGCCAGCGAAAGCTGGCCGGTGGACCATCCGGGACCACGGACATGACCTCGACCTCTTCAGGTCGATGGAGGAGGCGCAAGGGACGCGCCGATCTCGCCGCCGTTCGGGATCGAGGCAAAGAAAGATCTGCCGCCTTGAGCGCATCGGCGGCCGGGGCATGTACCGATGCTCTCTCCGGCCAGTGGCTGGCCAGCGGTACGGGCAGACGCAGCGCCCGCTCACCCAGGCGGGCGGCCACCTGATCGAGGAAGCGTGTGAGATCTTCGCCGCTGTCCTCCTCGTCGGCAAGGGCGGACTGGCGGACTTCAAAGGCCTCGCTCAGGAGGACATTGAGACGAACGAGCTCGAAGCCGAAACCGGCATCAAGCTCGTCATGGATGACGGAAAGGCGTTCCTCGAACAAGGCCCGGATGCGGCCTGGGTCACGCAAGGGGGCGGAGGCCCCGACCTCGATCCGAAAGACCTTGCCATCGACCCGAAAAACCAGAAGTTCGAACAGCCGGCCCCCCTCGCCGCGGGCTTCAAGCGAGGTTTTCAAGCCCGCAGCCAGACGACCCGCGAGATCAAGGACCTGATCTTCGGTCATGATCGGTTCTGCGAGACGCCTTTCGGCCGACAAGAGCGGCAGATGGCGTCGCGGCGAAATGGGCTCGCCTTCCCGTCCAAGCGCCTGATCGAGACGCAGGATCGGACCTGCGCCGAAGCGGCGGGTGATCGGCGCGCGCGGGGCTGCGAGCAGATCCGCTATTGTCTTCAAGCCGACCCGTGCGAGGTTCATGACGATCTGCGGTTCGAGCCTGAGGGCCGCGATCGGCAGGGGGGCGAGTGCTGTTGCGGCCTCGCATGATGCGACGCGCCGTGGGCCATCAAAACGGCTGCAGGCACGGGCGAGACCAGGGGTCGGGCCGACCGCGATCTTGACCGCAAGGCCGAAGGCGGTCATGCGGCGATCAACGTCCTCGATCAGCCTTTCCTCGCCGCCGAAGAGATGGGCGCAGCCGGTGATATCCAGCATCAGTCCGTCATCGCCGTCGAGAGCCACCAGCGGCGTGTAGCGGTCACACCAGTCGGCGATGGCATCAAGAAGAGCGCGGTCTGCGGCCGGATCCGCTTCGATCACGTCGAGGTCTGCACAGATGGCGCGGGCTTCCGCCAGTCCTTGTCCGATCCGCAGGCCGTAGCCTTCGGCCATATCATCCAGTGCGGTGATCCGCATGGCATTGGCGGAACGACCGGCGCAGGCCAGTGGCGCCCGATCAGGATGCGCGGTCGAGCCGGGGTGCAAACGCCACGAGAGACCCCAGCGCCGCCGGGCGATGCGATCGGTCGGGAGCCTTGGGAAAAAGAGCGACAGAATGCGGCGATCCGAGGCTTGCGGGTTCGGACTGTTCGAAAAGTTGAAGGCGGCGGTCATCGGAATTCCACTCCAGAATGAGTTCGGGCGAGCCCGGAATGCGGGATTTCTCAGGGGTTATGCGAAAGACTGGTGACCCGATGCTGCCGCCCAGCAGGGACCCGTCGGCGAGAGATCGCGCCGCCGCCGGCGCGGGTTCGACAAACAGGCGAAGAAGGGCGCTTGACGCCTCTTCTTCGCCCGCCTGGCGGAGGATCAATAGCCTGCCACCGGTGGCGCGCGCCTTGAGGCTCAAGCGCCGGCTCTCGGTGAGGCCGAATTTCTTCGGATTGCCCTGTACTTCCAGGAGCACGGTGGAAAAGGCCCGGGAGGCAAGGGCTGCCTCGGCCAGCCAGAGCGCGTCCTCGACCCTGCGAGGCAGGGCATGCACCAAGGCGGTCGACGACAGGCCGAAATCGAGGAGGCCAGGGCCATAGGCGAGACCCGCTTCCCGGACGACCTGGGGATCGGCGATGAAGAGGAGGCGCTGCCTCTGCCTCTGGTTTTTCTCCGCCGCCATCAGAGCAAGCGCCACTCCGAAACCGGTCACGGTTCCCGCCTGTTGCAGCCTCTGTCCCCTCACTTCGATCAACGTTCCCAGGGCGAGGCTGTCACCCACAATGCTGCCGAAGAGATCCTGGTGTTCGAGCCTTTCATTCACAGCCCTCTGTTTCGTTTCCGGGCCCGTAGTCTGGACCGTCAGACGCGCGGCATGGTCGGGCTTTCCCTCGATCCGGGCAATCGCCTCTCGCAAGGCAAAAAGCGTCTCGCGCGCCTGAGGGCTCTCGCCCATGACGATGTCTCCTGATGAATTGTTCTCTATTTGTTCCTATGGATTCCAGAGCTTCATAAAAGAGTCAACCGGATTCAGATGAGAATTTATTCCTTGGTTGAATTCACTCTCGAAATACCGTCGCAAACATCCTATATCTCCGGGCAGTAAGGAGTATTCATGGCCCGCATAGACCAGAGCGAGGATTGGCGCGAACGACACGCCCCGACGATCAGCACATTCGAGTCGCTGGCGATCGAGGCTTATGGGCACCTGCCGCAGGAGTTCCGCGACCTGAGCCGCGATCTCATTATCGAGATCGCCGATTTTCCGACCGATGAAGTGTTCGAGGATATGGCGCTCGAGACGCCCTTCGACCTGCTCGGCCTTTTCGAAGGACGCGGGATTTCCGAGCGTTTTTCGATGGAAACCGGCATGATGCCGAACCGCATCATCCTCTATCGCCGCCCCATCCTCGACTACTGGGCCGAAAACGAGGAAACGCTGGGCGATATCATCACCCATGTGCTGATCCATGAGATCGGCCATCATTTCGGCCTCTCCGATGATGACATGGAGCGGATCGAGGAAAGCGCCGAAGAGGCCGCCGCTGCTGAGCGGTAAAGCCAGGTTTTTGCTTTTGTGACGGAATGAGCCCTGGACGGCCCGGCAAGAAACGGGTGGGCCGGGCATATCCCGATTGCCTATGACCGACCTCCATTCAAGGAGGTTCTCATCATGCAAACACTTCACGGCCAAGTCGCGATCATCACCGGTGCTTCATCGGGTATCGGGCTGGCGACAGCACGTCTTTTCGCTGAACATGGGGCTGCTGTCGTCCTCAATGCACGGGGTGCAGATGCGCTCGAAAATGCCGCCGCCGAGATCCGGCAGGCTGGCGGGACGGTTGTTGCCGTGGCCGGTGACGTCGCTCTTCCAGAAACGCATGCACGGCTCGTGGATACGGCCCTGCAGCGTTTTGGCCGGCTCGATATCGCCATCAACAATGCCGGTACCGTTGGACGGATTGCGCCTCTCGCTTCTCTCGAGCCCAATGACTGGCATGATGTGCTCATGGGCAATCTCACCTCGGCCTTTCTCGCGGCCCGCGCCCAGATCCCAGCCATGCAGGCGCGTGGAGGGGGTGCGTTGGTGTTTGTCTCCAGCTTCGTTGGCACAAGCGTCGGTCTGCCTGGAATGTCTGCCTATGGTGCGGCCAAGGCGGGGCTGATGGGGCTCGTCAAAGGGATTACGGCCGATTATGCCGCCGAAGGCATCCGAGCCAACGCCTTGCTGTCTGGTGGAACGGATACGGCCATGGCTGGCGATCAGGCTCAAAAGGATTGGGCTGCTTCGCTGCATGCGCTGAAGCGGATCGCACGGCCGGAGGAAATCGCGGCTGCAGCTCTTTTCCTTGCTGGTCCCATGGGCAGTTTCGTTGCGGGGTCTGCCCTTTACGCCGATGGCGGCAACGCCGCCGTCAAATAAGCGGTCAGTGCCCCGATTGTGCCATGCCTCACGCGCTTTGCCCGAAGCGGGCCCGGTAGGCGGCGGGGCTGGTTTGCAGTCGGGTGCGGAAATGATGGCGTAGGGTCGCCGGTGTGCCGAAGCCCGATGCGACCGCGATGTCGTCGAGTGACAGGCTTGCCCTGCGCTCCAGCAGGTCGCAGGCATGGCGCAGCCGGCGGGTCAGCACGAATTCGCCGGGGCTGTGACCTGTCAGGTCGCGGAAGCGACGCTGGAAGGTCCGGCTGCTCATCCCGGCCCGTGCTGCCATTTCGGCCAGTGTCACCTCGCGCTGCAGATTGGCCTCGATCCAGTCGATCAGCGGCCCCATCCGCTGTCCTTCGCGTTCCTGCGGTACCGGCCTCTCGATAAACTGCGCCTGTCCGCCTTCCCGATGCGGTGGAACCACAAGGCGGCGGGCAACGCTGTTGGCGGCATCCGCGCCGAAATCGCGGCGGACGACATGCAGGCACAAATCGATGCCCGCAGCACTGCCTGCAGCCGTCAGGATCTGACCCTCGTCGACATAGAGTACATCGGGATCGAGATGGATTTCGGGATGCCTTTGCAAAATTGTGTCGGCATAGCGCCAGTGGGTCGTGGCTTTCCGGCCGTCAAGCAGCCCGGTCGCGGCCAGCACCGCTACGCCGGAGCACAGCGACATCAGACGCGCACCCCGGGCATGGGCCGCCCGCAGCGCCTCGATCAAGGACAGCGGAACAGGCTCATCGATCCCGCGCCAGCCTGGCACGACGATCAGATCTGCTTCCTTGAGGAGTTTCAGTCCACCTGAAGCGCTGACCGTCAGGCCGCCAGCAGCGCGCAGAGGGCCCTGCTCGATCGCCGCCGTTGCGTGACGATACCAGCCCTCTCCCATTTCCGGTCGCGCAAGGCCGAAGACCTCAACGGCAACCCCGAATTCGAAGGTGCAGAGGCCGTCATAGGCGAGGGTTACGACGCGTGGTCCCGTCAGCGGCGAGGATGTGAAAGGCGATGCCGGCGTCATTGGCGTGATCTTTACGCATGTTGTCATTCACGCCAGTTTTCCGAATTCCCGGGAAAAGGCAAGGTCTTGTAATCAACGACCGAACAGGAGCCTGCCATGCCAAGCCTCGTCAGTGAAATTCCCGCCGCCGATCCGGCCCTTGTCGCTCAGCATTATCAGGCGCGGCTCGCCTTCGAGACCGACTGCTGGGATGTGCATGAGGTGATGAGCCGCGGCGAGGCGGACTTCGTGCTTCTCGACGTGCGCGGACCGAAGCTTTACGAAAGGGGGCATGTGCCCGGCGCGATCAACCTGCCGCATGGCAAGATGACCGAGCGGAAGATGGCGGAATGGCCCGAAGATACGCTGTTCGTCGTCTATTGCGCCGGACCGCATTGCAACGGAACCGATCGCGCCGCACTGCGGTTGGCGAGGCTCGGGTGCCGGGTCAAGGTGATGATCGGCGGCATGACCGGCTGGGCGGATGAAGGTTTCGAGATCGAAAGCGGGGCCTGATCCTGGCTACCGGTTCGCTCATCCTGCCAGATGGGCGAATTCGGCGACGACCTCTTCGTAAACCCGGCGCTTGAAGGGCACGATGAGACCCGGCAGGTCCTGCATCGGTTTCCAGTCCCAGGCGTCGAATTCTGCCTCATGGCCACCCGGCGGAGGGTTGATGGCGATTTCGCTTTCGTCGCCTTCGAAGCGGAACGCGAACCAGCGCTGGGTCTGGCCGCGGAACTTGCCGCGCAGGCCAATCCCGATCAGATGCGCCGGCAGGTCGTAATTGATCCAACGGCCGGCTTCGGCGAGCAGGGAGACGGATTTCATGCCGGTCTCCTCATAAAGCTCGCGCATGGCGGCCGGTAGCGGATCTTCGCCCGGATCGATCCCACCCTGCGGCATCTGCCAGAGCTGGGGCGAACCGTCATATTCCGAATTGCCTTCGGAAAGGCGGCGTCCCGCCCAGACGAGACCCTCGCGGTTCAACACCATGATCCCGACACAGGGGCGATAGGGCAGATCTTCAGCCTTCACCTGGGGCTTGGTCGATTGGGGCTCGGTCATGATATCCTCAGGGGCTGTTGTCGTTGGCGAGCACCGAAACGCCGACGAATTCGATGCCGCGGGCGACTGCTTCATTACGCCATTCGGCGACCGCTGCAATGGTCTCGTCAAAAGCCGCACCGACGCCGATCGCCTGGCCGTTGCGCCGCGCAATACGCTCCAGTTCGTCGAGCTTCGCCAGGATCGCCTGGCGATCCACCTGCGCGTCGATCATCACGTCCGCATAGGCATGCGGGAAGCCGATCGCCTTGGCGAAATCACCCGACAGCGAGCGCGCGGTGGAGCCGTCGTCGAGGAACATCAGCCCGCGCTTGCCGATATCGCGCATGACAGGGTCCATGGCCTTGTCGTCGGCGAGGAAGCGGGCGCCCATATAGTTCATGATGCCGGTGTAGTTGGTGATCTGCGCCATGGCCTGGTGCAGGTTGGCGATATTGGTCGCTGCCGTCTTCTCGGCCAGCAACGCGCCGCGCCCCGGATCGTTGGCCGGATAATCGAAGGGCTCCATCGGCACCTGAAGAACGATCTCGTGTCCCTTGCGGCGCGCCTCCTGCATCCAGCGCTGCAGGCTGTTGCCCGTTGCGGCGAAAGCGAGGGTGATGTCCTCGGGCAGTTCGCGGATCGCCTTCTGGCTGCCGGTCTGGCTGAGGCCGATGCCGCCAATGACGATCGCGATCCGTGTGCCGCGTGCGCCGGACCACGGCCTCGCATAGAAATCGACGGGTCGGAGGCCGGAGGCAGACACGACAGGAAGTTCGCCCGCATCGGTGAGTTCGATCAGGTCTTCATTGGGCTGGCCGGCCAGTCGCGGATCCTGGGTCGACGCGGTGCCGATGATTACCGGCCCCTGTCGACCCGTCGGGCTGAAGGTCGTGACGACATTGCCGTCTGCGGTGGTGGTGCGGCGGAGCAGGGCTCCGTCGTTCGGACCGCTCCTGACGATGCCGGCTGCCTCATTCTGCGGTTCACTGCTTGCCGGGGTGTCTGGAGCCTGGGCCGTTTCCGGTGGTGCAGGGGCGAGATTGATCGGCGGGACCATGCGCAGGTTTGCCGGGGACAGGGCCGTCCATGCGGAAAAGCCTGCAAGGGAGACAACGGCAAGAACAGCCGCAAGACTGGACAAAGCAGAACTGCCTTTGCCTGGCTTCTTGTCCTTGCGCTCCTGTCCGAGCGGTGCATGAAGATCCATGCGATACTTCCAGTGATGTCGGCAGTCCGGATACAGAAAGACCGCCCGCGCATCTGTGATACGCGGGCGGTCAGATCAGATGCTTACTGCAGAGCGGCCTTCTGCGGATCGGCGGGGAAGGCCGGATCGGTCTTCACGCCACGCAGCAGATCGAGTGCATGGTTGAGCTGGACGTCGTCCTTGGCTTCCGGCGGCACATAGGCAACCGAGCCGGAGCCTTCCTCGTTCTCGTTCTGGCCCTTGATGTGGCCTGGAAGAGAGGATTCGCCTTCGGTCCGCACCTTGCCCTGAAGCTCTTCCGGAAGCGGCTGCTCGACCTTGATGTCGGGCTCGATGCCGGTTCCCTGGATCGAACTGCCGGAGGGTGTGTAATAGAGTGCCGTTGTCAGGCGCAGTGCGCCCTTGTCGCCCATCGGGATGATGGTCTGCACGGAACCCTTGCCGAAGGAGCGGGTGCCGAGCACGGTCGCACGCTTCAGATCCTGCAGCGCGCCGGCCACGATTTCCGATGCCGATGCCGAACCGCCATTGATCAGTACAACCACTGGCTTGCCGTCGGTCAGATCGCCTGCGGTGGCGTTGAAGCGGCGGGTATCCTGCGGATCGCGCGAACGGGTCGAAACCACCTCGCCACGCTCCAGGAAGGCGTCGGAGACGTAGATTGCCTGATCGAGCAGGCCGCCCGGGTTGAGACGCAGGTCAAGGACATAGCCCTTCAACTTGTCTTCCGGGACTTCCTTCTTGATCTTCTCGATCGCCGCTTCCAGATCGTCATAGGTCTTCTCGGTAAACGAGATGACGCGCAGATAACCGACATCGCCCTCGACGCGCGACTTGACGGCGCGGATCGCAATGATCTCGCGGGTCACGGTGATGTCCAACGGCTTGTCGGCACCCTCGCGCAGGATGGTCAGCTTGATCGGGGTGTTGACCGCCCCACGCATCTTTTCGACAGCTTCCTCGAGCTTGAGGCCGCGCACGCTTTCGCCGTTGATTTCGGAGATGAAGTCGCCAGCGAGAATGCCGGCCTTGGAGCCGGGCGTGTCGTCGATCGGCGTGATGACCTTGACGAGTTCTTCCTCCATCGTGACTTCGATGCCGATGCCGCCGAATTCACCGCGCGTCTGGGTCTGCATGTCGGCCGCATCCTTGGCGTTCATGTAGACGGAGTGCGGATCTAGCGAGGTCAGCATGCCGTTGATGGCACTTTCAACCAGCTTGTTCTCGTCCGGCGGTGTCACGTATTGGGCGCGAATGCGCTCAAAGACATCGCCGAAGATCGACAGTTCACGATAGGTGGAATTGCCCGCAGCCTGCGCCGGAACACCCGCCGAATAAATGACGCTCATCGCGGTTGCGCCCATCAATGCGCCGACGAGGAGAAGAGAGACCCTACGTATCATTCTGTGCCTTTCCAGAATCGCCTCCGACCCACCAGGGACGGGAATCAACCGGTTTACCGTCTTTCCGAAGTTCAATGTAAAGCGTCGGCCGATCGGTTTCCAGCGCCAATACTGTCGCGCTTGCCACTCTTTTCTCACCCATGGTCGCCAGAGGCTCCCCAGAGAGGACGAACTTGCCTTGGCTCGTGCTGATCCGGTCCATGCCAGACAGCACCATATGATAGCCGTCGCCCGTATTCAGAATGATCATCTGGCCGTAGCTTCGGAAATTTCCAGCAAACACTACCCATGCATCGGCCGGTGCGGTTACCAGCGACCCGGGCTGTGAGGCAATGACGATGCCCTGCGCCTGGTGGCCTGTCCCGTCCGGATCGCCGAACTGTCGCAGGGTTTCGCCGGCAACCGGCAAGTCCAGTTTCTGCTTCAGCTCAGAGAACGGATATGCTGGCGCAATGCGGTTTTTATCGGGCAGTCCAGACTGGGCGAGCTCCAGCGCGCGGGCTCTCTGCTCCTCGCTCATCTGGCTGCGCCTTGCCTCTTCGGCGCGGGCAAGTTCGGCCGCCTGGCGCACCGAAGTGATCTCGCTTTCGAGCGACCGGATCAGGGCCTCCATCGTCGAAGCACGTTCGGCAAGTGCCTCCGATTGCTTGCGTTCTGCCTGCAGCTGCAGCGAATTCGTGCGGGCAAGCCGATCGTTTTCGACAAGGAGAAGATCCATCCGCCGCTCTTCTTCCTGGCGGTTGGCGATGGCCGCGACGAGGCTGTCCATCTCCTGCTTCCCGGCATTCCGGAGTGCGATCAACTCTTCGAGATCAGCGGCCAGCTTGTCCGTTTCACGGCGAATACCGGGAACCACAGCTCCCAGCAGAATGGCGGTGCGTACGGAGCCGAGTGCGTCCTCGGGACTGACCAGCAGGGCCGGCGGCGGATTGCGACCCATCCGCTGGAGAGCGGCCAGGACCTCCGCCAGCGTCGCCCGACGCTCCCGGAAGGAGCCGCGGATCTCATCCTCACGCAGGCCGATATCGGCGAGCCGCTTCTCGCCCTGGTTGATCCGATTTTCGATGTCCTTGCGGCGTTTGGCCGATTCGATCAGCGCCGTCTTCAGGCTCTCCGAGGTCTTTTCCAGCTCTGCGATGCTGTTCTCAAGTTCGGTCGCCTTTTCTTCCGACAGCTTCATGCTGGCGGCGATTTCCTGCAACTCCGAGCTCACCTGATCGCGTTTGGAACGCAGTTCGAGGGCTGGATCAGGCGCCGGATCCGGTATGATACGGTCACCCGTTGCTGCCGGCGCCGGCGGCAGCGCGCCAGTGGTGGTATGAGTATCCGCAGGCGTGTTCTGTTGCGCATGGGTCGGAAGCGGGGATGCCGACGCCAGGAGTGCCGCCAGAACAAAGGCCGCCGCCAAGCCAACCTTGCGGCGGCTGCCGTCGATCAGACGTGCATTGTCATTGGCTGCAGTGGGCAAAGGCTTCATCCGGTTCGGCGGGAAAATACGCTGATTTGCGAACAAGGCAAAGGTATGCCGCGCCGATCGTGATCGGCGCCTCAAACGCGGTGATAGGGATGTCCCGTCAGGATGGTCACGGCCCGATAAAGCTGCTCGGCGATCAGGATGCGGACCAGCTGATGTGGCCAGGTCAGTTTGCCAAGATTGAGGACGAGGCGGGCACGATCACGCAGGTCGGGGTCAATGCCATCGGCGCCGCCGATGACCAAGGCCATGTCGCGCTGGCCGTTGTCGGCAGCGTCGCCGACGAATTTCGCAAATTCGGCGCTGTCAAAGGCCTTGCCGCGCTCGTCGAGGACGACGATCAGCGCGCCGTCGGGGATCTGACGGGAAAGCTCCTGGGCTTCCTCGCGCTTTCTCGTGTCGGCATTGCCGGCGCGGCTTTCATTCAGCTCCACGGAGCGCGTGAATTCCAGGCCGCATTGCGGTCCGGCCTTGGCGAAGCGGTCCAGATAGCGGGACGCGAGTTCCTTCTCCGGACCGGCTTTCAGCCGGCCCACGGCATAGATGCCAATTTTCATGCGGGCAGTCCCAGTTTCAGGTCACAAAACCATCTCTATCGGCAGGAAGTGACCCGCCGTGTCAATCCGGCTTCGGGACCGTCCTTGAAGACGGCCGGCCGTTTTCAGTGCAGGCGATCCTCGATATCCGGCGTGGCCCACATCCTTTCCAGGTTGTAGACCTCACGAATTTCGGGTCGGAACACATGCACGATGATGTCTCCCGTGTCGATCAGGACCCAATCTCCATTCTCAAGGCCTTCGACGCGGGCGGAACCCAGGCCTTCGTCCTTCAGGTCGGAAATGAGGTGTTCGCTGATCGCCGAGACATGACGGTTCGAGCGTCCGGATACGACCACCATGTAGTCGCCCAGCGCCGATTTTCCGGCAATGTCGATAGAGACGATGTCTTCTGCTTTCGAGTCCTCGAGGCTTGCGAGGACCAGCTCAAGCGCACGGGCTGCAGCATCGGCGCCACGTTCCATGCTCTTCGGGATAGCGCGGGAGGCGCGTCCCTTGGTGTGTACTGTTGTCAGAGTTCGTCCTTTCCTTGGCAAAACAGAACAGCACGTCTGCGATTCTCATAACTTCGATCGCAGACAAAAGGTGGCATCGATCCATTAAACTTTCAAGGCATGGTCGCAGATGCGGGGGCTTTGCGTCGTCATTGTCGCACGGTGCCGGCGGCCGCTCGGATCGCCGACGAGCTCAGCGTCGAACGTGGCCCATGAATGAAGGTCCAGGCCGGCGCCCGCTTCTGCCACAGCACGCCAGCATCCTCCTCATCGACACGCGCATAGTCGAAGGTGCGGGCCATCTTCGAGGAGAGATAGGCGAGCGTCGAGCCGGGTCGGTCGATCACGGCGATCGGGAAGGTGGTGGCGATCTTCTGCCAGCGCTGCCAGCGATGGAAACCGGCGAGATTGTCGGCCCCCATGATCCAGATGAAATGGGCATGTGGATTGCGAGTGCGGATGAACTCGAGCGTGCGTGCGGTGTAACTCGTGCCGAGCGATTTCTCGAAGGCGGTGACCTTGATGCGCGGATCCGTGGCCAATTGCTCGCACGCCTTCAGGCGCTCTGCGAGAGGCATCAGCTCCGTTCGGCTCTTCAACGGGTTGCCCGGTGTCACAAGCCACCAGAGCTGGTCAAGACCAAGGCGACGCAAAGCGATCTCTGCGACCAGCAGGTGTCCCGGATGCGGCGGGTTGAAGGAACCGCCGAAGAGGCCGATCACCATGCCGCGCTCGACATGCGGCATCACGAGATGGCGATGGGCGAGCGTCGTTTCCGCCACGTCAGGGACGGACCTGGCCGGTGCCGCGGACGCGGTACTTGAAGGATGTCAGCTGCTCGACGCCCACGGGCCCGCGCGCATGCATCTTTCCGGTCGCGATGCCGATCTCGGCGCCCATGCCGAATTCGCCGCCATCAGCGAACTGCGTTGATGCGTTGTGCAGCAGGATGGCGGAATCGATCTCGTTGAAGAAGCGTTCGACGACGGCGGGGTCTTCGGCAATCACGGCTTCGGTGTGGTTCGACGAATAGCGAGCGATATGATCGATCGCACCACCAATGCCGTCGACAATGGCAACGGAAATGATCGCGTCGAGATATTCCGTGCGCCAGTCCTCCTCCGTTGCCGGCTTGAGGCCTGGCATGACCCGGAGCACTGTCGCGGAGGCGCGGACTTCGCAGCCCGCTTCGGTCAGCGCCTCGATCAGGGGCTGCAGATGGGTACCGATTGCGGCGCTGTCGATCAGCAGGGTTTCAGCCGAACCGCAGATGCCGGTGCGGCGCATCTTGGCGTTGACGACGATCTTCTTCGCCATCTCCAGATCGGCGGAGCCGTCGACATAGACGTGGCAGAGACCTTCGAGATGGGCAAAGACCGGGACGCGTGCTTCCTGCTGCACGCGCGCGACGAGGCTTTTTCCTCCGCGCGGCACAATCACGTCGATCGATCCCTCGAGGCCGGAAAGCAGAGCGCCGACGGCGGCACGATCCGTGGTCGGCACAAGCTGGATGGCGTCAGCCGGCAGGTCGGCGGAGAGAAGGCCCTTGACCAGGCAGGCATGGATAGCGCGCGATGAATTGGCCGAATCCGAGCCGCCGCGCAGGATCACGGCATTGCCGGCCTTCAGGCAAAGTGCGCCGGCATCGGCCGTCACGTTGGGGCGGCTTTCGTAGATCACGCCGATGACGCCAAGCGGCGTGCGCACGCGCTCAATATGCAGGCCGTTCGGACGGTCCCATTCGGTGATGACAGTGCCGACGGGGTCGCGCAGTTCGGCGATCTCGCGCATCGACCGGGCGATCGCGGCGATACGATCAGAATTCAAGGTGAGCCGGTCGATGAAGGATGCGGCAAGGCCCGATTCTGCCGCATTCTTCAGGTCAATCGTATTGGCCGCGAGGATGTCGGACTCGGCGGTCATCAAGGCGTCGGCCATTGCGAGAAGTGCCCGGTTCTTCGCTTCGGTCGATGCGATCGCCAGTGGTCTTGCTGCCGCGCGGGCGCGGCGGCCGATGTCGAGCATCAGGCCTTCGACGGAGTTCTGGTTCGACACGGTATCATGCATGGGCGGCATCCTTCCGGTCACCGGCTGCGGCTTCGCGCTGGCCGAGTTCGGTCATGACGAGGTCGTCGCGATGGATCATCGCAGCGCGACCGGCATAACCAAGGATATTCTCGATCTCGTTGGATTTGCGGCCGCAGATGCGGCGCGCCTCATCGGCGTCGTAACCCGCCAGACCGCGGGCGATCTCGCGACCCTCGATCGTGACGATCGAAACCGTATCGCCGCGATGGAAGGCGCCGGAGACGGAGCGGACACCGGCCGGGAGCAGGCTCTTGCCCGAGCGCAGCGCGCCTTCGGCGCCGTTGTCGACCTGAAGCGTGCCCGCCGGCTGGAGCTGACCTGCGATCCAGGTCTTGCGTGCCGTAACGGGCGACTTGGATGCCGCAAACCAGGAATGGCGGGCTCCATTCTCGATCGATGACAGCGGGTTCATCGTCTTGCCGGAAGCGATGATCATGGCGCAGCCAGCGCTGGTTGCGATCTTGCCGGCATCGATCTTGGTGCGCATGCCTCCACGGGAGAGCTCGGAGGCTGCGCCCCCGGCCATGGCTTCGATTGCGGGCGTGATTTCCTCGATCGTATCGAGAAACTGCGCCTCAGGATCGAGGTGCGGCGGGGCGGTATAGAGGCCGTCGATATCGGAGAGCAGCACAAGCAGGTCGGCGCCGGCCATGGTTGCCACTCGGGCTGCCAGGCGGTCGTTATCGCCGTAGCGAATTTCGGTGGTGGCGACCGTGTCGTTCTCGTTGATGATCGGGATGGCGCCGATCTTCAAGAGCTGGCTGAGGGTGGCGCGAGCGTTCAGGTAACGCCGGCGCTCCTCGGTGTCGCCGAGCGTCAGCAGGATCTGTCCAGCGACGATCTGGTGGCGAGACAGGCTTTCCGACCAGTGGCGGGCAAGCGCGATCTGGCCGACGGCAGCACAGGCCTGGCTCTCCTCAAGCTTGAGGGCACCGGAGGGCATGTCGAGCACGGTGCGGCCGAGCGCAATCGCGCCCGAGGAGACGACGAGAACGTCGGTCCCACGGGCTTTCAGAGCTGCGATATCGTCACAGATTGCATCGAGCCATTGCTTGCGGATTCCGGAGCCGCGATCGACCAGAAGGGCGGATCCGATCTTGATGACGACCCGCTTGACGCGGGAGAGCGAGCGGAGCCGGGTGGACATCAATCGTCGCCTTCTCCGTCGAAACCGGTTTCCAGATTTCCGTCGTCATCCCGCTTGCGGCGGTTCTTCTCGCGCTTTTCGGGCAGGGGCTGGTTTCCCTGGGCAGCGACGATGATATCGCGCAGGGCACGCAGCGCATCGGTCATGCCCTTGCCGGTGATGGCCGAAAGCAGAAGCGGTGTCTGGCCGCAGGCCTTCTTCAGTTCCGCCGCTTTCTTCTTCAGTTCCGCTTCGTCGAGGACGTCGATCTGCGAGAGGGCAACGATTTCCGGCTTGTCATCCAGGCCTCCGCCATAGGCATCAAGCTCGTAGCGCACCGTCTTATAAGCCTTGCCGACCTCTTCTTCCTGGGCGGAAACGAGATGCAGGAGGACACGGGTGCGCTCGACATGGCCGAGGAAACGGTCGCCGATGCCGACACCTTCATGGGCGCCTTCGATCAGGCCCGGAATATCGGCGAGGATGAATTCGCGTTCGTCGACGGTGGCCACACCCAGGTTCGGGTGCAAGGTCGTGAATGGGTAATTGGCGATCTTCGGCCGGGCACGGGTGACCGATGCCAGGAATGTCGACTTGCCGGCATTAGGCAGCCCGACGAGACCGGCATCGGCGATCAGCTTCAGCCGCAGCCAGACGGTCTTTTCTTCACCTTCGAGGCCCGGATTGGCCCAGTCCGGTGCCTGGTTGGTCGCGGTCTTGAAATGGGCGTTGCCGAAGCCGCCATTGCCGCCCTTGGCGATGCGGAAACGCTGGCCCTCGACCGTCATGTCGACGATCAGGGTTTCGTTGTCTTCCTCGAAGATCTGGGTGCCGACAGGCACCTTGAGTGTCACGTCTTCGCCGTTTGCGCCCGTGCGGTTACGGCCCATGCCGTGGGTGCCGGTCTTCGCCTTGAAATGCTGCTGGAAGCGAAAGTCGATGAGGGTGTTCAGGCCGTTGACGGCCTCGACCCAGACGTCACCGCCCCGGCCGCCGTCGCCGCCGTCAGGTCCGCCGAATTCGATGAACTTTTCGCGCCGAAATGAGACAGCACCGCCGCCGCCGTCGCCCGAGCGAATATATACCTTAGCCTCGTCGAGAAATTTCATCTTGCTGCCGTCAATTCTTCTGTCAGGTTCTGCGCGGAGAGTTGCGGCCATCGATATAGCCGCTTGGCGCGGAGGTCAAAGAGTATCGTGAAGTTCGTCAGCTACAACATCCAGTATGGCTTCGGCCAGGACGGGCGTTTTGACCCTGATCGGATCGCCGACAGCATCCGCGATGCGGACGTGATTGCGCTGCAGGAGGTGACCCGTGGCTATAGCCGGAACGGTTACGCCGATCTGGTCGAGACCTTTTCCGCATTGTTTCCAGACTACTTTACATCCTTCGGTCCGGCTTGCGACGTACTGGTCGATCACGCGATGACCGATGGTCGCCTCCGTGAGCGGCGTTTCCAGTTCGGCAACATGGTGCTGTCGCGCTTTCCGATCCGGGCCAGCCGCAACCTGCTCCTGCCGCGCAACCGGACCTTCGACAAGCTCAATCTTCAGCGCGGGTCGCTGGAGGCCGTCATCGAGGCACCTGATAGGGCGCTGCGGGTCTATTCCGTCCATTTGGATCATGTTTCCCCGGACGAGCGGCTGGCGCAGATCGCCTATCTCAAGGAACGTGTCTGTGGCTACCTGTCTGAGGGCGGGGCGCTCACTGGCGCCATCGAATTCGCCGTCACTGATCCGCCGTTGCCGGAGGATTTTCTTGTCATGGGTGACTTCAACATGGAGCCGGAAAGCCCTGAATACATCGCCATGGTCGGGCGAAACGACGCCTATTATGGACGTGCGCCGAGAGCGGGCTATCCTGTCGATGTCGAAGCTCAACTCAAATCGCGGCCTGCGGATGGCTATAGCTGGATCAGCGAGGACGGATCGCGGCGCATGCATCTCGATTACTGCTTCGTCAGCGGCGGGCTCGTCGATCGGCTGAGGGGCTGCCATGTGGATCGGTCCGCCGTCGGATCTGACCATTTCCCGGTCTGGGTCGAACTGGCGGAAGGTTGAACTCCGGGCGGCTGGCGCCCGGAGCATTGTTGGCTATACAAGTCTCTTGCGGGCGGCGAAGTCTGGCTGGGCGAGACGGAATTCGACCAGCGGCGCCATGGCGTTGCGCGCCTTGGAGAACACGTCACTCACGCCGACCGTTTGGAAGCCGCGGGCTTCCAGCAATCGGAGCGATGCCGCGTTGTCGGCAAAGGCGCCGCCGAAGATTTCGGCACCGCCCATGCGCCGGAAGAAGCGGTCAAGGGCTGCCTCGACGGCCTCGGACATCAGGCCGCGTCCCCAGTAGAAGCGGTTCAGCCAGTAGCCGATGTGCCAAAGGCCATGGCGGAGCTCCAGGGAGACCACGCCCACATGGACGCCATCGAGCGTGATCGCGAAGTGCCAGTCTGGCTTCAGGCCTGACGTCACCATGTTCAACCAGTCGCGTCCGTCCTCGCGATCGTAGGGAACCGGCACGCGCGTCAGCATGCGGGCGACCGCGAAATCACTCAGCGAATTCGCAATCGCTTCCGCGTCCTGCATGCGATGCGGACGAAGCACCAGGCGATCCGTTTCGATGACCGGGCAGGGTCCGGGCATGGACGTTTCGAGCACCGGTCTTTCTGCAACAAGCGTGCTCATCGCATTTCCCCCCAGCTCTTCAAGGACAGCCAGATCTTGCGGTCAAGCCGGTACCATTCGACCGGGACTGTTCCGCCCATGGCGAGGTTGCCGACCATGCCTGTTCCCTGGAACTGGAAGCCGCACTTCTGGATGACGCGGCGCGAGGCGATGTTCGTCACCCGGCAGCGCGCATCGATGCGGCTCACCCATTCACGGGTGCGGAAGGCCATGTCGATCAGTGCATGGGCCGCTTCCGTAGCGTAACCCTTGTTCCAGTAGGGTTCCCCCAGCCAGTAACCCATTTCCAGGATGGTATCGTCGGCCGGATTGGGCTCCAGCGCGCAGCAACCGAGGAACTCGCCGTTGTCCGCTTTGGTGATGGCATAGACGCACTTGCCGATCTCGCCGATATTCGTGCGTCGCACGAAGTCGGCCGCGTCTTTTGCCGTGTAGGGATGCGGCATGCGCGCCACCATGGTGGCGATGGCGGCGTTGTTGGCGAGATGGGCAAGGGCGTCGATGTCTTCGATGTGGGGTGCGCGCAGGACGAGCCTTTGCGACAATAAGACAGGGCAATCGCTCCTCGGCCGATCGGGCCTTGGCTGCTCTTCGGGTGACCGTGATTGGTCATCCCTCAACATCAGACTTTGCATGGTTCAGTCTCCTTCGTTGGACAAGAAAAAAGGGGAGATGGCGCCCCATCTCCCCTTTTTTCTAGACTGAACCTGATGCGGTCAGCCGGGTCGATGAGACGCCGGCTGTTAAACGCTACCGGCTTTATTCTGCTGCTTCGGCTTTCGGCATTACGGACACGTATACCTTGCCGTTCGCCTTGGTACGGTAGTTCACATTGCCAGCCGTGAGTGCAAAGAGGGTATGGTCCTTGCCCATGCCGACGTTTGCGTCCGGATGCCACTGGGTGCCGCGCTGACGCACGATGATGTTGCCCGGAATGACGACTTCGCCACCGAACTTCTTCACGCCGAGGCGCTTGGAATTGGAATCGCGACCGTTGCGCGAGGAACCGCCAGCTTTTTTGTGTGCCATTGGATTGCTCCTTTAAACCTAGTTATCAGCGTTTCAGGCTGCGACGATGTCGGTGATGCGCACCACGGTGTGGTGCTGACGATGGCCGCGCGAACGCTTGGAGTTCTGACGACGACGCTTCTTGAAGGCGATGACCTTCTTGCCGCGGGTCTGTTCGACCACTTCGGCCGTAACCTTGGCGCCAGCCACGAAGGGCGCGCCGATGGTTGCGGTTTCGCCTTCGCCGACGACGAGGATCTCGGTGAATTCGATGGTTGCGCCAGCTTCGGCTTCCAGCTTTTCGATGGTCAGCACGTCGTTGGCGTTAACGCGGTACTGCTTACCGCCGGTCTTGATGACTGCGAACATTTTTTATCCTTTCATGTTCGTTCCGGCTCTCCCCTTGCGAGGGGCCGTCTTTTTGCCAGTCGGAGGAGCAGGATGTTGATCCCGCCGGTTCACTTCGCAGATAGCGAAGAACGAAAGGCGCACGTCACGCACGCTTTTAGTCGAGCGTCGCATACGTGAGGCCCTGCGGGGTGTCAAGACAAAAGCCGGAAAAACCGTCACATTCGCTCTTGCATGGGGGGTGAGTTGCCGCTATGAGACAGCCCGCGCCATCGAGCGCCGACCAATGTGACCGGAGAGGTGGCTGAGTGGTCGAAAGCACCGCACTCGAAATGCGGCATACTCGCAAGGGTATCGTGGGTTCGAATCCCACCATCACTCACTGTGCAACAATCCCTCGATCAATTGCACAAGCTCGTTGCCAGCCAGTTCCAGATCACCACTGTTGTCGATGTTGATGACTTTCAGATCTGTGGGGAGGGGGGCAGTGGTTCGGGTGAGGCGTGCTTCGATTTCCGTGGTCGTCTCGCGCCCGCGGGCTGCGAGGCGCTTTGCGAGAACGTCGGCGCGTGCGGTCACGTTGACCACCACGAGATTGGGGAAGGCCGCGTGGACGCTTGCAAGGGCGGAGCGGGATCCGTTGACGATCAAGGTGCGTCCTTGAGCGAGGTCCGTACGGACATCGAGCGGAATGCCGTAGCCAAGGCCGTGGGCGTTCCAGCTCACGGCAAATGCTCCGGAGCTGACAAGCCGATCGAAAGTTTCGGGGCTGACAGCGTCATGGACTTCGCCGCCGGTGTCTTCGGGGCGCGTAATGGTCCGTCGCACAAAGCGGACGTCATCCCGGTCGGTGAAGTGTCGGCGGGCAATGTCCAGGAGGCTGTCCTTGCCCACCCCGCTCGGGCCGACGACGACGACGAGAGTTCCGGTGGCTTTCTCCAAAGATGCGTTTGCTACGGCATGCGTCATCATGCGACCCGCCGCCCTTCTCGCCACACGGCGCGGATCACCGGCACGCCTTCGTCACGGCGCACACGCACGAGATCTGCGCGAAGGCCCGTGGCGATCCGCCCCCGGTCGTCAAGGCTCACCGTCCGCGCCGGCGTCGCCGTCACCATGGCGATCGCCTGGGGCAGAGAGATGCCGTCTATCTCATCGGCCAGCACGAAGCTCGCATGCAGCAGGCTCAGCGGCACGTAATCGGACGAGAGGACGTCGAGCACACCGCGCTTGGCAAGATCACGGGCTGCGATGTTGCCGGAATGCGACTTGCCGCGGACGACGTTGGGGGCGCCCATCAGCACGCTCATGCCTGATTGGTGCGAGGCTTCCGCGGCTTCGATGCTGGTCGGGAATTCGGCGAGCTTGACGCCATGACCCTTGGCTTCCTCGACATGGGCGAGCGTCGCGTCGTCATGGCTTGCGACCGTGATTCCGCGCTCGGCGCAGGACCTCGCGAGAGTGTCGCGATGCAGGGCTGAGTAACGCTCGGAGAGCGAAAGCCGGCTTTCGACGAAGCGGGCGAATTGCTCGTCGGTCAGGCCGCGTTTGGTCTTGTAGTACAGCGTGTACTGTTCCATCGTCTGGAACTGACGCTGGCCCGGGGAATGGTCCATCAGCGAGACGAGACGCACATGCGGATCGTTCTCGAAGTCAGCGAAATGCTCGAGCACGTTGTCGGAGGCAACTTCGCAGCGCAGGTGGATCAGGTGCTCCGCCCGCAGCCGGTCGTCGCGTTCGGCCGCCTGTATGGCATCCGCCATGTCGCGCATCTCGCCCTTGTCGAAGCCGCCATCCTCGTCGGAGCCCATGCGCAGGCAATCGAAGACGGTGGTGATGCCCGAGGTGACGATCTGCGCATCATGGGCCTGAATGGCCGAGGTCATGTGCCAGCGCACGCCGGGGCGGGGTGAATAATGCGATTCCAGGTGATCGGTGTGAAGCTCGACCAGGCCGGGGATCAGGTAATCGCCGCCAAAGTCCTCGCCGCTGCGGCTCGAACCTTCGTCGATCGCGGCGATACGACCGTTACGGATCACCACGCTGCCGTCGACAATCCGGTCTTCGAGAACGATGCGGGCATTGGAAAAGATCTGTTCGGACATGGGATCAGCCGTTTTGTTGGGCGGCCTTTAAAGGCAGCCATGAATGGACAAGGAAGGGGGCGCCACGCTCAGGCTCAACAAAGAGCGCGAGGCCATCGATCCGGAGGGGGCGGCCGTTGAATTCGGCGAAGCGGAGGTTGAGCACATTGGCCATGGCAGGCGACTGGGCGTCGGATACAGGCCCGGTCAACGTCATGTGGAAACGGAACTCGTCAAAGACATAAGGATAGCCCCAGCGCATCAGGTTTTCGCGCTGGCGCGGAGGCAGGCCGTCCGGCTTGCGCCTTTCGATATCTGCCTGCGAGAGCGGCGCGCGGAAGGGCTCGAATGCCTCGACGACACTGGCAGCGAACGTCTGCAGAGGCGCATGCTGCCGTTCCGGAACCAGGGCGAAGAATGGCCCAAGCTGGCCGATGATAACGGAGGGGACTTCCAAGGACGCGGTTTTCGCGGCGAACGCGGCAAACTCGGCAAGCAAATCGGCTTCGCTCACGCCTTCGGCCAGGTGAAAGGGCGCCTTGAGCGTCGCGTGAAAGCCGTATCGCCGGGGATCGGCCGTCAGGGCATCCAGGTCTTCCGCCGGAAAATCCGTTTCGGCCGTTCTTGGATGCTCAATCCCGGTGAAGGCATCGCGTCCCAGCCAAGCCGCTGCCGTCTGGCTCAGCGGTGCGTCGGCGCAGGGTGCGAAGTATAGGGCGTAACGCAAGGGTATGTCTTTCGTGTGTAGTGGCGCGGAAACGGACCCCGCGCCCTAAGAATCAGTGGCGGCTCTTTCCCATCAGGCGTGAGCGCAGGCTATTGGAGATGGCATCGAAAATGAACACCACGATCAGGATCAGGAGCACCATGTAGGCGACATTTTCCCAGTCGGAATTGGTGCGCATGGCCTCCCAGAGTTTGAGGCCGATGCCACCTGCGCCGACCGCGCCGATGATGGTTGCCGATCGGGTGTTCGATTCCCAAAAATAGAGGGCCTGGGAGGCGAAAACCGGCATCACCTGCGGCAATACACCGAAGCGCTGGACGGCCGCTGCCGGTGCTCCGACCGACTTCACCCCTTCGCGCTGCTTGTCGTCGATGTTCTCCAGCGCCTCGGCATAAAGCTTGCCGAGCGTGCCGGTGTCGGTGACGAAGATTGCCGAGATGCCGGCAAGCGGCCCAGGGCCAAAGGCGCGGGTGAAGAACAGCGCCCAGATCAGCATGTCGACCGACCGGACGAAGTCGAAGAAGCGCTTGGTGATCTGGTTCACCGGTCGATTGCGGGTGATGTTGCGCGCCGCAATGAAGGACAGCGGGAAGGCGACCAGCATGGCGAGCAGCGTACCCATGAAGGCCATGACGATGGTCTGCAAGAGCTTGGTCCAGACGTCCAGATGCTGCCAGGAGGCATTGTAGAGGATGTTGTTCCAGGCGAGTGCCAGGTTGCTCATCTTCGGATCGATGCGTTCGCCGGATGTTATTGTCTGCCAGACTTCACCCGAAGAGAGACCGAAGAAGGGCGAGTTGGTATCAAAGATGAAATTCTCCCAGCCGAAGAACCGCTTGCGGACGCGGACGCGATCCGAGGAGACGTCGAGCCAGCCGGCCGAGCCGAAATAGGCGATCACGCGGCCGCCTTCGAGGCGCTGCTCCACCCAGTCGGGACGTGCGCCTTCGACCGTCACGGTGTCCCTGGCGGGATCGAGCAACAGGGTCACTGTTTCTTCGCCGCGAACAAGTGTGACGCGATCACCGGCAATGTCGATACGGGCCGTGCCGGAGAGTGCCACCTGTGCTTCGGTGATCACTTCCTCGGAGGTTGCTTGAGCTGCGGCGACATTGGTCTCGATGCTCGCGGCCCCAGTTGATGCCTGCGGCGTGGGAGACGTCATGAAACTGAAGGTCGAGCTCGGCGTGGCGGTCGCCGGGGCCGGCGCCGCGGCTGCAGGGGCCTGCGGCTCGGCCCGGGTGATCGTTTCGCGTTTCGTCTCGATCCAGTCCGGGTTCGGGTTTGGTCCGATGGGATCGAAGCGCGGATAATTGATCGTCAACGCTCCGTCGCGGTCGATTTCGAATTCCGGGCGTATCTCGTAAGAGACCCAGTCGGCAAGGTAGTTGCCGGCGATGCCCCAATTGGCCTCCGACATCGTTTTGCCAATGGCGAAGAACCACCAGCAAAAGAGGAAGTAAAAGGCCAGGATGCCGAGCGAAGCCGGAATGCGATAGCGTTGCCAGAGGCTGCGCTCCAGCACCTGCGGATAGCGTTCGGCCAGACGGTTCAGTTCGGCAGCGTTCATCATGGACATCGAAACCTCACGTGACCGACTGGAAAGACTGCTCGCCGACGAGCTTGCGGCGCAGCCATGCGGAGAACTGGTCGACGGCGATGACTGTCGACAAAAGGAGAAGGATGATTGCGAGGGTCTTTGCCTCGTGGCCCTGACCGATCGACAGGCGCAGGGCTTCGCCGATGCCGCCGCCGCCGACAGCGCCGATGATCGTGGAGGCGCGCACGTTGATTTCTATGCGCAGCAGGAAGTAGCTCATGAAGTTCGGCATGACCTGAGGCGTGATGGCAAACCAGACGCGCTCGAACCAGTTAGCGCCGACGGCACGCAGCCCTTCGTCAGGCCGCATGTCGGCATTCTCTATGACTTCGAAGAACATCTTGCCGAGTGCGCCGATGGTGTGGATCGTCACCGCGATGATCGCAGGGATGGGACCAAGCGAAAGGATGGCCAGGAAGAAGCCTGCGATGACCACTTCCGGAAAGGCGCGCAGGATCTCCATGAAACGACGAACCGGCCAGCGGATCCAGGCGCTCGGCATGGTGTTCTTGGCTGCAAGGAAGGCAAGTGCATAGCCGAAGATCATCGCGATCACAGTGGACAGGAGCGCGATATTCACCGTCTCCAGCATCTTGTGGAAGTATTCGGGGATGTAGAGGCTGTCGGTGATGTAGAACCGACCCTCCGGATAATTGTATTTCAAGCTGCCGTCGTCATAGGGGGAGGGCAGGTCGAACAGGGCCCGCCATATCTCCCAACCGTCGCGGGGGACGAGTTCGCCCACGAAGTCAAAAAGGTAGGGCAGGCGGTCGAAGAACTTGCCGGCATTGGTGTCGTTGGCGAACCAGAGCGAACCGGTCACGGCGAGGAGCAGGATCACGGCGCCAAGGCCGGTATAGATGCGCCGTTTCGCCGCCAGTTCCTGCCAATGGCGCTCGACGACCGCGCCGCGCTCGCTCAGGGTGGGCTGTGTCGCCGTCATGGCCATCACCGCAAATCCTTTGGAAAAGACTTCAAGGAAAGACCGCCGGCGGTGTCCCGGCCGGCGGTCCTATTGGTTTCGTCAGCGATCAGCCGCCGATGGTTGCCTTGCGGGCATCGATGATCGGCTTGTAGAAGTCGACGGTGACGTCGGTGTAGCCCTTGAAATCGCCGCCCTGGACAGCCGAGAAGCAGGCCGGGTCGGAGGTCGGCAGTTCCATCATGAACTGCTTGAACTTCATCTTCATGTCCTCGTTCATCGAGGTGCGAACGACGATCGGGCCGTTCGGGATCAGCGGGGACTTCCAGACTTCGACGAGGTCGTCCATGTTCAGGACGCCCTTGTCGACCATCTTGCGCAGGTTGCCAGAAGAGTAACCGTCCTTGAAATCGCCAACGCCCGAACCCCAGGTGGTGCCGACGTCGAAGGTGCCCTTGACGACTTCGAGAACAAGGTTCTCATGGCCGCCGCCGAAGCCGGTGGAGGCGACGACCTGATCAACCGGAGCGCCGAGGGCTTCCGGCAGGGTGACGAGGGGGACGAGATAGCCGGAGGTCGAGTCCGCATCGGCATAGCCGAGCTTCTTGCCCTTGATGTCTTCGATCTTGGTGATGCCCGAATCCTTGCGGGCAACCATGATCGAGTAGTAGCCGCTGGAACCGTCGGTCTGGACGGTGGTCAGGATCGGCTCGACGGCGTCTTCCTTGGCGAGGTAGACCTTGGCGAAGGCCGAGGCGCCGAGTTCGGCGTAATCGAGCGTGCCGCCGAGCAGGCCCTGAACGACGCCATCATAATCGGCGGCCGGGAAGAGCGAGACCTTCTCGACGCCGAGAGCGGCCGGGAGCTTTTCGGTCATGCACTGGAAATTGCGCAGACGGTCGGCTTCGTTTTCGCCGCCGAGAATACCGATGCGGAATTCCTTGAGGTCTTCGGCATGGACGCCGGAAGCCAGAGCAACGAGAGCCGCCGTGGCGAGCAGGGTCTTCTTCAACATGAGTGCATCTCCTGTTTCGTAGGATGAGGGAGTGTCTTTCGGTATTGCCCTTGTCGCAGGGCCAGCGATCTTCGTGGCTCAGGCCTCGGCTACGGCGAGAGGGCGCAGGCCAGCGGATGGGATCTTGCGTTGTTCGTTGTCCTGATGCGCAATGTTGATGCTCGTCGAGGTCATCGTTTCATCGATGCCGGCACCATGCTGGTCGGCGCCGTAGATTTCGTGCACTGCCTCGGCCGTGAGTTCTGCCGGCGTGCCGTCGAAGACGACGCGGCCCCGCGCCATGCCGATGATGCGCTCGCAGTAGTTGCGGGCCGTATCGAGCGTGTGCAGGTTGGTCATGACGGTGATGCCTTCGCGCTCGTTGATGTCGCGCAGCGCATCCATGACGATCTTGGCGTTCAACGGGTCGAGCGAGGCGATCGGCTCGTCGGCGAGGATCATCTTCGGTGACTGCATCAGGGCGCGGGCGATCGCCACGCGCTGCTGCTGGCCACCGGAAAGCGTTCCGGCTGCCTGCAGGGCTGTCTGCTCGATGCCGAGCCGCTCGAGGGCGGCGATTGCCATCAGGCGCTCTTCGCGGGTGAAGACGTTGAGGATCGAAAGGGTTGTCGACCGATGGTTCAGGCGGCCAAGCAGTACATTCGTCAGCACGTCGAGACGTGGCACGAGGTTGAACTGCTGGAAGATCATGGCGCAGTCGCGCTGCCAGTTGCGCAGGGCCGTGCCATGAAGATTGGAGATCTCGAGATCGTCAAAACGGATGCTGCCCGAGGTTGGGTCGACCAGGCGGTTGATCATGCGCAGCAGTGTCGACTTGCCGGCGCCCGAACGGCCGATCACACCAACCATCTGGCCGGCGGGGATCTCGAGGGTCACCGAGTCCACGGCCTTGGTTGTCCCGAACTGGCGGGTGAGATTGTCCAGCCTGAAGAGCATTATCTTTCCTTCGCCGTCATTGATTGCGGTGCTGGGATTGCAGTAACGCGGGTCCGTGAAGCCGGAATGTCAGATTTGTGTAGGATTTGTTAAACTGTGTAAGTCTCTGAAAAATTTGCGATTAGGCGTATTCTTCGAGGAAAGCTTCAGTGTCCATGTGACGAAAATCGTCGAGTGCGGCGAACAGCCGGTCGTGATCCCAGTCCCACCAGGCGAGCGCCTGCATGCGTTCGGCAACTGACTTTGGAAATCGTTCACGGATGAGCCTGGCCGGGACTCCACCGACGATTGTGTAGGGGGCTACATCGCGTGACACGACGGCGCCGGCGCCAATCACCGCACCGTCGCCAATGGTGACGCCTGGCAAGACGGTTGCCCCGTGACCGATCCAGACGTCATGGCCGATCACGACGCGGTTTTCGCGACGCCAGGCGAAGAAGTCGTGATCGTTCTCGGCGCCGTCGAAATAGTCTCCCGCGCGATAGGTGAAGTGGTGCAGCGTCGGGCGCCAGGTCGGATGGTTGGTGGCGTTGATGCGCACGGCAGCCGCGATGTTGGCGAACTTGCCGACCGTCGCACACCAGACGGCGCCGTCCTGCATGATGTAGGAGTAGTCGCCCATTTCGACTTCATCCAACCGGCAGCGATCGGCGACTTCCGTATAGCGGCCAAGCGTCGAATTCACGACGCGTGCGGTGTCGTGGACGAGGGGTTCGAGCCCGAGCTTCTTCGTCATGCGGCTGCCTTTCGCGGCGAAAACAGCATGACATCGAGGATCCGGTCGGCCACGGCTTCGCGGACTTCCTCATCGTGGAAGATGCCGAGCAGCGCGACGCCTGCCTCTTTCTTGGCGCGGATCATCGAGACGACCACGGCCCGGTTGGCCGCGTCGAGCGAGGCTGTCGGTTCATCGAGCAGCAGCACGGCATGGTCGGTGATGAAGCCGCGGGCGATGTTGACGCGTTGCTGTTCGCCACCGGAAAAGGTGGAGGGTGGCAGCTGCCAGAGATCGCGCGGCAAATTTAGCCGGCTTAGGAGTTCGCTCGCGCGTTCGCGCGCTTCGTCTACAGATATACCGCGTGCAACGAGCGGTTCAGCCACCACGTCGAGTGTCGAGACACGCGGGACGGTGCGCAGGAACTGGCTGACATAACCCAGCGTGCCACGGCGGACTTCAAGCACCGTGCGCGGGTCGGCGCTGGCAAGGTCGACGATGCGGCCGCAGTGATTGACCAGGATCTGGCCCTGGTCGACGGCGTAGTTGCCGTAGAGCATCTTGAGGATCGAGCTCTTGCCGATGCCAGAGGGGCCGCCGAGCACGACACATTCTCCGGATGCGACAGAGAAGGAGACGTTGGAGACGACCGGCAGGACGAGCCCGCCGCGCAGATGCATGGTGAAGCTTTTCGCGACTTCCGAAACGATGAGGGGCGTGGCCATTGATATCTCCGTCAGACCTGCAGGATCGAGGATACGAGCAGCTGAGTGTAGGGTTCGCGCGGGTCGTCGAGGACGCGGTCGGTCAGGCCGTGTTCGATGACATGGCCGTCCTTCATCACCATCATCCGGTGGGACAGCAGGCGGGCGACCGCGAGGTCATGGGTAACGACGACGGCCGAGAGGCCGAGGTCGTTGACGAGGCCGCGGACGAGATCGAGCAGGCGGGCCTGGACCGAGACATCGAGGCCGCCGGTCGGTTCGTCCATAAAGACGAGGCGAGGGCCGGTGACGAGATTGCGGGCGATCTGCAGGCGCTGGCGCATGCCGCCGGAGAAAGCGCGCGGCTGGTCGTCGATGCGATCGGTCGAGATCTCGACGCGCTCCAGCCATTCGCTCGCCGTCTGGCGGATGCGGCCATAGTGGCGATCGCCGACGGCCATCAGGCGTTCACCGACATTGGCGCCGGCAGAGACCGTCATGCGAAGACCATCGGCGGGGTTCTGGTGCACGAAGCCCCAGTCCGTGCGCATCAGGAAGCGGCGTTCGGCTTCACCCATGTGATAGAGCTCGCGGTACTGGCCGTCGCGCATGTGGTAATCGACGCTGCCGGTCGTCGGCATCAGCCGGGTCGAGAGGCAGCTCAAAAGCGTCGTCTTCCCCGAGCCGCTTTCGCCGACGATGGCGAGCACTTCGCCCGGCCAGAGATCAAAGGAGACGTTCGAGCAGCCGATCCGGCTGCCGTAGAACTTGGAGAGGTTGCGAACTTTCAGAAGCGGCTGGTCGCTCATTCGGCGGCCTCCTTATTCTTCGCGAGCATTTCGCCGACATGGCCCTCGGCCTGGCGCGTCTCGCAATGGTCGGTATCGGAGCAGACGAACATCCGGCCGCCCTTGTCGTCGAGTACAACCTCGTCGAGATAGACGTTGTGGGCGCCGCAGAGCGCGCAGGGCTTGTCGAATGTCTGGATCTCGAAGGGGTGATCCTCGAAGTCGAGGCTGACGACTTCAGTGAAGGGCGGGACCGCATAGATGCGTTTCTCGCGGCCGGCGCCGAAGAGCTGAAGCGCCTCCGACATGTGCATCTTGGGATTGTCGAACTTCGGCGTCGGCGACGGGTCCATGACGTAGCGGCCCTCGACCTTCACCGGATAGGCATAGGTCGTTGCGATGCGGCCGTGCCTGGCGATGTCTTCGTAGAGCTTCACATGCATTAGGCCGTATTCTTCCAGCGCATGCATCTTGCGGGTCTCGGTCTCGCGCGGTTCGAGGAAACGCAGCGGTTCCGGGATCGGCACCTGGTAGACCAGCACCTGGCCTTCCCTCAGCTTTTCTTCGGGAATGCGGTGACGAGTCTGGATGATCGTCGCTTCGCTGGTCTTGGTGGTGACGGCGACGTCTGCGACCTTCTGGAAGAAGGCGCGGATGGACACGGCATTTGTCGTGTCGTCAGCGCCCTGATCAATGACCTTCAGCGTGTCGTCGCGGCCAATGATCGAGGCTGTCACCTGCACGCCGCCGGTACCCCAGCCATAGGGCATCGGCATTTCGCGGCTGGCAAACGGCACCTGATAGCCGGGGATGGCGATCGCTTTCAGGATCGCGCGGCGGATCATGCGTTTGGTCTGTTCGTCCAGATAGGCGAAATTATAGGTCGCGAGTTCGGTTGCCGGCGCGCTCATTCTGCGGCCTCCTTCAGGTCGGTCAGATCTGTCTTGTTGGCGTCGTGCTTTGCCCGCATGCGGCGGACGAGATCCAGTTCGGCCTGGAAGTCGACGTAATGCGGCAGCTTCAGGTGTTCGACGAAGCCGGTCGCCTGGACGTTGTCGCAATGGGAAATCACGAATTCCTCGTCCTGGGCGGGGGCGACGACATCCTCGCCGAATTCGTCGGTTCGGAGCGCCCGATCCACCAGTGACATGGACATGGCCTTGCGTTCGCTCTGGCCGAAGACGAGGCCATAGCCGCGGGTGAATTGCGGTGGAGCCTTGGCCGAACCCTTGAACTGGTTGACCATCTGGCATTCGGTGACGCGGATCTCGCCGAGTGAAACCGCAAAGCCGAGTTCCGGCACGTCGAATTCGACTTCGACCAGCCCCATGCGGATTTCGCCGACGAAGGGATGGGTGCGGCCATAGCCGCGCTGGGTCGAATAGCCGAGTGCCAGAAGGAAGCCTTCGTCGCCGCGGGCAAGCGCCTGCAGACGCAGGTCGCGGGGCATCGGAAATTCCATCGGCTCGCGGGTGATGTCGCCGGCGATATGATCCTCGGGCATCTCGCCATCCGGCTCGATCAGGCCTTCGCCATCGAGGATGTCGGAGACCCGCATGACTGGATCGAGACCTTCCTCGCGCTGCTCGCCCATATCCACCGTCTCGTCATCGAGCAGCGAGGGATCGAGCAGGCGATGGGTATAGTCGAAGGTGGGGCCCAGCAGCTGTCCGCCGGGCAGATCCTTGTAGGTGGCGGAGACACGGCGCTCGACGCGCATCTCGGCCGTTTCGATCGGACGAGACGTGCCGAAGCGCGGCAGCGTTGTGCGGTAGGCGCGCAGGAGGAAGATCGCCTCGATCATGTCGCCGCGCGACTGCTTCAGGGCGAGGGCTGCGAGCGTGCAGTCGTAGAGCGAGGCCTCGGCCATGACCCGGTCGACGGCGAGACCGAGCTGGGCCACGATCTGATCGATCGTCACCGACGGCAGCGACCTGTCACCCCGGCGGCGGTCGGCGAGAAGCTTGTGGGCGTTGGCGATGGCTTTTTCGCCACCCTTGACGGCTACATACATGGCTCAGGCCTCCATCTCACGGATCTTGGTCGTGCGCGGCAGCGCGATGAAACGGCGACCCGCGGTCAGCACCATGTCGACACCGCGCGGGAACAGAGCACCATTGTCGGCCCATTGGCGCAGGAAGGTTTCGGGCAGACCTTTCGGAGCGATGACGGCGGTGTCGCGAATTCCAGGGCCTGACAGTTGCAGAGGCTTGCCGCCCTCGAGCGATGGGACCTCGACGACCAGCGTCGTCGAACGATCAGGGTATTCCTGGGTTCCCAGCGCAAATTGTGTCAGCGACGGGACAGGCGCGCCTGCTTCGACGAAGGCGAACTTGGCATCCGTCTTTGTGGACGTCAGGCTGGCGCCGGTGTGGAAGCCGATCCAGCCTGAAAGGGCGGACTTGGCGAGAACAGGCGTGACCCAGATCGGCGTGTCGTGGTCGCACAGAGTCAGCAGCAGGGCGCCAGCCGCGATACCGAGCGGGGCGGGTGGTGCAACTGCCACGTCGACCACACCGACGCTGCCGGGGCGGGCCATGGCGTCCATGATGCTGCGGAAGACCGTCTGGGCATGGGTAACGGCATCCGGGAAACCGCCGTCGAGGCTTTCAGTCACTTCGAGCATCAGTCTTCTCCGCGAACCATGGTGAAGAAATCGACCTTCGTGGCGGCCGTTTCGGTTTCGAGCTTTGCGGCTTCCGCCGCGACGCGTGCTTCGAGCGGTGCCAGGAGGCGTGTTTCAGCCAGGGCTCGGCCGGCTTCGTCCTGCGCCAGCGCGTCGAGCACGGCCGAAAGCTGTGCTGACTTGCGGTCAGTTCCCAGGCGGTAGCCATGACCGATCCGGCCGTCAGAGAGCCGAATGCTCGCGCGGCTGACGGTCGCTTCGCCGAGATTGAAGGGGGCACCGCCGCCGCCGATGCGGCCCTTGACCATCACGAGACCAGTTTCGGGTCCGCGCAGGGCGGTGTAGACCGGTGCCGGGTCGAAGGCGGTGAGGGCGTCTTGAAGTTCGGCGAGCGTGGCCCTGGCAAGCAGATCGACGATCCGCTTCCTGGCGGTCTGGGCGCCGCGATCGATGTCGGTGGCTTTTTCCATTGTCAGTCCTCGAAATGTCTAGTAATATAGACAACCATACAAGTTACTTTATGAGTAACGCGTGGTCGTGACAAGCTTGTGACAGGGGGCGGTGTTTCCGTGATGCAGAGACAGAAGGGCGTGGCCCTTTGGCGCCAGATTTCCGATCGGATCCGCGCCAATATCCTGACAGGTCTCTATGACAAGACGGGCATGGTGCCGGCGGAAACCGCGCTGGCGGAGGAATTCGGCGTCAACCGCCACACGGTGCGCGCGGCACTGGCGGCGCTTGCGCAGGAGGGCATCGTGCGCGCGGCCCAAGGGCGCGGCACGATGATTACCCAGCGCGACAAGTTCGACTTTCCGATCGGGAGGCGTACCCGCTTCAGCGAAGGCATTGGCGAGCAGGCGCGGGATCTCAAGGGGATCCTGCTGTCGTCCGCTCGCGAAATTGCCTCCGCCGATCTCGTCAAGCGCCTGAAACTCAATCCAGGCGACGAGGTCTTGCGGCTCGATGGCATCAGAAAGGCCGACGGTCGTGCCGTCTCACGGTCAACCATGTGGTTTCCGGCAGAGCGGTTTGCTGGCATCGACACGGCATTTGCTGAAACGGGTTCGATCACCCGGGCGCTCTCTCGCTGTGGTGTCGATGACTACGTCCGTGAGGTCACCGAGATCTCGGCCGTCCACGCAGAGCCTGATGACGTCGTTCATCTCGAGTTGACGCCGGGTGCGATCGTACTGGTGACCCGTGCGCTGAATACCGATCCGGCAGGCTGCCCGATTCAGTATGCGGTCACCCGTTTCCCGGCAGATCGCGTTCAGTTCACGATCCGAAACTGAGCTGAGGCCGACCGCTGGCCGACCTCAGCCAGGTCTTCAGGATCCAGCCGCCTGGTAAGCCGCGAGCACGGCGGCTATCTGGTCCGGGCTCAAGTAGTTGGACTGTGTCGTCGTGATCGCCTGAAGCTGCGCCGACGTCATGTTGGAAATCTGACTGACTGTCAGCCCGGGGATCGCCTGCTGACTGATGGCTGCCAGATCCTCGGTCGAGAAGGTCCGCAGGTTGTTCGCACCCATCGCCGTCAATTGTGCCGAACTGAGCCCCGCGACCTGTGCAGGCGTCAAGGCTTCCGCCTGGGCGGCCGTCAGGGCGCTGACCTGGGCCACGCTCAGACCACCAATCGCCTTGGGATCCATGGCCGAGATCTGGTCCGTCGTCAGCCAGCCTACCCTGTCCGTTCCCAGTGTTGCCAGTTGGACGGCGTTCATCGCCCCGATCTGTGCCGTCGTCATGGCACCGATCTGATCCTGGGTCATCGCTCGAAGCTGGTGATAGCTCAGCGCCGCCACCTGACCCGTTGTCAGGGACGCGATCTGCTCTGGCTGCAGGGTGGCAAACACTGTCGGCGAGAGCCCTCCTACCGCGCTCGGCGAGAGGGCCGCAATGTCGGCGGAGGTCAGCGTTTCGAGTGCCGTCGGACTGAATGCCGACAACTGGGTCGCATTCAAGGCACCGAACTGCGCCGAAGTCATCGCGTCGATCTGGCTGGCGGTCAGCGTTGCGATCTGCGCCGTGCTCAAGCCGGCGATGGCCTTGGTTGAAATGGCTGCGATCTGGGTGGCGGACAGACCGGAAATGGTTCCTGCCGAAAGCGAGGCGAGTTGGGTCGCCGTCAGGGCTCCGATCTGGGTCGGGGTCATGACGCCAAGCTGATCCGGACGCAGGGCGTTCAATTGGTCGAAGGTCAAGGCGCCGATCTGGGCGGCGGTAAGAACACCGATCTGCTCCTGGCTGAGGCCCGCGATGTTGGCTGCCGACAGGCCGGGAAACGCTGTGGGGGCAATCGCGGCGAGTTCGGCGTTGGAGAAGGTCGCCAGCTGTGCCGACGAAAGTGCTCCGATCTGCGTCGAGGTGAGCGCGGCAATCTGGGCCTGGCTCATGCTTTCGATCTGCGTGGTCGACATCGAGGCGATCTGTGTCGCCGTCAGGCCAGGGATCGCCTTGACCGTCAGTGCCGCGATCTTTTCGCTCGTCAGAGTGGCCAGGGCGTCGTTGGTCAATGCGGCGACCTGAGTGGCGCTCAATGCTGCGATCTGGGTGTTGGACAGGAGCGTGACCTGCTGGGGCGTCATCGCGCCGATCTGTGCCGGGGTCAGTCCCCCGATCTGTGCGGCCGTCAAGGCGCTGATCTGATCCGCTCCCAGACCGGCGATCTGCTGCGTGGTCAGCCCGGCAATGCCGGTTGCACTGATCGCGGCAAGTTTCGTGGCCGGCAGGTTGCTCAGCTGGGTCGGCGTCAGGGCGGCCACTTGTGTGGCCGTCAGGGCACCTATCTGTGCGGTGGTCAGGGCTTCGATCTGGATTGTCGACAGGGCCGCGATCTGGGTCGTCGAGAGCGCGGCAATCGCGGCCGTGCTGAGGCCTGCGATCTGATCCGGCGTCAGGGCGCCCAAGGCCGCCGTCGTCAACGCTGTCGCCTGCGTTGCGCCGAAGCCTGCCAGCTGTTTTGCACTCATGGCGTCAAGCTGGGTTGGCGTCAGGGCTGCGACCTGGTCCGTGCTCAGGGCGCCCAGTTGTGCCGGGGTCATGGCGGCAATCTGGTCAATGCTGAGGGCCGCGATGGTCTCTGCATCGAGGCTGCTCAACGCAGTCGTGTTGATGGCTGCGATTTCTGCCGGCAGGAAGGCGAGGATGTCTGCCTTGCGCATCGCGCCAAGCTGACTTGCCGTGAGGCCCGAGATTTGGGTCGCCGTCATGGCATCGATCTGATCGGCGGACATGGCCGCGATCTGTTCGTTGCTCAGAGACGCGATGCTGCGCGCGGAGAGGCTGGCAATCTGCTCGCGTGAAAGCGATGCGATGTTGCTCGGTGAAAGGGCCGCGATTTGCGCGGAGGTCACGGCCTGCAGCTGGGTGGAAGTCAATGATGCAAGCTGCGTGGGCGTGAAGGCGACCAGTTGCTCGCTTTTCATGGCGGAAATCTGAGCCGTGGTCAGCCTTGCGATCTGCTCGAGGCTCAAACCGTCGATCTTGTCCGCGGAAATAGATGAGATGGCGCTGGCGGAGATCGACGCAATTTCGGTCGGAAGGAAGGCTGCAAGCTGCTCCTTGGACAGGGCGCCGATCTGCGGCCCGCTCATCCGTGAAATCTGTGCCGCGGTGAGACCATCGATCTGGCTGTCGTTCAGCGCGGTGATCTGATCGGTCGTCAATCCGCTGATCGAGGTCGGTGAGACCGCAGCAAGCTGCGACGGTGACCAGACCTTCACAGCGTCGACCGACAGTGCCGACAGCTGCGCCGCCGTCAAGGCGGTGATCTGACTGTTGGTCATCGATTCGGTCTGGAACGCCGTCAGGCCGGAGACCTGGTCGGCCTTGAGGCCTCTGATCTGGGTGACAGTCAAGGCGGCGATCTGGGCCGGTGCGAGCGACGCCAGATTCTCCGATGTCAGACCGGTGATCGCCTTTGCGCTAATGGCTGCGATCTTCGCCGGGCTCATCGCCTCAATGGCCTCTTGCGGCAATGCTGCGATCTGAGTGGCATTCATCGCGCCGATCTGGCTGGTGCTCAATGCGTCCAGCTGATCCATCGACAGCCCGCCAATCTGCTCGGCCGTCAGACCGGCGATGGCGCGCGTGCTCAAGGCTGCGATCTGTTCGTCCGAAAAGCCCGTGATGACGTTCTCGGGCATCGCAGCGAGCTGTGGACCTGTCAGGCCGCGGATCTGCGTTGGCGTGAGGCCCGCGATCTGGTCTGCCGTGAAGGCTGCGACCTGCGTGGTCTTCAGCGCCGTGATCTGCGCGCTCGACATTGCCCCAATCTGACTAGGGGTCAGGGCGGAGATCTGCGAAGGCGTAAGGCCCGTGACGGCAGACGAACTCAACGCACCGATCTGGGCAGCCGAAAGACCAGCGACCTTGTCGCTCGACAGGCTTCCGATCTGGGTTGCGGTCATGGCCGCGATCTGAGAGGTGCTGAGCCCCTTGAGCTGATCGACACTCATCGCGCCGAGTTGCTCGGCATTCAGGCCAGCGACGGCCTTTGGTGTGAGTGCTGCGATCTGTGTTGCGGTAAAGCCCGCGACGGTCGCTGGCGGCATGGCTGCGATCTGTGTCGCGCTGAGCGCCCTGATCTGGGTTGCGGTGAGTGCAGCCAGCTGCTCTTCGCTGAAGGCTGACATCTGGGTGCGGGTGAGAGCGGCAATCTGAGCGCCGGTGAGGCTCGCCATCTGATCCGGCGACAAAGCCGCGATCTGGTCTACCGAAAGACCCGACATGGCGCGTGGATTGATCGCTGCAATCTGGCTTGTCGAAAAATTGGCCACCTGTTCGGTACTGAACGCGGGCAGTTGCTTCGAGGTCAGCGTTGCCATCTGCGCCGTGGTCAACGCACCGACCTTTTCATTGCCCAGACCTGCAATCTGCGTGGTCGAGAGGCCAGTGATCGCACGCGGCGAAATGGCCGCAACTTGCGTCGCGGAGAGCGCGCCAAGTTGGTCGGAGCTCAGCACTGCAACCTGGGTTGCACTCAGGGCTGCCATCTGCTGGGTCGAGAAGGCGCCGACTTGCGCGGGGGTGAGCGCTGCGATCTGGGTCGGCGTGAGCGTCGCGATCTGGTTCGGCTTCAAGGCCGCGATCTGGGTGGTGCTGAACCCGGCCAGTCTCTCGGCAGATTGCCCGCGCAAGGCAGCCGTGTTGATCGCCGCCATGTCTTCCGGCGAAAACGTCGCGAGGTCTTCCGCGCTGAAAGCGCTCAGTTGCGTTGCGGTCAATCTGGCGACCTGTGCGGGGGTCAAGGCTTCGGACTGCTCGGAAGACAACCCGCCGAGCTGGCTTGCCGACATCGCCGCAATCTGCGAGGCAACCAGACTTGAAACATCTTCGGTCGACAGGGCGGTGATCTGGTCCAGCGTCAGGCCGGTGATCGAACGGGGCGCGATTGCCTTCAACTGCGACGTCGACAGGCCTGCGACGGCTTCCGTCTGCAGCGCCGAGATCTGGGACGACGTCAGGGCGCCTACCTGCGTGCTCGACAGCTGGCTGATTTCGTCGTCTGACCAGGAGCTAACCGTCGAGTTGGGGAGCGCCCGGATCTGGGCTGGGCTGAGCAGGGAAATCGACGTCATCGCTATCGGCCTCTTGTTCTGAAACGAATGTGCTCAAATGTGTTCCACCGGTTGGCATGCAGCCGATCGAGGCAATGCGTCTCAACCTTTTCAACACCTTCCGGCACAAAGTCTTGTCTGGCGGGTCTGAGGACATCGCGCAGGACCACCTGCTTTTAAGCCGCAAGGCTTGCCTGAGCCTGTGCTTCCACACCTCCCGGTTGGTTGTCGCCGACAGGCGTCCGAGGCGCGAAGCCGAGGCCGGCATCGTCCAGAATTGTCATAGATCAAGGCGAGAGGCCTATCATGACGACATTCTCCCGCACGTCAGCAGATGCAGTACCCGCAAGGGCTGCCGAGGCCATTCTTCAGCGGGCCTGTTCGAGAATCGAAATGCGCAGAGGACTGGGATGAACGACAGAACCGCAGATTTTATGCCGCATGCCCTGCCGCCGCAGGTGGTGCTCCAGGCGATGGATACGGATGTCGCGGGGCTCGGGGCAGAGGAGGCCAAGCGAAGGCTGGAGGTCCATGGTGCCAATCGTCTGCCTGTAGCGCCAAAGCGCAGCCCCGTCGTCCGCTTTCTGTCGCAGTTCCACAATGTCCTGATTTATGTCCTGCTGGCTTCCGCAGCGGTCACAGGTTTCATGCAGCACTGGATCGATACGGGCGTCATCCTCGCGGTTGTCTTCGGCAATGCCGTCGTCGGTTATCTGCAGGAAGGTCGTGCCGAAGATGCGATGAATGCGATCAGGGTCATGCTGGCGCCGCATGCCGCGGTGCTGCGTGACGGCCGCCGGACTTCGGTCGATGCCGCCGATCTCGTGCCGGGAGACATCGTGCTGGTCGAGGCCGGCGATCGCGTTCCCGCGGATCTGCGACTGCTGGAAGCGCGAAGCCTGAAGGTCGAGGAGGCGGCCCTGACGGGGGAATCGGTGCCTGTCGACAAGACCCACGAAGCCGTCTCAGCCGATTCCGTTCTGGGTGATCGCAGTTCGATGCTGTTCAGCGGAACGCTGGTTGCCACGGGGACGGGCAAGGGTGTCGTGGTCGCGACTGGCATGGCAACGGAGATCGGCAAGATCAGCGGGATGCTGGAGGCAGTGGAGTCTCTCTCGACGCCGCTCGTTCGGCAGATGGATGTCTTTGCGCGCTGGCTTACCCTCTTCATCCTCATCATATCGGGCATGCTGCTCGCCTACGGGCTGGTTGTCAGGCATCTGCCTTTCGATGAACTGTTCATGACCATTGTCGGTCTTGCCGTCGCAGCGATCCCCGAAGGTCTCCCGGCGGTCATGACGATCACACTTGCCGTCGGTGTCCAGGCGATGGCTGGTCGCCATGCGATCGTCCGACGACTGCCGGCGATCGAGACACTGGGTTCGGTGTCCGTGATCTGCACGGACAAGACTGGTACGCTGACGCGCAATGAAATGGTCGTGGCAAGCCTCGTGGCTGCGCGCCATGTCTATGCCGTTGATGGAGAAGGCTATACACCGGAAGGTGCCGTCCGCTGGAACGACGCCGATGTCGATCCGCAAGACCACGCCGTTCTCTCCGAATTCGCGCGTGCCGCCGGGCTCTGCAATGACGCCGTGCTGCATTCGGCTGATGGCGCCTGGCGCGTGGAAGGCGACCCCATGGAAGGGGCCTTGATGGCGCTTGCGGGCAAGATCACCGGGGGCGGCAGTGATCCCTTCACCGCAGGTTGGCGACGGATCGATGCCATCCCCTTCGATGCCGCGCATCGCTACATGGCCGTTCTTCACGTCGATGACGAGAACAACAGGCATGTCCATGTAAAGGGTGCGCCAGAGGCCGTTCTCGAGCTTTGCGCCACCCAGCGCATGCCGGATGGCTCGTCGGCAGCGCTCGACGCGCCATACTGGGAACACATGGTCGAGGTTCTTGCCTCCGAAGGCCAGCGCGTGCTCGCTGTTGCCGTCGGCGCTCCACCAAGCGGCGGGGCGCATCTTGTCCAGACCGACCTTCCCGGCACGCTGACGCTGATTGGACTGGTGGGCCTGATCGATCCGCCGCGCCCGGAAGCGATTGTCGCTGTGGCCGACTGCCATCAGGCAGGCATCCGGGTGAAGATGATCACCGGCGACCATGCTGCGACGGCCCGGGCGATCGCTGGAATGATCGGGTTGAAGAACACCGATCGGGTGCTGACCGGAGCGGATCTCGACCGCATGGACGATGTCACGCTATCGCTTGCCGCCGCCGAGACCGATATCTTTGCTCGAACCTCGCCGGCTCACAAGTTGCGGCTGGTCACCGCGCTCCAGTCCCAGGGCTTGACGGTCGCGATGACCGGTGACGGTGTCAACGATGCGCCGGCCCTCAAGCGGGCCGATGCAGGGATCGCGATGGGCGTGAAGGGCAGCGAAGCGGCGAAGGAAGCCGCCGAGCTGGTTCTGGCGGACGACAACTTCGCCTCTATTGCCGCCGCCGTTCGTGAGGGGCGCACCGTCTACGACAACATCAAGAAAGTGATCAGTTGGACCCTGCCGACGAATGCTGGCGAAGCGGGAACTATCATCGTCGCGCTCTTTGCCGGCCTGGCGCTCCCGGTCACGGCCGTCCAGATCCTTTGGATCAATCTGGTCACGGCGACTACGCTCGGATTGGCGCTTGCCTTCGAGCCATCGGAAGAGGGTACCATGCGGCGACCACCGCGCCGGCGGGACGAGCCGCTTTTGACCAGCGACCTCATCTGGCATGTTCTGCTCGTTTCCGTGCTCTTTGCCGCTGCGGTTTTCGGAATTTTCTTCTACGCCCTGGACAGGGGTTATCCGATTGAGCTCGCACGCACGATGGCGATGAACACCCTGGTCGTCATGGAAATCTTCCACGTCTTCTTCATCCGCAATATCTACGGAACATCGCTCACCTGGCAGGCCGTGCGCGGGACGAAGGTCGTCTGGATCTGCGTGATCTCCGTATCGGTTGCCCAGTTCGCCGTCACTTATCTGCCCTTCATGCAATCCCTGTTCGGGACGCAGAGCGTTCCCCTGCAGGACGGGTTGCTGATCGTCGGGATCGGGGCCGTGTTCTTCGCTCTGGTGGAAATCGAAAAGCAGATGCGTTTGGCATTCCGCAATCGGGGCTGACGCTCGTCCCGGTGCATCAAGCACGACAGGTCATCGGGCGGCGACAGTTGCTTCGCTTAGGAAGTGCCGCCCGAGGTGGCCGACCCCATCCTGTATGTCTGCTTCGATTGCGGCCGACAGCGCATCAGGATCCCTTGCGCGGATCGCGTCCAGTGCCTCGGCATGCCGGTCAATTCGGTAGCTTTCTTCCAGCTTGGCCGTGGCCAGGCGCATGAACGGGCCGAGACGTAACCAGACGGACTCCGTCAGATCGAGAATGACACCACTCGCTCCGGGCTCGTAAAGCGTGCGATGGAAAAGGAAGTTGAGTTCCGTCGAGCGCAGCAGATCGTTCGCCGCATATGCGTCGTCGATCGCGGTATCGATCACCTGCAGACGTTCGAGCCGTTCGGCGTCGATATGCGGCAAGGCCCTGGTCGCTGCCAGTGTCTCGAGCGCGATGCGGGCGGCAATGATCTCCTCGAATTTGGAAAGCGTCATTTCCGGCACGCGCACGCGGCGATTGTCGAGATATTCCAGGGCTCCGTCGGCCACGAGACGATGCAGCGCTTCGCGCACCGGCATGGCACTGACGGCCAGATCTTCGGCCACACCGTTGATGGTGATCGGCAGGCCTGGAGCGACCGCGCCTGACATCACACGGCTGCGCAAGGTCCGGTAGACCCGCTGCTTCAACGATTTCTCTGCCTTGCCTTCTTCAAATGCCATGGTTCAGATCGAGATCCCGCCTTTTCGCTGCTATCGTGGACAGGGCGCGCCGAATAGCCGTGCACCCTCTTGAAATTTGATCAAACTAGCATTTGGTATAGATGGACGGAGTGCAAGGCCCAAAGGCCGTTCTTTTCGCATGTTTCAGGAAGCCCACATGACCGCCAAGACCATCGGCATTCTCGTTACGGGTCACTCACCCGCCGAACTCGCGACCGAGTACGGCAATTACGCCGATATGTTCGCCGCGCTGCTGGGCTATTTCGACTTCTCGTTCAAGCGCTACTTCGTCGTTGACGGCGAGTTCCCGCAAAGTCCGACCGAGGTCGACGGATGGCTGCTGACCGGCTCCAAGTTCGGCGTCTACGAGGACCATGACTGGATCCGCAAGCTTGAGGACTTCATTCGCCAGGTGCATGCGGCCAAGGTGCCCATGGTCGGGATCTGTTTTGGACATCAGGTGATGGCCAAGGCACTCGGTGGGCATGTCGAGAAGTTCAAGGGGGGCTGGTCTGCCGGTCCGGTGACCTACAAGCGGTCCGATACGGGCGAAGAGCAGGTGCTGCTTGCCTGGCATCAGGACCAGGTCATCAAGGTACCCGAGGGAGCCGAAGTCGTCGGCAAGACCGACACCTGCGAGAACGCCGTCATCCGCTACGGCGATTGGGGTCTCTCCTATCAGCCGCATCCGGAGTTTTCGCCGCGCTTCTTCGAGGGGCTGGCGGAGGCCCGCAAGGCTGCCATCCCCGAGCCGCTCTTCGAGAAGGTGAAGAAGGTCGACGTTCCGATCGCGACGGACCGTATCGCTCAGGAAATCGGCGAGTTTCTCGGACGCGACCGCTGACTGCAGTCACACGGTCTGTCCACCGTCCCAGCTTTCCTTGATGAAGGCTTCGAAGAAATCCGAGAAGGTTGCTACCCTCAGCGGCAGCTGTTCGTAAGGCGGGTAGTAGAGCGTCAGCCAAATTTCCGGTGTGCTCCAGTCGGGGAGCACCTGGACCAGTCGACCGGCATGCAGATCCTCTTCAACGATGAAACGCGGCAGAAGGGCGATGCCCTCGCCTGCGACAGCGAGCCGGCAGAGGAAGTCTCCGTTGTTGATCGAGAAACGGCCCTTGGCTTCGATCGTTCTCGTCTGCCCTGGCCGGCTGAGTGCCCAGGTCTCCGTCTTCAGCTGATCGTGATAGCTCAGGCATTCTAGCCCGCTCAGGTCCTCGGGCATAACAGGCATGCCATGGCGGGCGATGAAGGAGGGCGCGGCGACCAGCAGCCGAGGCACGGGGCGGATCTTGCGCCAGATCGTCGACTTGTCGGTCGGCGGACCGGAAATGCGGATCGCGAGGTCGTAGTTCTCCTCAACGATGTCGATGAAGCGGTCCGAGAGTTCGATCGCCACGCTGGTGCGTGGATGAATGATTGCAAACTGTGACAGGACCGTCGGCAGGACTTTCATGCCGAGCGACATCGGGGCCGAGACGCGAAGCGAACCGGCGGTCACTTTCTGCAGATCCCGGGTTTCCTCCGTGGCGCGGGCGAGGCCCTGGACCAGCGGTGCGACACGCGCGGCATAGGCGGCACCCGCCGAGGTCAGCGATACCTTGCGCGTGGTGCGCAGCAAAAGCTGGACGCCGAGCTGTTCCTCCAAGCTAGAGATCGTGCGCGTGACCGAGGCGGGCGTCATGCCGAGCAGGCGGGCTGCGGCGCTGAAGCTGCTCTGGCTGGCAACCGTCAGGAACGTTCTGATCGCTTCGAGCTCGCCCATCTGATTATTGCTCCCAGTGAAATAATATCCACAACATTACAACGGTTCACATCAGAAAAGCCATGGCCCATATTCCGTTCAACAGAACAAGGCCGGCGCGAGTGCCGGGAAAGGATCAGAGCCATGCTTACCCAGATCAAGGGCCTGCATCACGTTACCTCCATGGCTGCGGATGCCCAGGAAAACAACGACTTTTTCACCAAGACGCTTGGCCTTCGCCGGGTCAAGAAGACCGTCAACTTCGACGCGCCGGATGTCTATCACCTCTACTACGGCGACGAAGTCGGCAATGCCGGATCGGTCATGACCTATTTTCCGTTTGCCAATATGGGCAAAGGTGGTCGCGGTGCCGGCGAAGTGTCGGAGACCGTCTTCTCCGTGCCGAAGGGCACGCTCGGCTTCTGGCAGGAGCGCCTGTCGAAGGAAGGCGTGAAGCAGCTCGGTTCCTATTCGCTGTTCGGTGAAAATCGTCTGCGCTTTGCCGGTCCCGATGGCGATGGCTTTGCTCTTGCCGAAGTCGATGGCGACAGCCGCGTGCCCTTTGCCGGCCCGGTTGCAGTCTCGGAAGGCATTCATGGCTTCCGCGGCGTCACCATGCGGCTGCGCGACGAAGGGGCCACGGGTGAACTCCTGAAGTTCATGGGCTATCAGCCGGTCGACAGCCAAGGTGACTTCGTGCGCTACGCAGTCCCCGGCGGTAATGGGGCCGACTATATCGATCTCGAAGTGCTGCCGGGTGCATCGCATGCCCAGCAGGGCGCCGGATCGGTTCACCATGTTGCCTTTGCCGTTGAAGACCGCGCCGCCCAGCTCGAGGTGCGCAAGGCGCTGCTCGACACGGGATATCAGGTCACGCCGGTCATCGACCGCGATTACTTCTGGGCGATCTATTTCCGCACACCGGGTGGTGTGCTGTTCGAAATTGCCACGAACGAACCTGGCTTCAACCGTGACGAAGATACCGCACATCTCGGTGAGGCGCTGAAGCTGCCGACCCGCTACCAGCAGTATCGTTCGCAGATCGAAGCCCATCTGACCCCGATCCAGGACTGAACGCACAGCGAGGACGGCGCCTGAACTGTCAGGCGTCGTCCCTGTTGCGGAGGAAAGCATCATGGCACTCGATAGCTACATCCACCTCTACCAGGCGCCGCAGGGTGCCGCACCGCTGGTCTTCACATTCCACGGCACCGGCGGCGACGAACATCAGTTTCCCGGGCTCGTGAACCGGATCCTGCCCGAGGCCGGGATCGTCTCGCCACGCGGCGACGTGTCGGAATACGGGGCCGCCCGCTTCTTCAAGCGCACCGGTGAAGGGGTCTATGACATGGCCGATCTCGCAGCGAGAACGGCGAAGATGGCGGCCTTCATCCGCGCTCACAAGGAGAAGAACCCGGATCGACCGATCTACGGGCTCGGTTATTCGAACGGCGCCAATATCTTGGCTTCGGTCCTGTTCGAGGCCCCTGATCTCTTTGAGCGCGTGATCCTGATGCATCCGCTGATCCCCTTCGATCCGCCGTTACAGCCGGGGCTTGGCTCCCTTTCGGCGCTGGTCACGGCAGGACAGCGCGACCCGATCTGCCCGCTGCCGCTCACAGAGCTTCTGGTCTCCTACTTCGAGGCGCAAGGGGTGTCTGTCGAAACCTTCCTGCATCAGGGCGGCCACGAGGTTTCGCAAGGCGAGGTCGATGCGATCGCCGCCTTCCTGCAGAAGGCCTGAGGCCAGGAACACTCAAATGAAAAGCCCGCGTCAGAACCGCGGGCTTCTTCATATCCGGATTTCAGCCAATCCGGATCAGAGCCTTGATCAGGCCGGATTTTTCGCGCGCCCAGCGCGGCAGGTCTTCCGCCAGGTCGCTAAGCGTCGTGCGGTGGGTAATCAGCTGGTCGATCGGCACAAGCCCGTCCGCAATCGACTTGCGGACATGATCGAAATCGACGCGGGTCGCGTTGCGGCTGCCGATCAGCATCATCTCGCGTTTGTGGAATTCGGGGTCGGAGAAGGTGATGTCCTCCTTCACCACGCTGACCAGCACCAGGCTTCCGCCGTGGGCGACAAAGCGGAAGGCGCGTTCCATCGAGGGGCGATAGCCGGTGGCATCAAAGACCACATCGAAGCCGTCTCCCCCGGTCAAGTCCGCGACCGCAGACTCGAGGCTGTCATCGGCGATCAGCCCTGATGTGAAGCCGAGGCGATCGGCTGCCATCCTCAGGCGTTCCTGGCTGGTATCGAGGAGGGTTACCTCGTGGCCAGCGATACGTGCGAAGATCGCCGTGCCGAGGCCGATGGGACCGGCGCCGATAACCAGTGCTTTTGAGCCTGCGGGAGCCATGGAGCGACGCACGGCATGCGCGCCGATGGCCAGAAATTCGACGGTGGCCGCCGCTTCCGGGGAAAGGTCGTCAGCGGGATAAAGGTTGCTCGAGGGTACCGTGATCTCCTCGCACATTGCGCCATCTGTGTGCACACCGAGCACGCGAATGTTGGTGCAGCAATTGGGCTTGTCCTTGCGGCAGGCGATGCAGGTGCCGCAGGCGATGTAGGGATTGACGATGACCTTCGTGCCGGCCGGCAGATCGACCCCCTCTCCAGCCTCCACGACGGTTGCCGAGATCTCGTGGCCCATGACGCGAGGATATTCGAGGAACGGGTGCTTGCCTTCAAAGATGTGGTAGTCGGTCCCGCAGATGCCGACATGGCTGATGGCAATGCGGGCTTCGCCTGCTTTAGGACGTGGCGCCGGATCGTGATCGACGATTTCGAGACGGCCCGGTTCGACACATAATGCGGCCTTCATGCTTGTTCCTCTTGGCTGCCCGGCAAGGTTTGACGAAAAAAAAGGGGATGCCATTCGCGGCACCCCCACCTTGGGAAATTCTCAGCGGCTGCCGCGGCGGCGCAGCTGGTCGAAATAGACGATCAGGATGATCAGGGCGCCGGTGATGATGCGCTGCCAGAAGGAGTTCACGTTCATCAGGTTGGCGCCGTTGTTGATTGTCGCCAGAATGAAGGCGCCGAGCAGCGGGCCCTGGACTGAGCCGACGGCGCCGAAGAGGCTGGTGCCGCCGATGACCGAGGAGGCGATTGCCTGCAGTTCCCAGCCTTCCGCCTGGGTGGCGTTGCCGATCCCGATGCGCGAGGCAAGCAGGATGCCGACGAAGGCCGCACAGGTGGAAGACAGGATATAGGCCATGTAGATCGTGCGGTTGACGTTGACGCCAGACAGGCGTGCCGCCTCGCTGTTTGAGCCGACCGCGAAAAGATAGCGGCCCCAGCGGCTCAGGTGCAGGAAGATATAGGCCGGCACGGCGACGACTATGACCATCCAGAAGAGGCTCGGTACCCCGAGGAAGTCGGCACGGGCGAAGTTGGTGAACGCCTCGTTGGAGATCGAGATCGTCGAGCCGTTGGTGATCAATAGGCCGATACCGCGCAGCGAGGTGAGGGTTGCGAGCGTGATGATGAAGGCGGGAAGACCCATGCGTACGATGCCAAAGGCGTGGAAGCTTCCGATTGCCACACCCATCAGGAGGGTGAGGATGATCGCCAGCCAGACCGGCAGGCCGGCGGCCAGCAGCCAGGCGAGGATGACGCTGGCAAAACCGACGACTGCGCCGACCGAAAGGTCGATGCCGGCGGTGATGATGACGAAGGTCTGACCGACGGCGAGGATTGCTGTCATCGAACCCTGTCGCAGCAGATTGCTGATGTTGTTCGGCGTCCAGAAGCTGTTGGTGGCAAAGCCAAGGAGCAGCCAGAGGAAGAGCAAGAGGCCGAGCAGCGTGAGGCTGAAGAGGATGCTCATGCCCCTCTTCGGTGCGACCTTGGTCTCGGTGGTGTCGGTGCTCATCTTTGTCCTCCCAGTCGTCTTTTCATATCGGTGTTTTCGGGGATCTCGTCTCAGACGCCGATCGCCTCGGTCAGCACGTCTTCATGCGATGCGGTTCGATAGTCATGGCTCGCCACCAGTTTCCCCTGACGGAAGACATGCAGTCGGTCGGCCAGTTCGTAGACCTCGGGCAGGTAGGACGAGATCAGGATGATGCCGGCGCCCTGCTTCAAGAGCTCGGCAAAGAGGCGGTAGATTTCCGCCTTGGTGCCGACGTCGACGCCGACGGTCGGCTCATCAAAGATGAAGAGGCGTGCACCGTGGCTCAGCCACTTGCCGATGACGATCTTCTGCTGGTTACCGCCGGACATGGCAGACGCTAGAACTGCCCGGGTCGGCGTCTTGATCTTCAGGTCGTTGATCTGCTTGTCGGCGTTTCCGGCTTCCAGCTTTGGGCTGATGGTGAGGCCACGGCTCAGGCGGCCAAAGACCGGCAGGTTGATGTTGAGGCCGATCGGCAGATTGAGGCAAAGGCCCTGATCGCGGCGGCTTTCGGGGGCGAGCGCAATGCCTAGGTCCATGGCCTTGCGCTCGGTGTCGATGACGACTTTCTTGCCGTCCCAGAAGACTTCGCCTGCCGTCAGTTTGTGACGGCCATAGAGACCCAGCGCAAATTCGCTCCGACCGGCACCGATCAGGCCATAGAGGCCGACGATTTCGCCCGAGCGGACCGAGAGCGAGACATCCGAGAAACCCGGTCCGGAAAGGCCCTTCGCCTCAAGGATGGTCGCGCCGATCGGCAGCTTTTCCTTGTGGTAGATCTGCTCGATCGAACGGTTGATCATCAGTGAGATAAGTTCGGCGTCGTTGGTCTCGCCGATCAGGCGGGTGCCGACATGGGTGCCGTCGCGCAGGACAGAGACGCGGTCGGCGAGTTCGAAGACCTCTTCCATGCGGTGGCTGATATAGACGATGGTGACGCCTTCCGACTGCAGGCGGCGGATGAGGCGGAAGAGCTGGGCGGATTCCTGACGTGTCAGATAGGCGGTCGGTTCGTCGAAGATTATGAAACGGATACCGCGCATCGCTGCTTTGGCGGTGGCGATCAGCTGCTGTTGACCGATCGTCAGGTTGCCGAGGATCTCGCCGGCGGGAAGATTGAAACCGAGGTCGTCGAGGACGTTTTGCGCAGCCTGCGTCATGGCGCGCTGGCGCATGATTCCACCTGATGACATCTCGTCGCCGAGGAACATGTTGGCTGCGACGGAGAGATGCGAGCAGAGAACGACTTCCTGGTGCACGGCATTGATGCCGCGCTGGATCGCCTCGTTGGGGGTCGCGAGCGCAACCGGCTTGCCGCACCAACGTATTTCGCCCGAAGTGCGTGGAATGACACCGGTCAGAAGCTTGATGAGCGTGGATTTGCCGGCACCGTTTTCGCCGACGATGGCGTGAATTTCTCCAGCGAGGAAGGTGATGGTCGCGGGCTTCAGGGCCTCGACGGCGCCATACTTCTTCTGCAGGCCGATGAGCTCGAGGATCGGCGTTCCCGGCGGGATGCGATCGGTCTCAAGCAGTTCCGGCGCGTCATCGTGCCGGTGGCTCACATCGTGCAGCGAAGTCATATCATTCCTCCCGTAAATCAGTGGAAGCGGCCGACGCCTCCCGCGTCTGCCGTTTCCGGTTCGGCACGCGCGACGAGCGCCGCGCGTGCCGAAGTCTTGATCAGTTGACCTTCGGGTTCAGAAGGGCGTCGATCTTCGGGTCGGCCATATTGGCCTGGGTCACGAGGTTGGCACCGGTATCGACGAAGGTTTCGACCTTCTCGCCCTTGGAGACGGCGAGTGCCGTCTTCACGCCGTCATAGCCCATGCGATAGGGATCCTGGACGACGAGGCCGGCGAGCACGCCTTCCTTGAGGAAGCCGACGGTCTTTTCATCCGAGTCGAAGCCGATGACCTTGATCTTGTCGCCGAGCTTGTTTTCGGCGATCGCCTGACCGACGCCCTGCGCCATGATCAGGTTCGAGGCGAAGACGCCAACGATGTTCGGGTTGGCGGTGATCAGGTCGGTCATCATGTTGAGGCCGGTCGTGGCCTGACCATCAGCAAACCGGTCAACCACCACGGTGATGCCCGGATACTTGGTCTTCATCTGGTCGAGGAAGCCTTCACGGCGCTGGTCGAGCGAACCGACGCCCGGCAGACTGGTGATGATGGCGACTTCGCCTTCTTCCTTGCCGGTCGCGGCCTTGATGGCGGCTGCCAGGCCGTCAGCTGCAATGCGGCCACCCTGGACGTTGTCGGTGGTCAAGAACGATGTGAAGGCCTGGGAATCCGCACCAGAGTCGATGCCGATGATCGGAACCGCCTTGGCGGCTTCATCGATCGGCTTGCCGAGGGCCTTGAACTCGGTCGGCGAGATGACGACTGCGGCCGGGCTTCCAGCGACTGCGTTTTCCAGGATGCTAATCTGACCGTTGATGTCGGATTCCGACTGAGCGCCGAGTTCAGGCACGTTGACGCCGAGGTCCTTGCCGGCCTGACGGGCGCCGGCGAGCACGATCTGCCAGTAGAAGGACGTGGTGTCCTTGACGATGATCGGAATGGTCACGTCCTGTGCAAAGGAAGCGGCCGGCATCATTGAGGTCATCATTGCAGCGCCTGCAATCCCCATCAGGGCGCGGCGAGTCATGCTCTTCAGAATGGTCATTTGGGTTCTCCTCTCAACGCGTCCTGTTCCTCCGGTGAGATCGATCCGCAGAACGCAACCAGATCGATCTTTTATCGATAAAAAACATTTTATCGAGCACGCTACTCCAGCATTCTGGAGAATGCAAGCGGGCAAAAATGAGCTCCTCCAAACTCGATTTTGCCTTGAAATCCAGGGCTTCCGGGGTCTCCTCAGACCCGATGAACCTCTTCCGGATAGACGACACCCTTCTTCAGGATGACGTTGCCGTAGATCCGCAATTCCGTCGTCGCGACGATGTACGCTGCTGTCTGTGCGCGCTGATAGAAGGCGAAGCGCTCAAGGCTTTCCAGCTGGACGTCGCCGGCCAGTCTCGTGATCACCGACTGGAATTCGGCGCAGATTTCCGGAACCGCATGCGGATCGCCGACGACCTGCATGCGCCAGGCCGAATCGTCCACGAACTGATCGAGCGGCATATGGGCGAGGATCGCTTCGAGGATCTCGACGGCACCGACGCCGTCTGCCCGGATCACCGGTGGACCCATGGTCGAGGCCGGGAAATTGCCATCGGCGATGACGATCTCGTCGCCATGACCCATAGTCGCAATGGCGTGCAGCAGGTCAGGTCCCAGCAGAGGATGGATGCCCTTCAGCATAGTGCGCTCCCTATTCCCGCACCGGCGCGTCGCCGAGCGGCGGTGCGACCAGCGTATGCGCTTCGAAGGGAGCAAAGGCGGAAGCCGGCAGTTCCTCTGATGTCAGCGCCATGTTGCGATGAAGGCTTTCCGGCTTTGCCGTGCCGATGATGACAGAGGCAACGGCCGAATGGTGCAGCGGGAACTGCATTGCAAACTGGGCGAGCGGCTTGCCGGCCTGTTTCGCCAGGTCTTCCATCGCGCGCACCTTGCCAAGTACCTCATCCGTTGCGGGGGTGTAGTCGAAATGCGCGCCCGGAACGGCTCCTGTCGCCAGAATGCCCGAATTGAACACACCGCCGGCGGTGATCGAGGTGCCACGCTTTTCGCAGAGCGGCAGCAGTTCCTCGACGGCGGAGCGATCGAGCAGCGAATAGCGCCCGGCCATCAGGATGACGTCGATATCGATGTCCGCCATCATCTCCAGGCAGGCGGGTACCTCGTTGACGCCGAGACCGAAGGCCTTGATGGCGCCTGATGATTTGAGTTCGTCGAGCGCCTTGTAACCGCCATCACGGAGCTGCTTCACATAGCGATCGTTGGCCTCGCGGCCATGTGTGTAAACGCCGATATCGTGGACATAGAGGATGTCGATGCGGTTGAGGCCGAGGCGGGCATAGCTGAAATCGACCGAACGCATGATGCCGTCATAGCTGTAGTCGTAGACCAGCTTGAACGGGAGCGGATCGACGAAGCCGACATTCGGGATCTGGTCCTTCGGTACTGGTGCGAGCAGCCGGCCAACCTTGGTCGAGAGCACGTAACTGTCTTCCGGCTTGTCGCGCAGGAAGTCGCCGACATAACGCTCGGCCTGGCCAAAGCCGTAATGCGGCGCCGTATCGAAATAGCGGATGCCGTGATCCCAGGCCGCCTGCAGCGTGGCGATGCCGACATCACGCGGGCAGGGACGGTAGAGGCCGCCAAGCGGGGCCGTGCCGAAGGAGTATTCGGTCACTTCCAGGGCGGTCTTGCCGATGCGTCTCGTCTTCATGCGGATATCCGGTTCCCAGTTGTCGAGGTCAGAGCGTGGCACCGAGGTGCCACGGCACGAATTCGTTGTCGCCGTAGCCGAAGAGCTCGCTCTTGGTCTTCTGGCCCGAGGCGGTCTCGATGATCAGGTCGAAGATGTCGCGGCCAAGCCCGGAGACGCTGGCATCACCCGTGGCAATGACGCCGCAATCGATGTCCATGTCCTCTTCCATCGACTTGTAGAGCGCGGTGTTGCTCGTCAGCTTGATGGAGGGCACGGGACGCGAGCCGAAGCAGGAGCCGCGGCCGGTGGTGAAGGCAATCACATTGGCGCCGCCTGCCACCTGGCCGGTCGCCGAGACAGGATCGTAGCCGGGCGTGTCCATGAAAACGAGGCCGTGCTCGGTGACGCGTTCCGCGTAATTGTAAACGGCGGTCAGCGGCGAGCGTCCGCCCTTGGCGACCGCACCGAGCGACTTTTCGAGAATGGTGGTGAGGCCGCCCTTCTTGTTGCCGGGCGAGGGATTGTTGTCGAGGGAGGCGCCGTGCTGGGCGACATAAGCCTCCCACCAGGAGATCAGCCCGTCGAGCTTGACTGCGACCTCTTCGTTCACGGCGCGGCTGCGCAGCAGATGTTCGGCGCCATAAATCTCCGAGGTTTCGGAGAGGATCGCCGTACCGCCGGCGCCGGCCAGAATGTCGACAGCGACGCCGAGTGCCGGATTTGCGGTAATTCCGGAAAGGCCATCCGAGCCGCCGCATTGCAGGCCGACGATGATCTCGCTGACGGAGATCGGTTCGCGGCGCATTATGCCGACTTCAGCTGCGATCTCTTTCAGAATCGAAAGGGCGTTCTCGACCGCGCGGCGCGAGCCGCCAGCGTCCTGGATGTTGAAGTGACGCTTGGAGGCGCCGGCGCCGCTCTGGCCATAGAGGGTGAGCTGGTTCACCTCGCAGCCGAGACCAACCATCAGCACGCCGCCGAAATTCACATGCCTCGTGTAGCCGGCTATTGTTCTGTGCAGCGTGCGCATGCCGTCGCCGGTCGAGCTCATGCCGCAGCCCTGATCATGGACGATCGGCACGAAGCCGTCGATGCCCTCGTAATGCGGCAGGATAGTGCGGTTGGCGGCATCCGCGATCGCCCGACAGACGGTGGTGGAACAGTTCACGCTGGCGATGATGCCGATATAGTTGCGGGTGGCAGCGCGTCCGTCGGCGCGGCGATAGCCCATGAAGGTGCGGCCCTTGTCGGCAGCCGTCGCCGTTTCGGGCTGGGCGAGGCCGCTGACCGAGAGGCGATCTTCATCGAAGGCGAGATTGTGGGAATGGACGTGGTCGCCGGCTGCAATGTCCGTGGTCGCGCGGCCGATCGCCTGGGCATATTTGACGACAGGCTCGCCTTTGTGGATGGCACGGACCGCCACCTTGTGGCCAGGATCAATTTTCGCCGCTGCCGGCGCGCCGCCCGGCAGGACATGCCCGGCGTCGATTGCAACAGTGGTCACGGCAACATTGTCGTCCTGCGACAGCAGGATACAGGCTGGTTTCGACACCCGATGTTTCTCCCATGCGTCCGGCGATACCGGATCCTGTGTTTTGTCTTTTATCGGCAATAGACAGTTTCTCGTCAATGGGTATGATATCGATAAAGAACAATTTGCTCCAGCTCGGAGCGGGAGGAACACATACCCTTGTCGAAGGAGAGGAAGCCCGCCGCAATCGGTGGTTTTCATTGCGCGGGTTCGCATCTTGCGCCAAGAGGCAAAAGACCGAAGCGCCAGATAACATCAACCAGGCAGATCCATGGCCAAGCAGAACACCGTCTTCAAGGATGCTTACAACCGCACGCTGAAGCTGATCGAGGAAACAGATACGCTTCCCTCGGAGCCGGAGCTCGGCGGTCTGTTAAGCGTCAGCCGGACCACAGTGCGGGCCGTTCTGACGCGTCTCGGTGAGGTCGGGCTGGTGGCCTGGGACAAGCGGTCGAAGACGGTGTTGCGACGGCCGGTCGAGAACGACTATTTCCCCGACGAGGAGACGAACTCGTTGTCGGAGATCATCGAGCGAAGCTTCATGCGCCGGATCCTGGCAGGGGGCGCACAGCCGGGCATGCAGATCAACGAGCTGGAACTGGCCCGCGAGATCGGCATTGGAACGACCAGCGTGCGGGAATTCCTTATCCGCTTCAGCCGGTTCGGGCTGATCGAGAAACGGCCGAACAGCCATTGGGTGCTGAAGGGCTTTACCCGTGAGTTTGCGCTCGAACTCACCGAAGTCCGCGAGATGTTCGAACTGCGCTCTGCGGCTGCTTTCGTGCATCTGGCGGCGGATCATCCGGCCTGGGCGGAGTTGAAGACCGTCGAGGCACAGCACCATGCATTGTTGGCCGAGATCGACACCCGCTATACGGAGTTTTCGGAGCTCGACGAGCGGTTCCACCTGCTCGTCCAGAAGGCCTCGAGCAACCGCTTCATCATCGATTTTTACGACATCATCGCGATCGTCTTCCACTACCACTACCAGTGGAACAAGACGAATGCGCGGGCGCGCAACCAGCGAGCGCTGGAAGAGCATCTCGACTACATCAGCGCGCTCTTTTCCCGCGATCCGGCGGCGATCCAGAAGGCCTGCCGGCAGCACCTGAAATCGGCGCGCGAAACATTGCTGCAATCCATCCAGGAGCCTGCCTGAGCCATGACGACGCCCATCCTGCAATTCGGCACGAGCCGATTTCTCCAGGCGCATGCCGATCTCTTCGTCAGCGAAGCCATGGAGGCGGATAAGGCGCTGGGACCGATCACCGTGGTGCAGACGTCGGGTGATCCCACCCGAGCCGGACGGATCGGGGCGCTGTCTGCCCCGGATGGCTTTCCGGTGATCATCCGGGGGCTGGAGGAGGGGCAGCCTGTCGAGCGAGAGCTCAGGGTACGATCCGTGACGCGGTCGCTCTCGACGTCCAGTGACTGGGCCGAGGTGAGGCGTGTGTTCATGGAGGAGGCGAGGGTCGTGCTGAGCAATACCGGAGACAAGGGGTACGCCCTCGTCGAGGGGGACAGTGTCGACGGGGTTCCGCGCTCCTTTCCGATGAAGCTACTGGCGCTCCTTCACGCGCGCTTTCGCGGCGGCGCGATGCCGTTGACGATATTGCCCTGCGAGTTGATCTCGCGAAATGGCGAGGTGCTGCGGGACCTGATCGTCGATCTTGCGAGCCGCCATGTTCCCGACGCGACCTTCGTGTCCTGGCTTTCGGAGCGGGTCATCTGGGGCAACACGCTGGTCGATCGCATCGTGTCCGAGCCGATCGAGCCGGCGGGGGCGATCGCGGAGCCGTATGCGATCTGGGCGATCGAACGCCAGGCAGGGCTGACGCTGCCCTGCGAGCATCCCTGCATCAAGCTCGTTGACGACCTGACGCCTTATGAGCGGCTGAAGCTGCATATCCTCAACCTTGGCCATACTGTGTTGGCCGATCGCTGGCTGAAGGACGGTCGCCCCGGCGGGGAATGCGTGAAAGATATTCTTGCCGATCCCGCGATCCGGTCGGAACTCGAGTTGATCTACCGAGAAGAGGTTGTCCCTGGTTTTCGCCGGCATGGTCTTGGCGACGAGGCCGAGGCCTATGTCGCGACCACGCTCGAGCGTTTTCTCAATCCCTATCTGGACCACAGATTGTGCGATATCGCTGGCAACCACGCAGAAAAGACCGTCCGCCGCATCATCGGTTTCAAGGACTGGTGCCCTGACGTCGCCATGCCGAAGCTTTCGGCGATTGCCGCTCGATAACGGCATGGCTGCTCAGGTCGGCGGCGCCCCTTTCGAGCGCATGCGACGACGGAAGGCGGTCGGCTTTTCGACAAAACGCTGGCTGAAGGCCTCGTAGAAGCGAGAGACCGATCCGAAGCCGCTTTCGAAGGCGACGTCGGTGATCGAGAGGTCGGTCGAGATCAGCAGGGACTGTGCGGTGTCGAGGCGGTGGCGCACGATCGCCTGGTTGATCGTGTGGCCCACGGCGCGCTTGAAGATCGACATTGCGTAGTTCGGGTGAAGGCCCACCGCATTGCCCACGTCATCTGCGGAGATGTTTTCGAGCGCATGTTCGGCGATGAAGCGCAGCATGCGCTCGATGTGTTCGACGCGCTCGCTGTCATTGGCGCTGAAGCTGGCAATCGCCGAGCCTTCTTCGCGCAGATCCCGCCAGCCGTCGCGCTCGATCCTGAGAACGCGTGCCGTCAATTCGTTTCGCACGATTTCGGTCAGGTTCTCGTCGCCGGCCAGAAGTTCCTCGCGCCAGCGCTGAAAGATATCACGGTCCCAGGAACGGATCTCGAGCGCTTCAATCATCGCGCCGCGAAACACGGCATCGCGGAAACGGCTCAGATTGGCGAGGCCGAGGAAGACGGACATCGGCACGTAAAGGCAGACGAAGCGTGTGCCTTCCTGTCTGTCGATCACTTGATGCGGGATCATGCCCCAGAAGAGGCAAAGGCGACCCTCGTCCACCGTCAATTCACGGCCATCGAACCAGTAGGTCATGTGGCCCGATAGAACGAAGTTGAGCTCGATCTGGCTGTGCATGTGCGGGCCTGCCATCCGCTGGACCGTCAGATTTTCGCCAGCACAAAACCGGTGATCGCCGAAGATGACGAGCGGGTGTCGCGGGTCATGATCCGGATGGACCGGGACGGACTCGTCCTCCAGAAGCGGCTTCACATGTTCCAAATCTTAGGATCCCGGAAAAGTTCGGTGAAAACTCGGTAGATTATTACGGGTTTGAATCGGATGATCAAGCAGAGCTGAGAAATCCGCTCCGGTGGGATCCGGGGCTAGAGCTCCGGAAATGCCAAGCATAACGGTCATAGGGAGGAAAACATGACCTTTTTCAAAAGCCTGAGCGCGATCGCTCTGGGTGCAGTCCTGCTGTCGTCCACCGCGTTTGCCGGTGAAATCACCCTCAACTCGAACCATTCCGACCCGGCGCCGAAAAAGGCGATCGAGGATCTGATCGCGGATTTCCAGGCGGCCAATCCGGACATCACGGTCAAGTGGAACAATTTCGACCACGAGGGCTACAAGTCCGCGATCCGCAACTTCCTGACCGCCGACGCGCCTGACGTCGTTTCCTGGTTCGCCGGCAACCGCATGGAGCCCTTCGTCAAGGCGGGTCTCTTCGAAGACGTGACCGACGTATGGGAAGCCAATGGCCTCAACGACCAGCTGAAGTCCGCTGCACCTTCGATGACCATCGACGGCAAGAAGTGGGGCGTTCCCTATACCTATTACCAGTGGGGTATCTATTACCGTAAGGATATCTTCGCCGAGCAGGGTATCGAGCCGCCGAAGACCTGGGCCGAGTTCCTGGCGGCCAGCGAAAAGCTGAAGTCGGCCGGCATCACCCCGATCACCATCGGCACCAAGGCACTCTGGCCGACGGGCGGCTGGTTCGACTATCTGAACCTGCGCGTCAATGGCTACGAATTCCACATGGAGCTGACCTCGGGCAAGGTTCCCTACACCGACCCGCGTGTGAAGGCCGTGTTCGAAAAGTGGGGCGAACTGGTCAAGGCCGGCTACTTCAATGAAAACCATGCCGCGATCGACTGGCAGGATGCAATCCCGCAGATGGTCCAGGGCAAGGCTGCGATGTATCTGATGGGCAACTTCGCCGTTGCCACGATGAAGGACGGCGGACTGAAGGAAGAGCAGATCGGCTTCATGCAGTTCCCGGAAATCACTGCCGGCATTCCGATGGCAGAGGAAGCGCCGACCGACACCTTCCACATCCCGTCGGGTGCGAAGAACAAGGAAGATGCGAAGAAGTTCCTCGCCTTCGTTGCTTCGCCGGCTGCGCAGTCGAAGATGAATGCCACGCTCGGCCAGCTGCCGGTGAACAACCAGTCGGAAAAGCCGGCTGATCCGTTCCTGCAGGCCGGTTTCGAGATGCTGTCCAACGCCTATGCGCTGGCGCAGTTCTACGATCGTGACGCCGATGCCGAAATGGCAAAGGCCGGCATGGAAGGCTTCCAGGAATTCATGGTCAAGCCTGAGCGTCTGGACGCCATACTGGAGCGCCTCGAAAAGGTTCGCGCCCGCGTCTACAAGTAAGCCATAGAGCTCCCTGCGCCGGGTGCTGTGGGTCTCCCTGGGCCCATGGCATCCGGTTGCCGTTCCCATTCCTCAGAGGTGCCGCCATGAGCAACACCGTTTCCCCGGCTTCCGGTTTCTGGAAGCGCAATCAGCAGACGCTCGCGCCGCTTCTTTTCCTCGCGCCCGGCATGCTGATGTTCGTGATCTATGTTCTGGTCCCGATCTTTCAGTCGATCTGGATCAGCTTCCACGACTGGGACGGCCTGGGCGCAATGACATGGATCGGCGTGGGCAATTACGTCGAATTGCTCGATGACGATTCCTTCTACGTCTCGCTCGAAAACAATCTCATCTGGCTGGTTCTCTATCTTCTTGCGATCCCGGCGGGTCTGGCGGTCGCGCTGTTCCTCAACCAGACGGTCACCGGCATTCGGCTCTACAAGTCGTTGTTCTTCTTCCCCTTCGTGATCAGCCAGGTGGTTGTCGGCCTGATGTTCACCTGGTTCTACGCGCCCGACTTCGGTCTGTTCTCCAAGCTCTTGGAAATGGTCACCGGCGAACAATTCGCCGTGCTCGCCGACGAGCGCTTCGTGACCTATGGTATCATCGTCGCCGGTCTCTGGCCGCAGACGGCCTACTGCATGATCCTCTACCTGACGGGTCTCAACAACATCAATCCAGAGCAGGTCGAAGCTGCCCGCATGGATGGCGCCAAGGGCCTGAAGCTCCTCTGGTATGTGATCCTGCCGCAGCTTGCGCCTGCAACCTTCATTGCCATGGTGGTGACGGTCATCGGTTCTCTGCGCTCCTTCGACCTCGTGTCGATCATGACCGCCGGCGGCCCTTACGGATCGAGCCAGGTTCTCTCCTACTTCATGTATGAGCAGGCGCTCTCCGAATATGGCTTCCGCATGGGTTACGGTGCATCGATCGCGGTCGTGCTGTTCCTCATCATGATGGTCTTCATCTCGCTCTTCATCGTCCGCATGCTCGCTCAGGAAAGGAACGCCTAATGTTCCCCACTCCGATCCAGAAGGCCTCGCCATTCGCGCAGACGGCCTACAAGATCCTGCTGCCGGTGGCGCTCGTCCTCTGGCTGTTGCCCTTGATCGGCGTTGCGATCACCTCGGTTCGTCCGGCCGGTGACTTGGCTGCCGGCAACTACTTTGGCATTCCTTCGGGCTTTGCCGGTTTCGAGAACTATTCGGCCGTCTTCAACAACTCGCCGATCGGCTACTACATCCTGAATTCGTTCAAGGTCACGATCCCGACGGTGATCGGCGCGGTGGCGCTCTCCTGCCTCACCGGCTTTGCGCTCGCGGTCTACAAGTTCAAGGGCAATCTGATCCTGTTCTTCATGTTCGTCGCCGGCAATTTCATCCCGTTCCAGATCCTTATGGTTCCGGTTCGCGACATGACTCTGCGCGCGGGTCTCTACGACACCACGATGGGCCTCGTACTCTTCCATGTCGCCTTCCAGACCGGATTCTGCACGCTGTTCATGCGCAATTTCATCAAAGGGCTGCCCTTTGCGCTGATCGAATCGGCGCGGGTCGAGGGTGTCTCCGAATGGCGGATTTTCCGCTACATTGTGCTGCCGCTGATGCGGCCGGCGATCGCTGCCTTGTCCGTTCTGATCTTCACCTTCGTCTGGAACGACTACTTCTGGGCAACCGTGCTCGTGCAGGGCCAGCATGCCATGCCGGTGACAGCAGGTCTCTATTCGCTGAACGGCCAGTGGGTTGCCGCCTGGCATCTCGTCTCTGCCGGTTCGATCGTGGCAGCGCTGCCGCCGGTCGCCATGTTCTTCCTCATGCAGCGCCACTTCATTGCCGGCCTCACACTCGGAGCGACCAAGGGATGAGTGAAATCGTCATCATCGATTCAGGCCAGCTGGCGCTGAGCCTCCGCCTGCCGGCGCTTGGCATGCCGGAGATCCTGTCCTTCGGTGCGGAGCCTGTAGACGCTGATCCGCTGTTCGAGATCGAGCGCTCCAGCCGGGTCAACGGCATGGACGTGGCCGTGCCCTCGAACGTGCTCCTGCCGACGGGTGGCATGGGCTTCTTTGGCTGGCCGGCGATTGCAGGTCACCGCGGGGGCCGCGATTTCGTGGCGCAGTTCGGCGGCTGGACGGTCATTCGCGACGGCAATCAGACGGTGCTGAAAGCTGTCGATTCGGTCGCCCGGCTCGGCATTGCCATCACGCTCACCGCGCATAACTCCGGCCTGATCTCGATGGCGCCGGAACTCAGGAATCTGGGCGATGCGGATTACCAGCTTGATCGCTGCATGGCGGCGACCTTCCTCGCGCCTGCCGGGGATTTACAGGTGATGAGCTTCACCGGCATCTGGGGGCGCGAGTTCCAGACGCGGCGGGAGCTTCTCGGTAATGGCGCCTGGATCCAGGAAAACCGTCGCGGTCGCACCTCGCATGACCGTTTCCCGATGCTGTTTATCGAAAGCGAGGCCCAGATCTTTGGCGTCACGCTCGGCTTCAGCGGCAACCACCAGATGGTGATTGACCGGACCGATGACGGACGGCGCCTCGTGCATCTCGGTGAGCTGTTCGAGCCGGGCGAAATCATCCTCGGACCGGGCGAGAGCTATGAAAGCCCGATTGCCTATGCAGGCGCCGACACGGAAGACTTCCATGCCTTCGTGCGCGAAGAACTTACCACCTGGCCAGGCGGTAAGATGAGCCCGCGCCCGGTGACGCTGAACACCTGGGAAGGCAACTACTTCGACCACCGGATGGACAGCCTGAAGGCGCAAGCGACCGCGGCAGCCGAACTTGGCATCGAGCGATTCGTGCTCGACGACGGCTGGTTCGGCAAGCGCGACAACGACACCACGAGCCTCGGCGACTGGGATATCGATGCGCGCAAATATCCCGATGGCCTGAAGCCGCTGGTGGATCACGTGACCGGGCTCGGCATGCAGTTCGGCATCTGGTTCGAGCCTGAGATGGTGAACCCGGTTTCGGAGCTCTACAAGGCGCATCCCGACTGGGCGCTGACGATCGAGGGCCGTCCGGTCCTCGAATCGCGCACCCAGCTGGTGCTGGATCTGACGCGTCCCGAAGTCTCCGACTATCTCTTCGGCAAGATCGACGCGGTGCTGTCCAACCATGCCGTCTCCTACATCAAGTGGGACATGAACCGAGATCTGACGCATGCGGCCGGTCGCGACGGCAAGGCGAAGACTGCCGCCCAGACGCGTGCCGTCTATGCGCTGATGGACCGCATCCGTGCCGCTCATCCCAATGTCGAAATCGAAAGCTGCGCTTCCGGTGGCGGACGTATCGATTACGGCGCCTTGAAGCGCACCCATCGCGTCTGGACGTCCGATTGCACGGATGCGCTGGAACGGCTGGAAATCCAGCGCGGCGCTTCGGTCTTCGTGCCGCCGGAAATTCTCGGCAGTCACATCTCGGCCTCGCCGAACCATCAGACAGGTCGTCGCCACACGCTTGCCTTCCGGGCGCTCGTGGCCATCGCCTATCATCTCGGGGTGGAGCTCAACCCGCTCGAACTCACCGATGAGGAGCGCGACGAACTCAAGGTCTATATCGAGACCTACAAGCGGCTGCGCGATCTCTTCCATGCACCGGGCGCCAGCTTCCGCATGGAGCCGCTCGACGGTCGCTATGTCTGGGGTGCGGCTTCGGCCGAGAAGATCGTGGTCATCGTCGCCCAGGGACCGCAGATGGTGGGCGAACAGCCAGCACCTCTGCGTCTGCCCGATGAGGTCACCCAGTTCGGTGGCCAGTGGCGGATCAAGACCGTGCTGCCGGCAGAACCGCAATTCATCCGTATCTCCGAGGGCCAGAAAGCGCTGCTTTCCGGTGCCGTCACCTTCGCGCTTTCCAGTGCCGGACTTGCCGGCCTGCCGCTGCCGATGCTGACGCCCGAAAGCGCGCTTCTCCTCGAACTCGAACCGATCAAGGGAGGCAAGACCCATGGCTGATGTAAGCCTGCGTGGCGTCAAGAAACAGTTCGGCGCGCTCAGCGTCATCAAGGGGGTGGATCTCGACGTCAAGGACGGTGAGTTCTGCGTCTTCGTCGGCCCCTCCGGCTGCGGCAAGTCCACGCTTCTGCGCATGATCGCCGGCCTTGAAGACATTACCGCCGGTGCTCTGTCGATCGCTGGCCAGGACATGACAAGCATCGGCCCGTCCGAGCGCGGCGTTGCCATGGTTTTCCAGTCCTATGCGCTTTACCCGCACATGACGGTCGAGGAAAACATTGGTTTCGGCTTGAAGATGACCGGTCATCCGAAGGCGATGATTGCGGAACGTACGGCCGTTGCCGCCAAGATGCTGCAGCTTGAGCCGCTTCTGCAGCGCAAGCCCGGACAGCTTTCCGGTGGCCAGCGCCAGCGCGTCGCCATCGGCCGCGCCATTGTCCGCAATCCGGAAGTCTTCCTGTTCGACGAACCGCTGTCGAACCTCGATGCGGCGCTGCGCGTCCAGATGCGCACGGAGCTTTCCAAGCTGCATCAGGACCTCAAGGCGACGATGATCTATGTGACGCATGACCAGGTCGAGGCCATGACCATGGCCGACAAGATCGTCGTGCTGTCGGCGGGCCAGATCGAGCAGGTCGGTTCGCCGCTCGAGCTTTACCATCGCCCGAACAATCTCTTCGTTGCCGGCTTCATCGGCTCGCCGAAGATGAATTTCCTCAAGGTTCAGGCCTCGACTGCCGACGGAGCCGCGGTGGTGCGCCTGCCGGGCGCCGACATCTCGATCCCGACGCATGGTGCGAGCGTTCCGGCCGGGGAGCTGACCTTCGGCCTGCGTCCCGAGCATATCGACGCGACCGGCAAGGGCGATGTCGTGATCGAAGCGACCGTTAAGCTCGCCGAATATCTGGGTTCGGAGACGCTGTTCTTCGTCACACTCGCCGACGGCTCGGAGCTTTCAGTGAAGGCCGACGGCCTGGCCAGCGAGAAGCCCGGCCAGACGCTGCGCCTCGGTATCAATGCCAAGGCCTGCCATCTGTTCGACAAGGACGGCAAGGCCGTCATCAATGGGGATCTGACACGATAATGCTGGGCGTTTGCTACTATCCGGAACACTGGGACGAAAGCCGGTGGCGAACCGACGCGCGCCGGATGCGCGAACTCGGCATTTCCTTCGTGCGTATCGGTGAGTTTGCCTGGTCTCGACTGGAGCCCTCGCGCGGCACTTTCACCTTCGAATGGCTCGATCGGGCGATCGACGTGCTGCACGAAGCGGGCCTCAAGGTCGTTCTCGGCACGCCGACCGCAACCCCGCCCAAGTGGCTGGTGGACGAATGCCCCGATATCATCCCCTATGACGAACAGGGCCGCCCGCGCGGTTTCGGGTCGCGTCGCCATTACACCTTCTCGTCGGAGACCTGGTGGAAGGAAAGCGCCCGGATCGTCGAGATCGTCGCCAAGCGCTACGGGACCCATCCCGGCATCGCCGGCTGGCAGACCGATAACGAATATGGCTGCCATGACACGACGCTGTCCTGGGGGCCTGAGGATCTGAGGAGTTTCAAGCGCTGGCTGCGGCTGCGCTACCAGTCGACCGATCAGCTCAACGAAGCCTGGGGTTCGGTCTTCTGGTCGATGGAGCTGACCAGTTTCGACGACGTCGCCCTGCCGAACCTGACGGTGACCGAGCCGAACCCGGCGACGCGTCTCGATTTCTGGCGCTTCCATTCGGACCAGGTCGCGGCTTACGACAAGATGCAGTGCGAGATCATCCGCAAGCATTCGCCGGATCGCTGGATCACGCATAACTTCATGGGCTTCGTCTCCGATTTCGATCACTTCAAGGTCGGCGACAATCTCGATCTCGCCTCCTGGGACAGCTATCCGATCGGCTTCGTTGAGAAGTTTCCCTTCACGGAAGAAGAGCGCAATCGCTGGGCCGAAACCTCGCATCCCGATATCGCGCCCTATCACCACGATCTCTACCGCGCCGTCGGCAAAGGGCGCTTCTGGGTGATGGAGCAGCAGCCGGGGCCGGTGAACTGGGCGCCGTGGAACCCCGTGCCGAAGCCCGGCATGGTGCGTCTGTGGACCTGGGAGGCGCTCGCGCATGGCGCTGATGTCGTCAGCTATTTCCGCTGGCGTCAGGCACCGTTTGCGCAGGAACAGATGCATGCGGGCCTGAACCTGCCCGGCCTCGACGAATGGTCGCCGGGCGGCAAGGAAGCCATGCAGGTCTCGGACGAGTTGGCTGCGCTCGGCGCGCTTCCCGAAACGAGCCAGGCACCTGTCGCGCTGGTCTTCGACTACCAGAGCTATTGGTCGACGATGATCCAGCCGCAGGGCAAGGATTTCCGCTACGAGGAACTCTGCTTCCGTTGGTACGAGGCCCTTCGCCATCTGGGTCTCAACGTCGATTTCGTCCGTCCGGGTGCCTCGCTCGAGGGCTATCCGCTGGTCGTGGTGCCCTGCATGACGGAAGTGACCGAAGCGGCACGGGCCGAGCTCGAAAAGGCTGGGGGTGTCGTGGTGATCGGCGCCCGTACGGGTTCGCGCGACCGCAATTTCCGCATTCCGGAAAACCTGCCGCCGGGTCCGCTCGGGAGCCTGACGGGCAATCGCGTCACTCAGGTTTCCTCCATGCGGCCGGGGCTCTCGGATGGCGTTTCCGGTGCGGTTTCGGGTCATGCGATCCGTTGGCGCGAATATGTGGAGACCTCGACCTCGGTGCTGGCGACCTTCGAAAACGGCGATCCGGCTCTGACCGAGAAGGGCAATGTACTCTATCTCGCCTGCTGGGCGGATGCTGGTCTCCTGGCCGAGGTGCTCCAGCTTGCAACGAAGAAGGCTGATATTCCGACAATCCGGGTTCCAGATTCGATCCGTATCCGTCGCCGCGGCGATCTCGTCTTCGCCTTCAACTACGGAATGGAAGACTGGGCGCTCCCTGAAGGCGCCGATCCGGTGCTTGGCGAGAGCGTGCTGAAACCGCAGGCTGTCGCCGCCTGGCGCGGGTGATCCCGAATGTTTCAAAGGGCCGGCGTCACGCCGGCCCTGTTCATTTGCCGGTACCGATTTCCGGAACTCATCCATGGCTCACCGGTTTGACCCTCGACATCAGCAACGAGGAGATGACCCATGGCCGATTATCCGACGCCCCCATTTTCGCAGAAGAAAGTCCCGATGCCGGGCCGCACCTCGGACATGGACCCGAGGCCTGATCACGGCGAAGAAAGCTACAAGGGGTCGGGCAAGCTCGAAGGGCTGAAGGCGATCATCACCGGCGGCGACAGCGGGATCGGCCGGGCGGTGGCAATCGCCTATGCGCGCGAAGGCGCCGATGTGCTGCTCTCCTATATCGAGGAGGACGAGGACGCGCAGGATACCGCCCGTTGGGTGGAAAAGGCGGGGCGCAAGGCCGTGCTGGTCCGAGGGGATATCCAAAACGCTGATCATTGCAGAGAGATTGTCGACACAGCGGTTCGTGAACTCGGCGGCGTCGATATTCTTGTCAACAATGCAGCCCATCAGGCCAGCTTCGATGACATCACGGAGATCCCGGACGAGGAGTGGGAACTCACCTTTCGGGTCAACATCCATGCGATGTTCTACCTGACCAAGGCGGCCGTGCCGCATATGAAAAATGGCGGTTCGATCATCAACACGGCGTCGATCAACTCGGATAGCCCCAGCCCGCACCTTCTCGCCTATGCGACCACCAAGGGCGCGATCCAGAATTTTACGGCCGGTCTTGCGCAGATGCTGGCGGAAAAGAACATCCGGGCCAATGCCGTGGCACCCGGCCCGATCTGGACGCCGCTCATCCCCTCGACCATGCCGGAAGAGAAGGTCAAGAACTTCGGCAAACAGGTGCCGATGAAGCGGCCTGGGCAACCGGCGGAATTGCAGACAGCCTATGTGATGCTGGCAGACCCGCTGTCGAGTTACGTGTCCGGCGCGACGATCGCTGTCACAGGCGGGAAGCCTATAATCTAAGTCGGCCTTGCCTTTGGCGCGCGGCGTGGCAAGTTGCGCGCCATGAACAAAGTGATCCTGATCGTTCTCGACGGGCTGCGTTACGATGCGGCCCGTACCTGTCTCGGCTACATGGAAGGTCTCGTGGCTGCGGGCCGCGCCGATGTGCGCAAGCTGACCTGCGAGCTGCCGGCCATGTCACGTCCCCTCTATGAGACGCTGATGACTGGGCGGAAGCCCGTGGACCACGGTGTGGTCAGCAATGGCGTCGTGCGCCGCTCGATAGGGGATAATCTCTTCGCGCGAGTTCGCGCACAGGGTGGAGTGACGGCTGCGGCGGCCTATCACTGGGTGTCGGAGCTCTATGTCTCCTGCCCGTTCGACCGATATCGCGATCGCATTCTTGTCGATGGCACTGGAGATATTGCACACGGCCTGTTCTACTGGGACGACGCTTATCCAGACAGCCATCTCTTCGCCGATGCCGAATGGCTGATCCGCGCCAAGGCACCGGACTTTCTCCTGCTCCATCCGATGAATGTCGACGATGCCGGCCACAAGCATGGGGGTGACAGCATCGGCTATCGCAATGCAGCGCGCCTGCAGGGGGATTTACTTGCGCGACATCTGCCGGGCTGGGTCGAGGCCGGTTACACGGTGATCGTCACCGCCGATCACGGCATGGGTGACGACGGCAATCATGCCGGGCCGACGCCACAGGAGACCGAAGTGCCGTTCTACACGGTCGGTTTCCGGCTTGGTCTCGATGTTGCGCTCAAGCAAACCGAGATTGCGGGGCTGATCTGCTGGTTGATGGAGATCGATCCTGGCGCGATGCCGTCTTTCGACGGCGCCATCGAACGCCCCTGAGACAATCTGTGCCTGATCCGGTCTGGCTGCCTGCCGTATTGGGTAGCACAGACCTGCAGGAGTTTTCAGATGACCGACTTTTCCGGAATGACGTCCCTCAATCCCGGCTACCGTGCGCTCGTGCTTGGGGCAAGTGGCGGTATCGGTGGCGCCTTTGCCGCTGCGATCAAGGCCGATCCGAATTGTGGCAGTGTGATCGAACTGTCGCGCAGCGTTGACGGGTTCGACATCACGGATGATGCGTCCGTCGCCGCTGCGGCTGCGCGACTTTCGGAAGCGGGCTTCAAGTTCGACCTGATCCTCTGCGCAACGGGTGCGCTCGTGATCAACGGCAATGGTCCAGAGAAGACGATCAAGGCGATCCAGGCCGATGTGATGGCAGCGCAGTTTGCCTTGAACGCGATCGGCCCGGCACTTGCGCTCAAACACTTCGCGCCGCTTCTCTCCAATGAAGGCAAGAGCGTTTTTGCGACGCTTTCGGCACGGGTCGGCTCGATCGGCGACAACAAGCTTGGCGGCTGGATCTCCTACCGCTCCGCAAAATCGGCGCTGAACCAGATCACCCGCACATGTGCTATCGAAATCGCTCGTCTTCGACCGAAGAGCGTTGTGGTGGCGCTGCATCCGGGTTCCGTCGATACCGGCTTTTCCGGCGGTTTCTCCAAGACGCATGACAAGATCCAGCCGGCAGACAGTGTCGCCATGATGCTCTCGGTCCTTGATGGGCTGGAGCCGGCACAGACCGGTGGCTTCTTCGCCTATGACGGCCAGCCGATCGAATGGTGATGGCCTCGCGCATCCATCTCGTTCTCGGCGATCAGCTCAGTCACTCGCTGTCAGCGCTTGCCGATGCCGATCCTGAAACCTCGCTCGTGTTGATGGCGGAAGTCATGAGCGAGGCGACTTATGTGAAGCATCACAAGAAGAAGATTGCCTTTCTGTTTTCCGCCATGCGGCACTTTGCCGAGGAGTTGAGAGAAAAGGGTCTTGCCGTCCGTTATGTCACTCTGGACGATCCTCAGAACACGCAGAGCCTGAAAGGCGAACTTGCCCGCACTCTTGCCGACACCGGCGCAGCCTCCGTCGTCGTGACGGAATGCGGGGAGTGGCGTCTGGCGGACGAGATGCGCGGATGGGAAGCGTCCCTCGGTGTGCCGGTCGAGATCCGGGAAGATGATCGCTTTCTCTGTTCGATCGAGGACTTCCGGGAATGGCGCAAAGGGCGCAAGCAGCTGCGCATGGAGTATTTCTATCGCGACATGCGCAGGCGTCACCGGGTGCTGCTGGAGGGCGAGGAGCCTGTCGGCGGCAAGTGGAATCTCGATGCCGAGAACCGCAAGCCACCGGCGGAGGGGTTGAAGGGACCAAAGCGGATCAGCCACCGAAAGGATACGATCACGAAGTCCGTACTGGACTTGGTCGAAGAGCGCTTCACCGGCCACATGGGTTCGCTCGCCAGCTTTCATTTTGCAGTGACTGCTGCCCAGGCGGAGATGGAGCTTCAGCAGTTCATCGAAGAGATCCTGCCCACTTTCGGCGACTATCAGGACGCGATGGTGAAGGGCGAGCCTTATCTCTACCACTCGCTGATCTCATCCTACGTCAATGCCGGCCTGCTTCTTCCGATTGACGTCATCCGGCGAGCGGAAGCGGCGTGGTTCGACGGGCGGGCGCCGCTCAATGCCGTCGAGGGCTTTATCCGGCAGATCCTCGGTTGGCGCGAATATGTGCGCGGTATCTACTGGACCGAGATGCCCGACTATGCCGGCCTCAATCATCTTGTTGCGTCGCGTCCCCTGCCGCAGATGTACTGGACGGCGAAGACCGACATGGCCTGCATGCGGGGTGCGGTCGGCGACACGATCGAGCATGCCTATTCACATCATATCCAGCGGCTGATGGTGACGGGCAACTTCGCGATGCTGGCCGGGATCGATCCGGTGCAAGTCTGCGACTGGTATCTTGCCGTCTATTCCGATGCCTATGAGTGGGTTGAACTGCCGAACACACTCGGCATGGCGCTTTATGGCGATGGCGGGATCATGGCGAGCAAGCCCTATGCGGCGAGCGGCAAATACATCGACCGGATGAGCAATTTCTGCGGCGGCTGTCGCTACGATCCAAAGCTGACGACGGGATCGAAGGCCTGTCCGTTCAATGCGCTTTACTGGGATTTCCTCGACCGCAACACAGAGAAGCTCGCGCGCAATCCGCGGCTTTCCAACATGTATGCGACCTGGCGGCGCATGGATCCCTTCAAGCAGGACGCCATCCGCAAGCACGCCACTGAGGTGCTGGACAGACTCGATAGCCTCTGAACGGCTTCGAAAGCCTCAGATTGCCGGGCTTGGCTCTTCCTTCAGAAGGCCACTGGTGCGCAGGAGTGAGGTGAAGCGACCACCGAGCGCGCTCAGCTGGTCGTAATTGCCCATCTCGATCACCTGGCCATGGTCGAGGAAGACGACAAGGTCGGCTTCGCGAATGGTCGAGAGGCGGTGGGCGATGATGAAGGTGGTGCGGTTCTTTCTGAGCCGGTCGATTGCCTGTTTGACGCGGGCTTCCGTTTCGACGTCAAGCGCGCTGGTGGCTTCGTCTAGCACGAGGATCGGCGCGTTCTTGAGGATCGCACGAGCGATGGCAATGCGCTGGCGTTCGCCGCCGGACAGGCGGTTGCCGCGCTCGCCGACATGGGTGTCGTAGCCGATCATGCGGCTTTCAATGAAGTCTGTAGCGGCGGCTGCTTCGGCCGCCTGGATGATTTCCTCCTCGGTCGCGTCCTCGCGACCAAGGCGGATATTCTCCTTGATCGAACGGTTCAGCAGGCCTGCATCCTGGAAAACAGTCGCGATCGAGTGGCGCAGCGACTTCCTGGTCACCTTGGCGATGTCCTGGCCGTCGATCAGGATCTGACCCGACTGGGGATCATAGACGCGCTGCAGGAGGTTTATGAGCGTGGTCTTGCCGGCGCCCGTTGGACCGACGATGGCAACCGTCTGGCCTGCGCGGGCATGGAAGGAAATATCGCGCACGCCCTGGGTGGTGGAGGCGAAATCGAAGGAAACGTTGCGGAACTCCACATCGCCGCGAACCGGCTCGAGGTCGGCCGAACCTGCGCGCTCCTCGCGTTCCTGCACGGCGTCCTCAAGCTTGTAAAAGTCTTCGAGTTTAGATCGCGCTTCGAAGATCTGGTTCACGAAGGCGATCATCTGATCGAGACGGGAGATCAAGAGGGTGGCAAAGCCTGTGAAGGCGATGATGTCGCCGACCGTCAATTCGCCTCGCTGAACCAGCAGTGTGCCGATTACGAGGATGACGAGCATAGACAGTGTCGAAGCGATGCGGTTCAGGGCGCCTGCCAGCGCCCACCAATCGAGGACCGGATACTGAGCGGAGAGCAGCTTGGTCGTGTATTCTTTCAGCGCGCGCGTCTCCGCCTCGATGCGGTTGTAGCTGTGCAGGACCGAGACGTTGCTGATCGAGTCGCTCACATGGGAAAAGACCGTGTGATAGTGGCTCTCCACCGAGGCCTGGCCTTCCTTGGTCCTGTTCATCACTGTCTTGCCGATGATGACATAAAGGACAGCCAGGATGATCAGGACCGATGTGAGCCGCACGTCCATCGAAAAGGCGGTCGGGATCAACAAGGCCAATGCAACGGCTGTCGCCAGATGGGTTCGCATGAATTCCAGCCATAGCCCGAACAGCGTCTCACCCGCGCGCAACAGCGTATGCAGGGCATTCGAGGTGCCGCGCGTGTGGTGCCAGCTGAGCGGCATGGAAATGATCTTGCCGAATGATTCGGTCAGCAGATCCGCGCGGCGGCCATGGGCCAGTCGATCGGCCTGGCGCGCGACAAGCACATAGGCGACCGTGTTGAATACGCCGAAGCAGCCCCAGGCGATCAGGATTCCCGTGGCGTCCCGCTTTTCCGAGATCGCATCAATGATGCGACCGAAAAGAATGGGCTCGAGGATCGTAATGACAGCGAGAACGACGTTCGCAGCGACGACGAGTGAAACTCTTAACTTGTAACTTGCAAGGTATTTCAGGGCCTTGAAATATACTTGTAGCAGGGACAACTGGGTTCACCTTTGCCTGATGTCGCGAAACTCGCCGAATTTTCCGCTCGCGCAGTCCGCCAGCCAGAAAGGATGCCTAATGCGACAGCCATGCCGCCGCAAGATCCCACCCATGCCAGACAGCGCTTCGTGGTCGGGCGAAGCTAGAATTCCGCACGCCGCCATAGGTTTCCAATAACCCATTTTGACGGTAAACGTTCAAATTGCTTCGCGTGGCCGAAAAAGCCGTCGCTCGTGGCTTTTTAATGGTAATTTTAGTAGCGCATTTTGGAGAGACTTTGTGAATATCAACCAATTGCTGCATTTCCTTGTCATCGTCGATGAATGCCGATCGGCAGCCGAGGTTGTTTCGGAGCTGGAGAAACTGGTTCGAGGCTATGGCTTCGAGTATTACGGGGTTGTTCGCCAGCCGAAGCCGGACGAGAACCCGATGAACCTCGTCCTGACCGGCCACTGGCCCGAGGGTTGGCCGCAGCTCTATATCGCTAAGAAATACGTTCTGATCGATCCGACGATCCGCTATCTCGGACAGGCCCATGCCGGGTTCCGTTGGCGCGACGCGCTGCACGCTTTCCGTGCCGATCCGCATCGCAAGCGGATGGAGCGCATGCTTGGAGACAGCCTGCGTTTCGGCCTGGCGGATGGCTACATCTTCCCCGTTCATGGGCGAACAGGCCTGCTCGGCAATATGACGGTCGGCGGACGTCCTGTCGATCTTTCGCCAACTGAGATCGCGCTTTTCGATGCGGTGGCGAAGAAGGCCTACTGGCGTCTGCTCGAGTTCAAGCATGCGAACGAGACAGAAGCGACGAAGCCGATCGATACGCGGATGACGCGCCGCGAAATGGAAGTGCTGAACTATCTGGCAGATGGGCTGACGTCCAACGAGATCAGCAAGATCCTGAAGATCTCCAACCATACGGTCGACTGGTACATGAACGGTATTCAGGACAAACTGAATGCGAAAAATCGCCAGCATGTCGTGGCCTTGTCGTTCCGTCTCGGCCTGGTGACCTAAGAAGGGACGGAATTTTCTCGAGGTCGACCAAGGCAAATTGAACTTCCTAAAACAACGCGCTATGACTTTTCTTCGCAGGTGCACAATGCCCTGGCATATCGTTTTGGGGAGATCGAATTGCCAATATCCAAGATCCTTGTCGCCAACCGTTCGGAAATCGCGATCCGCGTCTTTCGCGCCGCCAACGAGCTCGGTCTGAAAACGGTCGCCATCTGGGCCGAGGAAGACAAACTCGCGCTGCACCGCTTCAAGGCGGATGAAAGTTACCAGGTTGGCCGCGGTCCGCATCTGGAGAGGGATCTTGGCCCGATCGAAAGCTATCTGGCGATCGATGAGATCATCCGCGTTGCCAAGCTGTCGGGCGCCGATGCCATTCACCCGGGCTACGGCCTCCTGTCGGAAAGTCCCGAGTTCGTGGACGCCTGCAACGATGCCGGTCTGATTTTCATCGGCCCGAAAAGCGATACGATGCGCCAGCTCGGCAACAAGGTTGCCGCCCGCAATCTCGCCATCAGCGTCGGCGTGCCGGTCGTACCCGCCACCAATCCGTTGCCGGACGACGAGGCCGAGATCCATCGGCTTGCCGCGGAGATCGGTTATCCCGTCATGCTCAAGGCCTCCTGGGGCGGTGGCGGTCGTGGCATGCGCGCCATTCGCGATCCGAAGGACCTGCTGCGTGAGGTAACGGAAGGCAAGCGCGAGGCCATGGCCGCGTTCGGCAAGGACGAGGTCTATCTCGAGAAGCTCGTCGAGCGTGCGCGCCACGTCGAGAGCCAGGTGCTCGGCGACACGCATGGCAATGTCGTGCATCTCTTCGAACGTGACTGCTCGATCCAGCGCCGCAACCAGAAGGTCGTCGAGCGGGCGCCAGCGCCCTATCTCAACGAAGTGCAGCGCCAGGAGCTGGCCGACTACTCGCTGCGTATCGCCAAGGCGACCAGCTATATCGGCGCTGGCACAGTCGAATATCTAATGGATGCCAACACCGGAAAATTCTACTTCATCGAGGTCAACCCGCGCATCCAGGTCGAGCACACGGTCACAGAAGTCGTGACCGGCATCGATATCGTCAAGGCACAGATCCACATCCTCGATGGCCACGCGATCGGGACGCCGGAATCGGGCGTGCCCAAGCAGGCTGACATCCGCCTCAACGGCCACGCGCTGCAGTGCCGCATCACCACCGAGGATCCGGAACAGAACTTCATTCCCGACTATGGCCGCATCACCGCCTATCGTTCGGCTGCCGGTTTCGGCATTCGTCTCGATGGTGGTACTGCCTATTCGGGTGCGATCATCACCCGCTACTATGATCCGCTGCTGGTCAAGGTAACGGCGTCGGGCAGCACGCCGCAGGAAGCGATCAGCCGCATGGACCGCGCGCTGCGCGAGTTCCGCATCCGTGGTGTTGCCACCAACTTGACCTTCCTCGAAGCGATCATCGGCCATCCGAGCTTCCGCGACAATTCCTACACGACCCGTTTCATCGATACGACGCCGGAACTCTTCCAGCAGGTGAAGCGTCAGGACCGTGCGACGAAGCTTCTCACCTATCTCGCTGATGTGACCGTCAACGGCCATCCGGAAGTAAAGGGTCGTCCCAAGCCGCCGGCCGATGCCGCCGAGCCGGTCGTTCCCTATATCGACGCCGATATCAAGCCGGGCACAAAGCAGTTGCTCGACGAGCTCGGACCGAAGAAATTCGGCGACTGGATGCGCAACGAAAAGCGCATCCTGATGACCGACACGACCATGCGTGACGGCCACCAGTCGCTGCTGGCGACGCGTGTCCGCACACATGATATCGCGAGGATCGCGGATACCTATGCGCGGGCGCTGCCGAACCTGTTCTCGCTCGAGTGCTGGGGTGGCGCGACCTTCGACGTCTCGATGCGCTTCCTGACCGAAGATCCGTGGGAGCGTCTCGCTCTCGTGCGTGAAGGCGCGCCGAACCTGCTCCTGCAGATGCTGCTGCGCGGCGCGAACGGCGTCGGCTACAAGAACTATCCCGACAACGTGGTGAAGTATTTCGTCCGCCAGGCGGCCCAGGGTGGGATCGACCTCTTCCGCGTCTTCGACTGCCTGAACTGGGTCGACAACATGCGGGTGTCGATGGATGCCGTCATCGAGGAGAACAAGCTCTGCGAGGCGGTGATCTGCTACACCGGCGACCTCCTCAACTCGGCGCGTCCGAAGTATGACCTCAAGTACTATACCGCGCTTGCCGCGGAGCTGGAAAAGGCCGGGGCGCATATCATCGCGGTCAAGGACATGGCGGGCCTGTTGAAGCCTGCCGCCGCCAAGGTGCTGTTCAAGGCCCTGCGCGAAGAGACGGGTCTGCCGATCCATTTCCACACCCATGACACATCCGGCATTGCGGCTGCGACTGTGCTCGCCGCTGTTGAGGCCGGCGTCGATGCGGTCGATGCCGCCATGGACGCCTTCTCGGGCAATACCTCGCAGCCGTGCCTTGGCTCGATCGTCGAGGCCCTGCGCGGCTCTGAACGGGATCCGGGTCTCGATCCGCACTGGATCCGTCGTCTGTCCTTCTACTGGGAAGCCGTGCGCACGCAGTATGCGGCCTTCGAGAGCGACCTCAAGGGGCCGGCTTCGGAAGTCTATCTGCACGAAATGCCGGGTGGCCAGTTCACCAACCTCAAGGAACAGGCCCGTTCGCTCGGTCTTGAGACCCGCTGGCATGAAGTCGCCCAGGCCTATGCCGACGCCAACCAGATGTTCGGCGACATCGTCAAGGTAACGCCGTCGTCCAAGGTCGTCGGTGACATGGCGCTGATGATGGTGAGCCAGGATCTCTCTGTGGCCGAGGTCGAAAACCCGGCCAAGGACATCGCTTTCCCTGATTCGGTTGTCTCGATGCTGAAGGGCGATCTCGGTCAGCCTCCAGGCGGTTGGCCGGAAGCGCTGCAGAAGAAGGTGCTGAAGGGCGAGGAGCCCTATACGGCCGTGCCGGGCTCGCTTCTGCCGCCTGCTGATCTGGACGCCGAGCGCAAGGTGATCGAGGAAAAGCTCGGTCGCGAGGTCAGCGACTTCGAATTTGCCTCGTATCTTATGTATCCGAAGGTCTTCACCGATTACGCGCTCGCGGCCGACATGTATGGTCCGGTCTCGGTCATTCCGACGCCGCAGTATTTCTATGGCCTGCCTGCCGGCGAGGAACTGTTCCTCGACCTCGAAAAGGGCAAGACGCTTGTCATCGTCAATCAGGCGCTTGGCCATACCGACGACAAGGGTATGGTGACCGTGTTCTTCGAACTGAACGGGCAGCCACGCCGTATCAAGGTGCCGGATCGGGCCCATGGAGCTTCAGGCAGCGCCGTCCGCCGCAAGGCGGAAACCGGCAATACCGCGCAGCTCGGTGCGCCGATGCCGGGCGTCATTTCGCAGGTTTCCGTCTCTGCCGGCCAGACGGTCAAGTCTGGCGACGTCTTGCTTTCGATCGAAGCGATGAAGATGGAAACGGCGCTGCATGCCGACCGCGACGGGACGATTGCGGAAGTGCTGGTGCGGATTGGTGACCAGATCGACGCCAAGGATTTGCTGATCGTGTACTCGGCCTGACGGCCGGCACCATTGCGAAACAGCAAAGAGGCCCCGCCAGCGCTGGCGGGGCCTCTTTCGTTTGCTGCATTGGCTGCCTATTCGGCTGCCTTGATCTTCGGCTTGCGCGCCGGTTTCTTGGCCGGCGGCGGTGCAGGCGGTAGATCCTCACTGGTTGCCTGCAGCTTGCCATCGAGGGTCACATCGTAGCCTTCTGCGGTGCGTGTGACGGCGACAGCGACCTTTCGACCATCGACGTCGACCTTGGCCTTGAAGCCTTCCCAATGTTCGGGCAGGGCAGGGTTCACGACAAGCTCGCCGCCCTTGCGACGGATGCCGAGGAAGCCTTCGACCGCGAAACGATAGAGCCAGCCTGCAGATCCCGTGTACCAGGTCCAACCACCGCGTCCGGCATAGCCGTCGCCGCCATAGATATCGGCCGCAACGACGTAAGGCTCGACGCGATAACGCTCTGCCTCGTCTGCCGTTCTTGCATGATTAATCGGGTTCAACATTTCGAAGACGCGCCAGGCATCGGCGAGACGACCGGCCTGGATCAGGGACAGGCCGAGCCAGATCGCCGCATGGGTATACTGACCGCCGTTTTCACGCACGCCAGGCGGATAGGCGCCAATGTAGCCCGGATCGATTTCGGGTTTTTCGAAAGCCGGCGTGAAGAGGCGGACGATGCCATTCTCTGCGTCTACAAGCTTCGAGACGGCGGAATCGAGTGCCTTTCCGGTATGGGCGGGATCTCCCATTCCGGACAGAACGCTCCAGGACTGGGCGATGGAGTCGATCTGGCACTGGCGTGAACCATTCGAACCGAGCGGCGAGCCGTCGTCGAAATAGCCACGACGATAATACTCTCCGTCCCAGCCTGCCGTTTCCAGGGCAGCCTTGAGCTTCGCGACATGCTCGCTCCAGCGGGCACTGCGGTCTCGATCGCCACGCTTGTCCGCCTGCAGCCTGAAGCGTTCCAATGTGGCGGCAAGCAACCAGCCAAGCCAGACACTTTCGCCACGGCCTTCGATCCCGACGCGGTTCATGCCGTCGTTCCAATCGCCACCGAGGATCAAGGGCAGGCCGTGTTCGCCTGTGCGGGCAATGGCGAGGTCGAGCGCGCGAGCCGCGTGCTCATAGAGATCTGCCGTTTCAGCGGCGGTATTGGGCAGGAAGAAGCTGTCATGCTGACCCTGCGTAAGCTGCGGTCCGTCGAGGAACGGGATCTGTTCCGACAGGATCGCTTGGTCACCCGTCGCCGAGACATACTGGTCGACTGCATAGGCGAGCCAGACGACGTCGTCGGAGATCATGGTGCGGACACCCGCGCCTGTCTGCGGCAGCCACCAATGTTGAACGTCCCCTTCTACGAACTGACGCGCAGCGGCATTCAGGATCTGGCGGCGGGCGAGCTTAGGTTCGACGGTCAGGAATGCCAGCGTGTCCTGCAACTGGTCACGGAAGCCGTAAGCGCCGCTTGCCTGGTAGAATCCGGCACGGCCGAAGATGCGGCAGGCGAGCGCCTGATAGGGCAGCCAGCGATTGACGAGGTTGTCGAAGGCCTTGTCGCCGGTCTCCACCGAGAGCTTGCCGGTGAAGCCTGTCCAGAAGTCGCGGTTGGCCTTGAGGACCGTCTCGAACCCTGAGCCGCGAACCGTCTTCACAAGATCGACTGCGGCTTCCGCTGTCTCGGTTTCACCGAGCAGGAAGGTCATGTCGCGCGACTGACCGGGAGCAAGCTCGACATCGAAGGCAATTGCCGCACAAGGGTCGCTTTCGCTCTCGATCGAGCCCGTAAGACCCGAGGCACGGACTACGGCCTGTGGCAGCTTGATCGTGCCGTTGCGACCGATGAATTCGCGCCGGCTGGCCGTATAGCCATCCGGCTGTTCCGGTCCTGCCAGGAAGGCGAAGCGACCGGGATAGTTGATGTCATAGGGGTTCGACGCGAGCAGTGCGCCGGTTTCCTCATCGAAGGTCGACAGAACGAAAGGTGCGGTGCGGGCGGGATTGTTGCCGAGGATCCATTCTGCGTAGCCATAGATGCGGAATTTGCGTGGCTCCGGGCTCGCGTTCTTCAGCCGGATCTTCGTGAGCTTCACCGGGCGCTCGCGATCCACAGTCTGGGTCAGTTCGATCTCGAGATCGCCATGCTGGCTGACGAAGGTTGAGTAACCCATGCCATGGCGTGTCTCGAAGGTGGCCGCAGGATCGGTGTTCAGCGCGCTGACGGTCGCATAGGCGCGTCCGCTGCCAAGATCGGTGACGTAGAAGGCCTCGCCCGGACGGTTTACCACGGGATCGTTGGTCCAGGGCGTTACCTGGTAGTCGCGCGAGTTCTGGCTCCAGGTGAAGCCGGCCCCTTCTGCCGAGACGTGGAAGCCGAAGTTCTCGTTTGCGATGACGTTGATCCACGGCTGCGGCGTTGCCGCAGATCCGTCGAGACGCACGACATACTCCGAACCGTCTTTCGAGAAACCGCCGAAGCCGTTCCAGAAGTCGAGGTCGGAACCGTCGGTCACGCGGCCCGTTTTGGCGGGAGTCGACTGTACGGGCGGCAAGCCTGCCCATTCGAGCTCACCATCGATCGTGCGCGGAGTGGCGAAGAGCGAGACGGCGCGGTTCACCTGGTCGACGATCTTGCCGTTGCGGGTGTGGAGTACAACGCGGGCGGCTGCCAGGACTGCAAGTGTCGAGCCCTCGTCCTGCAGGTCGTCGCGGACCGTGAACACATGCTGGCGACCGCCGGGCAGGCGGTGGCGCAGATTGTCCGCCATCTGGTCGAGCGCATGCTGCATGTCCTGCGCATAGGAGGTCGCGCGCTCGTTAATAATCGCGAGATCGGCCACGACGCCGCGGCGACGCAGATATTCCAGTGCACTCATCGCCTCGCGGGCGATGTCCATGTCCATGTCGTCGTTGATGCGCAGCGCAAAGATCGGGAAGTCGCCCGAAATCGCCATGGGCCACAGCGCCGACTGCGACCTCAGCCCCTTGCGGACCGTTTCGGGATCCGCACGCAGGTGATTGTCGGGATAGGTCAGGTAACGGCCCAGATGCTGGAAGGCAGCCGCCTGCTGCGAGGTGATGCCGATGTGGCGAAGCTCGACCTGGGCACGCGTCCAGGCATGGATGAGCTCGTGGCTGAAGGCATCCGGATGACGGTAGCGTTCGATCGCCTGATCGATTTCCTCGCGGTTCGGGGCTGCCATGGTCCAGAAGATCACCTGGACCTTCTTGCCAGCCGGCACGCGCACCACGCGGCGGAGGCTGAGGATCGGATCGAGCGTAAATCCTTCCGAGCCGGAAAGGTTGGCGCCGGGGTCAAAGGCGGCTGCCTCGCCGAGGCTGCGGCCACGGCCGAGGAACTTGCGGCGGTCGGTTTCGAATTCCGTCGGGCGACCCTGGCCCGCACTGTCGACCACCAGATGGGCAACGCAGATATCCGGGTCGGACGGGCTGCGCTTGTTGCGCTCGGCGCGGATCACGTCGCGGCGACGACCGAATTCGGTCTTGACGAACATGCGCGAGAAGAGCGGATGGGCGTTGTCGCTGTCCTCATAGGCCAGTACCGGCTCGGTGTAGGACGTAACCTCGATGTAGCGGTCTTCCGTGCCGGTGTTCAGGATCGTCAGCCTGCGGCCTTCGGCATCATGCTCGGTGCCGACGATGCATTCGACCGAGGTCGAGATGTCGCCGACGGTCTTGAAGAATTCCGCCTTGTCGTCGCCGAAGATGACCTTGGTCTTTTCGTCTTCTGCGCGGCGCGGCGCCGATGTCGCCGACCACCACTCATTGGTGGCGGTATCGCGCAGGAAGAGGAACGTGCCCCAGCGGTCTTCGGTCGTGTCGGGTTTCCAGCGGGTGACGGACTGACCGTTCCAGCGCGAGAATCCGGAGCCGGTGGCTGTCATCATCACAGAATAGTGGCCATTCGAAAGGAAGACGACTTCGCGGTCCTTGGTCGCGGGATCCTCGATCGTGCGGACTTCGGCGCGCAGAAGGTCCGCCTGGCCCTTGCCCGGGGTCTGTGGCTCGTATTTCGCGCTCATGACCGGGATTTCGCGGGGCGTCTTCTCCTGCAGGAGAAGTTCTGCCGCTTCGATCACCGGATCGGCGTGGAAGAGCGCGCGCAGGCGGCCGTTGAAGGCGACATTGGCGATGGCTGCGATCGACATGCCATGATGGTGGGCATAGTAGTTGTAGACGACAGCGCATTTCTTGCCGTCTGGCAGGCGCGTCGGGGTGAAGTCGACCGCGTCGTGGAAACCGTAAGCCCCGAGCGCGCCGAGCTTGCGCAGGCGTTTGAGGTTCTCAAGCGCTGCCTCGGGGTAATACTGGCTTGCGAGGATCGAGGCATAGGGTGCCACAACGGCGTTCTGGCCGAGGCCGCGTTTCAGGCCGAGTGTCGGCACACCGAAGTTGGTGTACTGATAGTTCATCTCGTGGTCGCGGGCATTGAAGGCTGCTTCCGAAATGCCCCAGGGGATGTTCAGCCGGCGGCCGTGGTTCATCTGTTCGATGACCACGAGATTGTTCGTCTGGTTGAGAATGCCACCCTGTCGCTCCTGCATGACGAGCGGCGGCATCAGATACTCGAACATCGAGCCCGACCAGGAGATCAGCGCAGCGCGGGCACCGATCGGCACGACCTGGCGACCGAGGCGGTACCAGTGTTCCGTCGGCAGATCACCCTTGGCAATCGCAAACAGGCTGGTCAGACGGCATTCCGACGCGAGCAGGTCGTAGCAGGCCTCGTCCAGTTCGCGGGCGTCGACGCGATAACCGATCGACAGCAGGCGACGCTCCGGTCGGAAGAGGAAGGTGAAATCCATCGAGAAGGCGAGGTTGCGGGCGCGCTCGGAGAGCTGGCTCAGGCGCTGGCGCAGCGGATCGATGTTCGAGAGGTCGAATGCGGTGTCGGCAATGTGGGCTTCGCAAACCGACACCAGCGATTCCGTCCAGCGAACGACTTCCGCACTCGCCTCCGAGCGAATTTCGTGGTGGAGATTTGCCGCCAGTTTTTGTGCGTCACGCGCGAGCACGGCAAGATTGATGATGCGGATCGAGGCGAATTCATGCTCGCGCTTGACGGCGGCAAGCGCCGTGTTGAAGCCGATGATGCGTTCCTCAAGACGACGACGGAGCGGACGCACCGTCTTTCGGTCGTCCGGCAGCTCGCCGAGGACTTCGAGCAGGATGCCGCCGACATCGCCGATGCCGTCGAAATTGCCCTGAAGGTGTGCGGACGGCGCCTCCGCCCATTCGCGGCAGGCCGAGGAGATCGCGATCAGATGGCCGGCGAGATTGCCGCTGTCGACCGCCGAAATATACTTCGGGCCAAGCGTGTTGAGCGTGTCCGTGTAGTACCAGTTGTAGAGATGGCCACGATACTTCTCCATCCGTTCGACGGTGGAGATCGTCTGCTCCATGCGCTCAATGGTCTGTTCGAAGCTCAGCCAGCCGAAATGGCGAGCGGAGACGACTGAGAGCAGATAGACGCCGATATTGGTCGGCGAGGTGCGATGGGCGATCAGCGGTTCCGGCGTTTCCTGGAAATTGTCCGGGGGCAGATAGTTGTCGCCGGCGGTCGTGAAGTTCTCGTAGTAGCGCCAGGTGCGGCGAGCGATCTTGCGCAGTTCGTACGAGACGTTTTCTGGAACCTCGAGGCTGTCTTCCGTTTCGGCAGACTGGCTGACATACCAGGCGAGCAGAGGCGACAGTACCCAGAGGAAGGCGAACGGAAGGCCGATCAGATAGCCATAGCCGCCGGGTATGGCCGCGACGCCGACCGAGAGGATGGCGAGGATCGGCGCATGGCGCATGTTCTCGTAATATGAGGCGATCGAGCCCTGGGCTGCCGACTGGACGCTGGCGGCCGTGCGCCATTCGAGCAGCAGCTTGCGGCTCACCAGCATGCGGTAAAGCGAGCGGGCGATGGCATCGGCCATCATGCAGGCATTGTCGGCGATGAAGACGATGCGGAGCGCGACCTGGGCGTTGATCGAGCGGACTTCCGACCACAGCGTTTGGAAATGCGCGGCCGGCACGATATCGGTCTGACGCGGGACGATGCCCGACAAAAGCGATAGGGTCGGGGCGACGAAGAGGCTGAAGATCAGAAGCAGCTGCCAGATGGTGGCGCCCACCGGCTCCATGGTGGCCCAGCCGAGAACCGAGGCGCCATACCAGGCAATCGGGGTCAGCGAGCGGCGCAGGTTGTCGACCATCTTCCAGCGGCCGAGGCTGGTGATGCCGCGGCTGGTATCGCCGATATAGGGGATGAGCTGCCAGTCGCCGCGGGCCCAGCGATGCTGGCGCGAGATCTCGACCTCGTATCGGGTCGGAAAGTCTTCGACCAGCTCGACGTCGGTGACAAGCGCGCAGCGGGCGAAGGAACCTTCGAGCAAGTCGTGGCTGAGAACGCTGTTTTCGTCGATGCGCCCCTTGATCGCCGTCTCGAAGGCGTCGACGTCGTAAAGGCCCTTGCCAGTGAATGTGCCCTCGGCGGTGATGTCCTGATAGACGTCGGAGACCGTGAAGACATAAGGGTCGAGGCCGCGGTTCATCGAGAAGATGCGCTGGAAGACCGAGGCATCCTTGCCCGTGGTCAGAGAGGGCGTGACACGCGGCTGCAGGACGCCGTAGCCGCTGATCACGCGGCCGGTCTTCTCGTCATGCACCGGACGATTGATCGGATGGTGCATCTTGCCGACGAGCTTGGTGACGGCGTCGCGCATCAGGCGCGTGTCGGCATCGAGCGTCATCACGTAACGCACGTTTTCCGGCACCATATTGGCGCCCGGGAGATAGGAGGTGTCGCGATCGCCGCGCAGCAGCAGGTTCAGCTCGTGCAGCTTGCCGCGCTTGCGCTCCCAGCCCATCCAGCAGCCTTCGGCCTCGTTGTAGAGGCGGCGACGATGCAAGAGGTAGAAGCGGTTCCTGCCGCCGAAATCGTAGCGACCATTGAGCTGGGCGAGTTCGCGTTTGGCGTAATCGAGGACCTCCAGATCGGCAGGGGTCTCTTCCGTCTGGCTGTCCTTCCAGTCGCTCAAGAGCGCGAAATAAATCTCGCCATGCGGGTTGGTCAGGTAGTGGACTTCGAGATTGCGGATGAGTTCGTCGACGTCGTCACGCTTGGTGATCATGCAGGGCACGACGACGAGGGTGCGTGCTTCCTCGGGAATGCCCTGCTTGAACTCGTAGCCGGTCAGGCGGAACGGTTTGACGAAGAAGGTGACAAGCGTGTTGAACAGTCCCGTCGCGCCTTCGGAAACCGGCAGCGAGACCAGGACCAGCAGGACCATGATGAGCGAGGTCGGCAGGCCGGCCTGGTTGAGGAAGTAACCGATAACCGCTAGGGCTGCGACGGTGAGCGCAATGACGGGGATTGCGATGGAGAGCCAGTTCAGGCGCTTTATGCCGTCGGTCAGGATCCGGGAGAGAGGCTGGCTGTAGCCGATGGCGTTTTCCAGCTCGGTCCGTCTGTTGCCGACGAGATAGCTTCCAACATCGAGCTGTCCATCGGGTCCCGCCGATTGTGTCGCCAGATCGATCGCCGTCTGGGCAATCTCGATCTCGCTCTGGTCGCAGCGACGCGCCAGCCTTTCGATCGTGTTGCGATAGGCGTTGCGCGAGCCGAAATCGAGTTCGCGGTAATCGGTGTGCTGGCCGAGGACCCGGTCGACATGGCTGACCTCTTCGACCCAGACCGACCATTCCTTGTCGTCGATCTCGCGCAGGCCCCGCACGATGTTGCCCATCGTAACGTTGCCGGAGGAGAGACGGTTGTGTTCGGCGTCCATCGCCTCCTGGGCGGTGCGGCCGGCCGCTTCCAGTCGGCTTTCCAGCCATTCGACGGCAAAGCTCGTGTTCTGCGAGCCATTGCGCAGGCGGTACAGGAACTGTGTCGCGAAGGTGTTGTCGTCGGCCAGCTGCTCGATCTGGCTGAGATAGGTGGCGGCTGCGACCGGGTCGTTCAGGCGGATGATCTCGTCGGCGACCTCGTTGGCCCGGCGACGCATCCGGCGGGAGCGATCGACGCGGGTTGCGATGCGTCGGAGATTTTCGATGAGCACGAAGCGCGCGATCGACGGCAGTGCCCAGAGTTCACCGATCTCCAGCGTCCGGTGCTGCTGGTAGCCCTCGACAAGGGCCGTCATGCTTTCCTGGCTGACGGTCGAGTGGGTATGCGCGACGTAGAGCCATGCCATCGCCATGGTCCGCGGGATTTCACGGCTTCCCACCTTCATCGTCGGCAGCTGGCGATAGAACTTCTTCGGGAAGTCGCGGCGAACTTCCTGGATCGCTTCTTCGATGATGTAGTGGTTGTCGAGCAGCCACTCGGCCGCAGGCGTGATCGTGGCCCCGGCTTCGACGTCAGCCGCCGTCGCGCGATAGACGCGCAGGATCTCGCGCTCGTTTTCCTTGTGCCGGGCGAAGAAGTCGAAGTCCAGCAGGCCGGGTAGTTCATCGACGCCGTTCAGCGCCAGAGAAGCGGCGCTTTCCCGCAATTCCTCGATCGTAAAATAGGCAGATCGTATGGAATCGTTATGGTCGATCTGCTTGGTTTCGAGGTCGCGCGATGGGACATGCAGCGTCATGAAAAATAGGTTCTCGGTTCGATGGTTCAATAGAAAGCCGTTGTGGTCCGACCGTCCGGTCTTCGCCGCCGCGCCTCATTGCACAAAATTGGGTTGTTGACCAACAATCGAGGCAGAAAGAGGCCGTAATACGACGGCTAACAGAGGCGGTTGAACTCTCTTTGCGACTTTCGCATCCTGGCAGGTGAGTTGGCGTTTTTATGCCTTATTTCAAGCGGCTGGCCAAGGGGCTTGATCGCAGCCGCCGAGCATCGATCAAGCAGGTCGAAACTTCGCAGGTCAGCGATCTGTCGGTGCGGTTACCAGATCGCGAACGCGACGCGTACCGGATGCTTGTTTGCGATGCGGGTCTCATCGCTCAGTCCGCACCTCTCAAGGACAATCCGCCCAGCAGAGCCTCGACGGCATCCAGTGCGATCTGCGGCAAACGTCCCTCGTCGAAGAGGTCACTTGCGAGCGAATTCTCAAGCCACAAACCGTCGATGAGGCCGTTGATCGCGACCGCGAGATGCCGGACTTCGGAGAAGGGCGGGTTGTGTCGTCGCGCCGCCAAGACGGCTCCGACAAGGTCTTCGAGTATGCCGATGAAGACCAGATAGTTTTCTCGATGGATGCGGGCGAGTTCCTCGTCCGATCGCACCCGACCGATGAACGCTGCCCAGAGGGACAGTGCTTTCGGATCGGCAATCGGTGGGCTGACATTGGCAACGATGAAGTCGTGCAGGCGCCGCTGCGGGTTCGCCCCGGCTTCCGCCATGGCATCGACGGCGGAGCCGGTCATTCCTGCCAGCATTTCGCGATAGGCCGCCTGGACCATTTCGTCCTTGCCGGAGAAATAATGACGGATCAAACCGCCGGTCACGCCGGCTCTGGCGGCGATGTCGCGGACGGTCGCGCCTTCCAGGCCATGTTCCGAAACGCTGTCCAAGGTCGCCGCGATCAGATCCTTCCGGCGCTCGGCTTCACCGGCACGCTGGAACGTGCGTCGTGTCATGGTGGTCTCTCCGGCACGGATAGGGCAGCAGATTTTCGTCAGCGATGGACGTCTTTTTATACGGTTGAACAACTGGCCGGCAAGTGCCACAGTCTGCGCTTTCATGCTCATGCCCAGACGACCGAAAGGTAATTTCCATGACGATCCACGCGCCCAATGTGATGGCTGAAGTGCTTGCGACGCGGCATCATCTGCATCGGTTTCCGGAGATCGGCCTGTCGGAGTTCAAGACGTCGGATTATGTCGCCGAACAACTCACCGCTTTCGGCTATGAGGTGACGCGCGGGCTTGCCAAGACCGGTATTGTCGCCACCCTCAGAAACGGGTCGAGCGAGCGAAGCATCGGCATTCGAGCCGACTTCGACGCTCTGCCGATCCTCGAAGAGACCGGTCTTCCCTATGCCAGCGAGATACCGGGCGTGATGCATGCCTGTGGCCATGATGGTCATACCGCAATGCTGCTCGGTGCGGCGAAGATCCTCGCCGAACGGCGGAATTTCGATGGTGTCATTCACCTGATTTTCCAGCCAGCCGAAGAGAATTTCGGCGGAGCCCGGATCATGATCGAGGATGGCCTCTTCGATCGCTTCCCCTGCGATGCAGTTTTCGCGCTGCATAACGATCCGGAGATCCCGTTCGGCCATATCGCGCTCCGGGAAGGGCCGATCATGGCTGCCGTCGACGAGTGCAAGATCACCGTCAACGGCCGTGGTGGTCACGGGGCCGAACCGCAATCGACGGCCGATCCCATTGTGTGTGGCGCGTCCATCGTCATGGCGCTGCAGACGATCGTGTCGCGCAACATTCACCCGCTCGATCCGACCGTCATCACCGTCGGCGGATTCCATGCGGGTGCGGCGAGCAATGTCATTCCGGAGCGGGCGGAGATGGTGCTTTCGATCCGCTCCTTCGATCCCAAGGTCCGCGACCAGCTCGAGCAGCGCATTCGGGCGGTGGCCGAAGGTCAGGCGGCGAGTTACGGCATGGGCGTGACCATCGACTATGAGCGGGGATACGACCCGACCATCAACCACAAGGCCGAAACGGATTTCGTCCGCGATCTCGCGGTGAGCTTTGCTGGACAGGACAAGGTCTATGACCTGCCGCGCCCGATGATGGGGAGCGAGGATTTCGCCTACATGCTCGCCAAGCGCCCGGGCAGCTACTTCTTCCTCGGCACGCAACGGACACCCAACGATCCGCCGCTGCACCACCCACGCTATGACTTCAACGACGATATCCTGCCCGTCGGGACCACCCTCTGGGTGGAGCTTGCAGAGCGCTATCTCTCGAGGTCCTGAGCGGGCATTTTGCGCCGCTGGGCAAAGAGAATGATCAGGCCCGCGCCGGCGATCAATACGGCGCCGGCCCAGACATTCGGTCCCGGGATGTCTCCCCATATCGCGTAGCCAAGCGCGAAGGCCCAGACAAGCGCCGTGTATTCCAGGGGCGCAATCACCGAGATCGGCGCGCGGCGCAGCGCCTCGAAAAAGCTCATCTGACCAAGACCGCCGATGAAGCCGACGGCCAGCAACAGGATCTGCGTCGGACCGCTTGGGGTTGTCCAGGAGAGGATGGCCATGGGTGTCGTCAGGGCCAGGAAGAAGACATTCGTCATCGTCATCTGAACCATGCTGCTGGCGCTCTTGCTGGTGGTTCTGAGCAGCGTCGTGGCGATCGCCCAGCAGACGGCGGCGATGAGGGCGAGGTAGACGGGCCAGCCGGTCGCAAGGCCTGTCGGATTGCTGGCGACGACCACACCGACGAAGCCGGTGATGACGGCAATCCAGCTGCTCATGGGAACTCGTTCGCCCAGAATGGGGATGGCGAGCAGAATCGCTGCGATTGGTGCGGCGAAGTAGAGTGTCGTGAGATCGGCGAGCGGCAGATGCTTGGCCGCGTTGAAATAACAGAGCCAGGCGGCGAGCAGGAAAAGACTGCGCAGCATCATCGGGCGAAGCGCCGGCGACGTCACCGTCTCCCGCGCGAGTGAGCGGCCACCGAGGATGTAACAGCCAAGCAGGATCGCAATACTGCGGCAAAACAAGATCTGCCAGACGGTTGTCGTTTCCACGAGCAACTTGATCATGGCGTCGTGCATGGCAAAGAAGAGATAGGCGAGACTGGAGAGCAGGATGCCAGCGCCAACGGCGGTTTTCACGGAAGCGTCTTTCGGGTCGGGCGGCGCAAGCAGATGGCCGCAATGACTATCTGTGTCAGACGCCGGCTCGTCCCTGTCAATCCCCGTTCAGAACTCCCGACAATGTTGTCATGCGAAACAAAAATTTACAGTCGGGACGCGCGGGACATGTTGTCGTTTAAATCGATTTAATTACAGTGCGCCCGACTATGGGAGCAGGACATGAATGACATAGCCCACACCATCACTTCCCCGGCCGAACCAGCGCCGATCGTCACAAGGGAGAGGGCCGCTGTCGCCTTGCTCTTCTTCCTGAATGGCCTCGTCATCGGAGCCTGGGCACCGAAAATTCCGTTCTTCTCAGAGGCGCTCGGATTGTCGGAGTTGATGCTGGGCGTGATGATCTTCGTCTTCGGCGTGGGTTCGCTGGTGCTGATGCCGATCGCCGGCATGCAGATTGCCCGTTACGGCTCGCGGCGCGTCGTGGAAGTGACCACGCTCTTGTTCATCCCGACCATCGTGCTCGTCACGCTGGTTGACAATATCTGGACGGGAGCCATCGCCATCTTCCTGTTCGGTGGCCTGACCGGGGCGATGGACGTGGCGATGAATGCCAATGCGGTCGAGGTCGAGCGCAACATGCGCCGTTCGATCATGTCCTCCTGTCACGCCTTCTGGAGCCTTGGTGGGCTCTGCGGTGCGGCGACCGGCGGTTTTCTGATTGCCGCGCTCGGTGTCACTGGTCACGTGCTGCTTCTGGCAGCCGTCTGCGTCGTTCTCTTTCTTGTCGCCCGCCCGATGATCCTCTCGGACGCGCCGCATCCGAGTGACGAGCCGGCCAAGGCCAAGCTGCCGATGACGCCGCTGCCCTGGCTGATCGGCACGATCGCGCTGTTCTGCATGATCCCTGAGGGCACCGTGCTTGACTGGAGCGCGCTCTACCTGCGCAACGAGCTGAATGCTTCGACCGAGATGTCGGGCTTCGCCTTCGCGGCCTTCTCCCTCACCATGGCGGTCTGCCGCTTTGCGGGCGATTTCATCCGTGACCGCTTCGGTGCCGTGAATACACTGCGCTTCTGCGGTGTGGCTGCGATCATCGGGCTTGTCATGGCGGGCCAGTCTTCCAGCGTGACCTTTGCGCTGATCGGCTTTGCCATCACCGGAATCGGGATCTCGAACATGGTGCCGATCGCGTTTTCGGCGGGCGGCAACATTCCGGGGCTTGCACCCGGTGTTGGCCTCTCGGTCGTCACCACCATGGGCTATTCCGGCATCCTCTTTGCGCCATCGCTGATCGGGTTTGTGGCCGAGCACACGTCGCTGTCGAGTGTCTACACAGCGATCCCAGCGCTGCTGATCGTGGTTCTGGCTCTCTCCAGGCTCGCGCGTCATGCGGACCGGGCGACAGGTCACTGAAAGATGTGGGGACGTCGCTTTGGACAGACTTGCGCACGCGGGCATGTGAACGCGTAAAGGCGTCTTTCAGTTGACAAGCGATCGGCTTTGATCCACCTCCATGGCGATTGAGGCTTGCAGAGAAACAGCCATGACCGCACCCCTGATCCCGCCCGCCGATGCCTTTGACCCCAAACCGCGCCGTTCGTCGGTCGCGGTGGAAGTGGGTGGCGTCATCATCGGTGGTGGAGCTCCTGTCGTCGTTCAGTCGATGACCAATACCGATACCGCAGATGTCGATGCGACCGTTGCCCAGGTTGCTGCCCTCTACAAGGCAGGCTCCGAGGTCGTCCGCATCACCGTCGACCGTGACGAGAGTGCCGCTGCCGTTCCAAAAATCCGCGAGCGCCTGCTCCGGCTCGGCATGGACGTGCCGCTGATCGGCGATTTTCATTACATCGGCCACAAGCTGCTCGCCGATCACCCGGCCTGCGCCGAGGCGCTCGCCAAGTATCGCATCAATCCCGGCAATGTCGGCTTCAAGGACAAGAAGGACAAGCAGTTCGCCGAGATCGTCGAGATGGCGATCCGTTACGACAAGCCTGTCCGCATTGGGGTCAACTGGGGTTCGCTCGATCAGGAGCTCTTGACCCGGCTTATGGACGAGAACGCTGCCAATGGTTCGCCGCTTTCGGCGCGCCAGGTGACGCGTGAGGCGATCGTGCAATCCGCGCTCCTGTCGGCCGAGCTTGCCGAAGAGATTGGCTTGCCCCGTAACCGCATCATTCTCTCGGCCAAGGTCAGCCAGGTGCAGGACCTGATCGCCGTCTATTCGATGCTCGCCGAGCGCTCGAACCATGCTCTGCATTTGGGGCTTACCGAGGCCGGCATGGGCTCGAAGGGCATCGTCGCCTCGTCCGCGGCCATGGGCTACGTGCTGCAGCATGGTATCGGTGATACGGTTCGCGTGTCGCTCACCCCGGAACCGAATGGTGATCGGACCCGTGAAGTCCAGGTTGCCCAGGAACTGCTGCAAGTCATGGGCTTCCGTCAGTTCGTGCCTGTTGTCGCGGCCTGTCCGGGTTGCGGTCGCACGACATCGACGGTCTTCCAGGAACTCGCCCAGAAGATCCAGGACGACCTGCGCAAGAACATGCCGGTCTGGCGTGAAAAGTATCCGGGTGTCGAGGGCCTGAACGTTGCGGTCATGGGCTGCATCGTCAATGGTCCTGGCGAAAGCAAGCATGCCGATATCGGCATCTCGCTTCCGGGCACCGGGGAAAACCCGGCGGCTCCCGTGTTCATCGACGGCGAGAAGGCGATGACTCTGCGCGGCCCGAACATCGCAGCCGATTTCGAGGCGCTGGTGGCAGACTATATCGAGAAGCGTTACGGCCAGAAGTCGGCGGCTGAGTGAGCTTGCTGGCCAACTTTTTGTTGCCGCAATTTCACGGTTGACGGATTATCAGCCGAATCCTGGAGGGACACCGAGCATGATCAAGAAGATCGCCATTCTCGCGCTGTGCGCGACCTATCTGAGTTCCTGCACCACGACCGACCCCTATACGGGGCAGCAGAAGGTGTCCAACACGGCGGGCGGCGCGGCGCTGGGCGCTGCCGTTGGCGCGCTCGGTGGCCTCGCTGTCGGCGGTTCGCCGGAAGGCCGCCGCAACGCAGCCCTCATCGGTGCCGGTATCGGTGCGCTGGCGGGTGGTGCCATTGGCAATTACATGGACCAGCAGGAAGCCGAACTGCGCGCCCAGCTGCAGGGAACCGGGATCTCGGTCACCCGCGTCGGCGATCGCATCATCCTGAACATGCCGTCGAACATCACCTTCAACACCGATCAGGATGCGGTCATGCCGCAGTTCTACCCGACCCTGAACTCTGTCGCGATCGTGCTGCGCAAGTTCGACCGGACGCTGATCGATATCAACGGTCACACCGATTCGACCGGCAGCCAGGCCTATAACCAGGGTCTGTCCGAGCGCCGCGCCATGTCGGTTGCCGGCTATCTCAACAGCCAGGGCGTCGACCCGCGCCGTGTTTCGGCTGTCGGCTTCGGCCCGAACCAGCCGATTGCATCCAACGCGACACCGGACGGCCGTGCGCAGAACCGCCGCGTGGAAATCCAGATCTCGCCGCTTACCCAGGGCTGATCTGCCATTGAAACACTTTCGAGAGGCGCCGCAGCCCATGCGGCGCCTTTTTCGTTTCAGCGGAAGGTCAGCATCTTGACGCCTGCGGTCGCAAACAGGACCGCCAGCGTTCCATCGATGTAACGACGCGCCGCGCGGTAGATGCGCAGTGCCCCGGGCGTTGAGAACAACAATGCGTAGCCCATGAAGACAATGAAGCCGGTCATAAGGCAGCCGCAGACGATGATCGCAACGGCAACCGGTGTGGCATTGGCCGGCAGGCCGAGCGAGATGATGGCGAGCCAGGCAAAGATCGCCTTGGGGTTCGTCAGGTGGATCGCATAGCCCATCAGAAAAGTGCGTTTCAGGCTCGAAGCGGCCTTGGTCAGGGAAAGCGGGTCAATGCTGCTCGCGGCGGAGCGGAATGCGCGCCAGGCGAGATAGAGCAGATAGAGCCCTCCGAGGATCCGCATCAGGATCAGCGCCTGCGCATATTGCGACAGGACCGCGGCCAGCCCTAGGGAGGCGGCAATCGCCCAGGTCATCGATCCGCAAAAGATGCCCGCCGCAATCGTCAGGCCGTGCCTCCGTCCCTGGCCAAGCGAGGCGGAAGCGATCGCCATGGTGGCCGGACCGGGGCTCAAGACTGCCACGAGGTAGACGAGATAGGCGGTCACGACCTGAGGCCAGTGTTGCAGGATTTCAGTCACGGGCACGCTCCGGCTCTCACTAAAGTTGCAGGAGCGTAGCGCTTTCCGGCGCGGACGACACGTCAGATGATTTGATCGATCGCGTCCAGAAACTGATGGCATTCCTCTGTCGTGCCGATTGTCACGCGGAGGAAGTCCGAAATGCGCGGCTTGTTGAAGTGGCGAACTAGGACCGCTCGCTCACGCAGACCTTTTTGCAGAACGGCACCCTGATGCGCCGGATGGCGGGTGAAGACGAAGTTCGTCGATGACGGCAGGACCTCGAAGCCACGGGTCTCTAGCGCCTTTGTCACCATGTCGCGGTTGGCGATGATCTTGCTGCGTGCCTCGTCAAACCACATCTCGTCCTCGATCGCCGCGGTTGCAGCGGCCTGGGCCAGCATGTCGACGGGATAGGAGTTGAAGCTGTCCTTCATCCGCTCCAGCGCCTCGATCAGCGGCCGCTGGCCGAGCGCAAAGCCGACGCGCAGGCCTGCGAGCGAGCGGGATTTCGAGAAGGTCTGGACAACGAGCAGGTTGTCGTAGCGCGGAATCAGCGAAGCTGCCGTCTCTGCGCCGAAATCGACATAGGCCTCGTCGATCACCACGACCTGATCAGGGTGCGAGGCGACCAGCTTTTCGATCTCAGACAGCGGGAGAGCGATGCCGGTCGGGGCGTTGGGATTGGCAAGGATGATTGCACCGCAAGGGCGGTCGTAATCGCCGATACGCACGCGCAGGCCCTCGTCCAGCGGGATCTCCTCGACCTTGACCTCGAAGAGACGGGCATAGGTCTTGTAGAAGCTGTAGGTGATGTCGGGATAGAGGAGCGGCGCGTCGTGCTTCAGCAGGCCTGCGAAGGTGAAGGCCAGCACTTCATCAGAGCCGTTGCCGACGAAAACCTCGTCCATGGTCAGGTCGAAGCGCTTCGCGATGGCCTCGCGCAGGGCCGTGGACGCCGGATCGGGATAAAGGCGCAGACGCTCACCGGACGTGGCTGCGATCGCGTCCAGCACCTTCTGCGAGGGTCCGTATGGGCTCTCATTGGTGTTGAGTTTGACCAGACCCGGGATTTTCGGCTGTTCGCCGGCGACATAGGGTTCCAGTGCGTGGACGGCGGACGACCAGAAACGGCTCATGCTATTTCTTCCTGTATGCGATGAAATGGGCGGCTTCCTTGAGCGGCTCGGCCTGTTCGCCGTAGGGCTCAAGGAGTGCGTTGGCTTCGGCGACCAGCCGGTCGAGTTCGGCGCGGGCCCAGTCGGTGCCCTTGAGGCCGACCAGCGTCGCCTTGCCCTTGGCCGCGTCCTTGCCTGTTGCCTTGCCAAGGGTGGCGGCATCCGAGGTAATGTCGAGCAGATCGTCGGCCAGCTGGAAGGCGCGGCCGATGATTTCGCCAAAGCGGCGCAGGCGATCGCGGTCTTCCGCCAGGCGACCGGCGATGATGGCGCCTGCCTCACAGGCAAACCGCAGTAGCGCGCCCGTCTTCATGGCCTGCAGCGTCACGATGCCTGCTTCGTCGGGCTGATCCGTCTCGGCAGCGAGATCAAGCATCTGGCCACCAGCCATGCCGCCGATTCCGGCTGCTCGTGAGAGCTCGAGGACAAGGGCGAGTTTGGCTGTGTCGGGCAGGGGTGTTTCCGGTGAAGCGATGATGTCGAAGGCGTAGGTCAGCAGACCATCGCCGGCGAGGATCGCGGTTGCTTCGTCATACTGTCTGTGAACCGTCGGCTTGCCGCGGCGCAGGTCGTCGTCGTCCATGGCGGGCAGATCGTCATGGACGAGCGAATAGCTATGCAGGCATTCGAGCGCACAGCCGACCTGAAGGGCTGCCTCTTCGCTTCCGCCGAAAAGGCGTGCCGCCTGCATCACCAGATAAGGCCGAAGGCGCTTGCCACCGTTCAGGGCGCCGTAATGCATGGCCTCGATCAGCCGCCGGGGGCGAGCGACTTCCGCCGGACGCGGCGTTGCGTCCAGCAGGATGTCCAGCCTCGCCTCGACGAGTGTGGCGTGGGCGTTCAGGCTTTTTTCAAAGGCATCGGCGCTCTTGGTCATTCCGGCTATTTGGCACGCTACCCCTGGTCAGGCAACGGGAAATTGAGCCGGGGAAAGAGGCGGAAGCGCGCACCCAGACTGGTCATTTGCCAAGAGGGCGGCTATGAGGGGCCATCATCGATCACGGACCCCACTTCATTGACACTGGAAGTCGAGGCATTGGAGCAAGACGAGAAGTTTGCGCCCGAGAAGAAGCGGCGGCGTCGGCCCCGGATCGTCCGGGCCGTGCTCATTGCACTCTTCATCTTCCTCGCCGCGCCTTACCTTCTCATTCTGCTCTATCGTCTGGAGTTTGTCCGGCCGGTCTCGACGCTGATGCTGGCGGATCTCGCCACCTTGCAAGGCTACGATCGTCGCTGGGTGGAGTTCGAGGATATCTCGCCGAATGTCGTGCGGGCCGTCATGATGTCGGAGGACGGCCAGTACTGCAATCACGGCGGGGTGGACTGGACCCAGCTGCAGTCCGTGATCGACGACGCAATGGCGGGTGAGGCGACGCGCGGCGCCAGCACGATCCCGATGCAGACAGCGAAGAACCTGTTCCTGTGGAACGGTCGCTCTTTCATTCGCAAAGGCCTCGAACTGCCCCTGGCGCTGGCGCTGGATGCTGCCTGGCCGAAGGAGCGGACGATGGAGATTTATCTCAATGTCGCCGAATGGGGTCCGGGTATCTACGGCATCGAAGCGGCTGCGCAGCATCACTTCAAGACGTCGGCCGCGAAGCTCAGTCGCCAGCAGGCGGCCCTTCTCGCCGTCTCCCTCCCCAATCCGATCGATCGTGTCGCGAGCAAGCCGGGGCCGGGTCTGAGGCGTCTGGCCGGGGTCGTCGATCGTCGTGCGCGCGCCTCGGGTGATTACATCACCTGTCTTTATGGCTGAGATCAGAAGCTTTCGTTGGTCGGAACCACTCCCTCGCGTCTAGGATCGGTTCTCGACAACGCGGAGCGCGCCATGGACGACCTGATCCTCTACATCGCCAACAAGAACTACTCCTCCTGGTCGTTTCGGCCCTGGATCGCGATGACGGCCGCCGGCATACCGTTTCGCGAAGAACTGATCCCCTTCGGGCCGGGTGCCACGCATCCTCAGTTCCGTGAGCTTTCGCCGACGGGCAAGGTGCCTGTGCTGCATCACGGCTCTGTCCGGGTCTGGGAATCGCTCGCCATCATCGAATATGTCGCCGAGCTCTATCCCGATGCCGGGCTCTGGCCTGCGGATCGCGAGAGCCGGTCGCTCGCGCGATCCATCTCGATGGAAATGCTATCCGGGTTCCGAGCCTTGCGCAGCGCTTGCCCGATGAACCTGCGGCGGCCCGTGAGGGCGATCCCGTTGCCCGAGGGGGTGGCGGCCGATGTCGCCCGCATCGAGGCGATCTGGCGGGAGATGCGGAAACGGTCGGGCGGGCCCTTCCTGTTCGGCGCCTTTTCCGCGGCGGATGCCATGTTCGCGCCTGTCGTGAATCGCTTTGCAGCCTACGATCTGGTAGGAGATGCAGAGACGGCCGCCTATATGGATGCCATGCGAGCGCATCCGGCCTGGCGTAGCTGGGAGACGGCGGCACTTGCTGAACCCTGGATCGTGCCCGAAGACGAGGCCTGAGCGGGCCTCGGTTAGATTCGAAAAAAGTGGCCCGGGGTCTGGTCAAACCGACTTCGGGCATGTATAAGCCCGCCAAATTCCGAGTTCGAGACGTGTTCTGTCCGGTCTCATAGAGGCCGAATAAACCCGTCTTGCCCGTCACGTGGAGTAACGAAAATGGCTGTACCAAAAAGAAAAACAAGCCCGTCCAAGCGCGGTATGCGCCGCTCTGCTGACGCGCTGAAGGCATCGACTTATGTCGAAGACAAGAACTCCGGCGAACTGCGCCGCCCGCACCATATCGATCTGAAGACCGGTATGTATCGCGGCCGTCAGGTTCTGACGCCGAAGGAAAGCGCATAATTCCTGCGCTTTGACTGACTAGTTTGAAGGGCCGGCGCTTGCGCCGGCCTTTTCATTTGTCATTTGGCATAGTTAAATTGCGCCGCGCCCGCCGCGGAGCCGGACGGGATCGCAGTGCAAGGAAGGATTCCGCATGCTGATTGCCGTGCCGCTGATGATCGTTCCCTTCATCTTCTACAACGCCGTGATGCTCGGAAGCGGGATTGCCGCCTTCTCGACAGTGATCATGACCGTGCCGATGCTGTCGGGTGCCGTCTGGACGATGACGCTCGGCGATCTCGTCATCCTGTCGGCGCTGATCGCCCTGTTTTTCGAGGTGTTGAAAGCGACGCTGAGTACCCGGGGGTCGCTGATGAACCACATGTTTTCCATGGTGGTCTTTATCGGCTTTCTCGTCGAATTCCTGCTCGTGCGCGACGCAGCAACGCAGCTGTTCTTCAGCCTGATGGTCATCGCCTTCATCGATGTCGTTGCAGGCTTCACGATCTCCAATCGGGCCGCCGGACGGGACGTCTCGATCGGGCTCTGATCCCCAATATGAAAAAGGCCCCTTCCGGGGCCTCGCTCTTCAAAGATTGTCGAGTTTGTTCTGCAGGGAGCGCAACTGCTCCTTCAACTCGTCGATATCCTTGGCTTCCGCCTTCTTGGTTTCCTTGGCTGGCTGCTGGCCACCGAGGAAGGGCGAGAACATCTGCATGGCCTGCTGGAACATATCGGTGTTGCGTTTGACCTGCTCCTCCATCAGCTGGATCGGCATCTGCAGGTTCTTGGACAGTGGATGGTCACCGAAGGCCTTGGTCATCTGCTCGCGCATCTGGGTCTGCTGTTCGGTGAAGGCTTTCATCGAATGCTCGAGGAAGCTCGGGACGACCATCTGCATCTGATCGCCATAGTAGCTGATGAGCTGGCGCAGGAAGGAGATCGGCAGCAAGGTATTGCCGGTCTTGGATTCCTGTTCGAAGATGATCTGGGTCAGGACGGAATGCGTGATGTCGTCACCGGACTTGGCATCCTGCACAACGAAATCCTCGCCCTTCTTGACCATCTTGGCGAGGTCCTCAAGGGTGACGTAGGTGCTGGTCCCGGTATTGTAGAGGCGTCGATTGGCGTACTTCTTGATAACGATTTCGCCATCGGCTTTGGCCATTTCTGTCTCCTAACCCGTCGTTTTTCGATTGTTTTTGCTCTTCCCGAAGTCAAGTGTAAGCGCAAATTCAGTCCGGTGACAATCTCTTTGTGCGATGCAGGATCGGCATTTGACGAAAGACAGGAAAGCGCAACCAAAGAACGAGAATGTCGGGCTTATCTTGTTTGACACCGGCGGCAGTCTTTGTCAGTTTCTCCTCAATCACAAAACCCGAGGAGACCTCCATGAGCACCCCGTCCATCGTTATCGCGAGCGCTGCCAGAACCCCGGTCGGATCTTTCAACGGGGCGTTGTCATCCGTCGCAGCACATGATCTCGGCGCCATCGCCATCAAGGCCGTGCTGGAGCGCGCCGGCGTGGAGGCGGGTGAAGTCGACGAAGTCATTCTCGGGCAGATCCTTACCGCAGGGCAGGGCCAGAACCCGGCTCGCCAGGCAGCGATGAAGGCCGGTATTCCGCAGGAGGCGACAGCCTGGGGTCTCAATCAGCTCTGCGGTTCCGGCTTGCGTGCCGTCGCCATCGGCATGCAGCAGATCGCGACAGGCGACGCGAGGATCATCATTGCCGGCGGGCAGGAATCGATGTCGATGGCGCCGCACTGCGCGCACCTGCGCAACGGCACAAAAATGGGCGACCTGAAGATGGTCGACACCATGATCAAGGACGGCCTTACCGATGCCTTCTACGGATATCACATGGGCACGACCGCGGAAAATGTTGCCCGGCAGTGGCAGCTGACCCGTGACGAACAGGACGCCTTTGCGGTCGCTTCGCAGAACAAGGCGGAGGCCGCCCAGGTTGCCGGCCGTTTCAAGGACGAAATCGTTCCTGTCATCGTGCCCGGCCGCAAGGGCGACGTCACTGTCGATCAGGATGAGTACATCCGCATCGGTGCGACGCTCGAAAGCATGCAGAAGCTGAAACCCGCCTTCGACAAGGAAGGCACGGTCACCGCCGGCAACGCATCCGGTATCAATGATGGTGCGGCGGTCGCCCTGCTGATGACCGAGGCCGAGGCTTCGCGTCGTGGTATCGCGCCGCTCGCCCGTGTCGTCTCTTGGGCAACCGCAGGTGTCGATCCGAAGATCATGGGCACTGGCCCAATCCCGGCGTCGCGCAAGGCGCTTGAGAAGGCCGGCTGGAAGATTTCCGATCTCGACCTCGTTGAAGCCAACGAAGCCTTTGCCGCACAGGCCTGCGCCGTGAACAAAGATCTCGGCTGGGATACCTCGATCGTGAACGTCAATGGTGGCGCGATCGCGATCGGCCATCCGGTCGGCGCGTCCGGCGCCCGCATTCTCAACACGCTGCTGTTCGAGATGAAGCGTCGCGGCGCCAAGAAGGGCCTCGCCACGCTGTGCATCGGCGGTGGCATGGGTGTTGCCATGTGCCTCGAGGCATTCTGATCCGGCCTCTTCGAATGGCGGCCGTTCGCCCTTGACCCGACGAATTTCCATCCCGGCTCTTGGCCGGGATGGGCAAGTCATGCCGTTGCGACGGGAACGCGACGGTGATCCAGATGGGAACCCATAGAAGAAGAACGGGGAGGACAGCATGAGCAGAGTGGCTTTGGTAACCGGTGGCACGCGCGGCATTGGTGCTGCGATTTCGGTCGCCTTGAAGAATGCAGGCTACAAGGTCGCGGCGAACTTCGCCGGCAATGAAGAGAAGGCCAAGGCCTTCGAAGCCGAGACCGGCATTCCAGTGCTTAAATGGGATGTCTCCAATTACCAGGCCTGCGTCGACGGTATCGCTGCGGTTGAGGCTGCACTCGGTCCGGTGGAGGTGCTCGTCAACAATGCCGGCATCACCCGCGACGCGATGTTCCACAAGATGACGCCCGAGCAGTGGGGCGAGGTGATCAACACCAACCTCACCGGTCTCTTCAACATGACCCACCCGGTCTGGACCGGCATGCGTGACCGCAGCTTCGGTCGCGTCATCAACATCTCCTCGATCAATGGCCAGAAGGGCCAGATGGGGCAGGCCAACTATTCCGCGGCGAAGGCCGGCGATCTCGGTTTCACCAAGGCGCTCGCCCAGGAAGGAGCCGCCAAGGGCATCACCGTCAATGCCATCTGCCCGGGCTATATCGGGACTGAGATGGTGCGCGCCATCCCGGAAAAGGTGCTGAACGAGCGGATCATTCCACAGATCCCGGTCGGTCGTCTCGGCGAGCCCGAAGAAATCGCCCGTTGTGTCGTGTTCCTTGCCTCCGACGATGCAGGCTTCATCACCGGATCGACGATTTCCGCGAATGGTGGGCAGTTTTTCGTCTGAATTACGATGAGGTTTCGACTTCAAGGCCGGCCTTGCGCCGGCCTTGTTCGTTCCTGGGAAGCGCCATGATCCAATCGGCCGTCGATATGGTGCAATTTGCCGAGCGCCTGACAAAAGCTTGGTCGCGTGAGACCTCCAGCCTTTGGTCATCGGACAATCCGGCAAGTGGCCAGTGTGGTGTCACCAGCCTTGTTGTTCAGGACCTGTTTGGCGGCCAGATCTTAAAGACGCCCCTTCAGCAGGGACCGCACTTCTACAACCTGATTGCCGGTCGCCGCTTCGACTTCACGTCAGTCCAGTTCGCTGAGCCGATCGACTACGATGATCTGCCCTCGGACCGGGAAGAAGCGATGTCCGATACTAATGCGGTACAGTATCGCGCCTCGCGCGGAAGGCTCGGACTTCCTGTTAATGATTGAGCTCAGCAGCTGCGTGCGAAATTCTTAATATCCACCGCTGCATATGGTTAACTGATTGTTATTCCACCATATATAGCAGTGAACAAACCGGGAATACCAATGAGTCCGCGATTCGTCGTCGATTCGTTCCGGCTTTGGTCGACAGGTTAATGCAGGGCACGAAAAAGCCGCCGAACCCTGGGGATCGGCGGCTTTTGTGCAATATGCCTGTTAGCGGCAGCGTGCTTCGTAGGTCTCGCCGTAGCGGTTGCGGTAGACGCAGTAGCCGCGGCGTTCCTGCGAATTGCCGATAAGGGCGCCAGCAACGCCACCTACGCCTGCACCGATGGCTGCGCCACGAACATTGCCGGTCGCCACACCACCGATGACGGCGCCGGAAGCTGCGCCGATGCCGGCACCACGTTCGGTCGCCGTGCAGCCGGCGAGAGGTGCGATCAATGCGAGTGCCAGAAGGGTCTTTTTCATCGTCCTATACCTTTTCTCGTCGAGTTGGAGTTCAGTTCAGGTCAAATGCGACCCATCAACATCAGGATGATGAGGATGAGCAGTACGAGCCCCAGTCCCCCCGACGGACCGTAGCCCCAGCCGCGGCTATAGCCCCAGCTTGGCAGAGCGCCGACAAGAAGCAGAATTAGAATGACGATAAGGATGGTACTCATTTGGACCCTCTCCTGAGCCTGGATGAAAAACAGTTTGTTGTGCCGTCTGAACGCGAGCCGAGACGGTTTGTTCCGTTCGGCGAAGACGGAGACCCATCAGACGGAACAGATCAGCTGCGGGCTTCCCGGCTTGCGAGGTCATGTGGCGCGGCCGCTTCTCCGCGATCGTGGCCATGCCATCAACGAAAGCGCTGATGACCCTTGCCGTCAGGGTCTGGTGCTCGACCATCGGCAGATGACCGCAATTTCTCAGAAGAACCGTCTGCACCTGGGGCAGGAGCTTCGATACCCGCAACTGATGCGCCGAAGGAACGATGGCGTCCTCGGCTCCGACGATATTGAGCACCGGCCGCCGGATCTCGGATAGATCGCTGACCAGGCTTGTTGCCGACATGAAGCGAATGCAGGCTGCGATGTCCTCGGGCCGGGCTTGCTGCAACTGCAGCCGCACTTCTTCCATGGCCGCCACGGCGCGTTCGTTTTGCCAGGGACAACCTTTGTCGAAGACGCATTCTATCGATCCCCAGCGGAATTGCTCGCTGGTGGAGATCCAGCGCCGGAAGAACTGGCGAAACAGGAGAGGGCCTATGCGTGGTACTCGCAACAACTTGGCTGGAAGTCGTTCCTGGCCTTCGAAACGACCGCAGGCAAAGGCGCCGATCAGAACGATGGACTTCACGAGTTCCGGGTAATGCCGGGCGATCAGGAGAGACACGAAGCCGCCGGTCGAATGGCCGATCAGCGTCACCGGCCTGCCGCCGAAGTCTCGCTGGATCGCTTCGGCGTAGGCGGAAGCGACGGCTTCGGGCGTGATCGCCTGGCCTGGCTCCGTTAGTTTCCAGGGATGATGTCCTGGCAGGGCGTAAGCGGCACTGCGCGCCCTTCGCACGACGTCTGGGGAATAGGTGCGCCAGAAGGACGGGGCCATGACCATGCCGTGAATCAGGACAAAGTCCTGCGGCAGGTCGTTAGCTCCAATCCATTCGGCAGGCGGCGGGGACAGTGTCATCAGGTTTCACCTCGGCGGCGCAACGTGAAGCTGTTCGCAATTGTTCCATCTCCGTGTCGTCGTCTCTCGGTGCAGCTCCTTGAGGTCCAGCGTTAACGTAATCCCGCTGCGCTCCTGATTGCGGCTCAAGAACAAAGCCTGAATCTGCCGGAGTCATCGATTCGTCGCTGATTCGTTCCCAGCCTGTTCCGGGTGTGCAAGGCTCTGATCGGACTCAGCTTTCTGCCGAATTCTGGGATGAATGCATCAAGCGCCTTGCCTTTACCCTCCTTCGTCGCCATGTGTTGGCCGAGGGTGCCGGTGTGCGGAAAAGCGCGGTCCCGACTAGCGGAGCGGTCTTTGAATACGCAACCCATGATCCTGAGTGGCCGCGGCGTCAGTGCTGTGCTGGGGCCAACCAATACCGGCAAGACCCATTTTGCCATCGAACGCATGGTCGCGCACGGGTCGGGCATCATTGGTCTGCCGCTGAGATTGCTCGCCCGAGAGGTCTATACGCGCGTGGTCGAGCGTGTCGGCGCACAAAACGTGGCACTCGTGACCGGTGAGGAGAAAATCAGCCCGCCGAAAGCGCGCTTCTCCGTTTGCACGGTCGAGGCGATGCCGCGCGAAACCAAGGCGGCCTTCGTTGCCATCGACGAGATCCAGCTCGCGGGCGATCTGGAGCGCGGGCATATCTTCACCGATCGTCTGCTGCATCTGAGGGGGCGCGAGGAAACCCTGCTTCTCGGTTCGGCGACGATGAAGTCGATCCTCATTCAGCTCTTGCCCGGGATCACCATCGTCGAAAGACCCCGCCTGTCGCAGCTTTTCTATGCAGGCCAGAAGAAGATCACGCGTCTGCCGCAGCGGACAGCCATCGTCGCGTTTTCCGCGGAAGAAGTGTATGCGATTGCCGAGCTGATCCGCCGCCAACGGGGCGGGGCGGCTGTCGTGTTGGGTGCGCTCAGCCCACGGACGCGCAATGCCCAGGTCGGTCTCTACCAGGAAGGCGATGTCGAATACCTCGTGGCGACCGATGCCATCGGCATGGGTCTTAACCTCGACGTCGACCATGTCGCCTTTGCGCAGGATCGAAAGTTCGACGGCTATCAGTTTCGCAACCTCAATCCGGGCGAGCTTGGCCAGATCGCGGGTCGTGCCGGGCGTCACATCAAGGATGGCACGTTCGGTGTGACCGGACGGGTGGCTCCCTTCGATGAAGAGCTGGTCGACCGGCTGCAAACGCATCAATTCGATTCCGTCAAAGTTTTGCAATGGCGGACTGAAAAATTCGATTTCTCGTCGATTGCTGGCCTGCAGAGAAGCCTCGATGCGGTGCCGCGTGTCGAAGGATTGACGCGCGCGCTGCCGGCGACGGATCAGCAGGCGCTGGAGTATCTTTCGCGCTATCCCGAGATTGCCGACATCACCAATCGACCCGAGCGGGTGGAAAAACTCTGGGAAGCCTGCGCGCTGCCCGACTATCGGCGCATTACGCCTGCACAGCATGCTGATCTGATTCAGAGTCTGTATTTTGATTTGGTCAGGCGGGGCACCGTCAACGAGGACTTTCTCGCCGAGCAGGTGCGCCGAGCCGATCGCACCGACGGCGAAATCGATACGCTGTCGGCGCGGATCGCGCAGATCAGAACGTGGACTTATGTGTCGAACCGGCCCGGCTGGCTTGCCGATCCGACACACTGGCAAGAAAAGACGCGGGAAATCGAAGACCGATTGTCCGATGCGTTACATGAACGGTTGACGAAACGCTTTGTTGATCGCAGGACATCTGTGCTCATGAAGCGCTTGAGAGAGAATGCGATGTTGGAAGCTGAAATCAGTGTGAACGGCGATGTCTTCGTGGAAGGCCATGCCATGGGACAACTTGCGGGGTTCCGGTTCACGCCGATCTCCGGCATGGAGGGCCCGGACGCGAAGGCCGTTCAGGCGGCCGCCTACAAGGCGCTGGCGCTGGAATTCGAGGCGCGCGCCGCGCGCCTGCACGCTTCCGGCAATAATGATCTTGCCATCGGCTCGGACGGTCTCGTTCGCTGGCTGGGCGATCCTGTCGCGCGTCTGATCGGGACGGACCACATCCTGCATCCCCGTGTCATACTGCTGGCCGATGAACAGCTGACCGGCATGGCCCGGGATCACGTTGCCGCCCGCATCGAACGTTTCGTCAATCACCATATCTCGACGGTCCTGAAGCCGCTCGACGATCTGTCGCGCGCCGAAGACCTGCAGGGCCTTGCCAAGGGTCTGGCCTTCCAGCTGGTCGAAAACCTGGGCGTTCTGTTCCGCCGTGATGTCGCAGATGACGTCAAGACCCTAGATCAGGATGGCCGCGCATCGATGCGCCGTTATGGTGTGCGCTTCGGTGCCTACCACATCTTCATGCCAGCCCTTCTCAAGCCGGCGCCGGCAGAACTTATCACGCTCCTTTGGGCGCTGAAACATGACGGTCTGGACAAGCCGGGTTACGGCGATCTGATCCCGGTATTGGCTGCCGGCCGCACCTCCGTCGTCACCGATCCGAGCTATGAGCGCATGTTCTACAAGCTCGCCGGCTTCCGGTTCCTCGGCAAGCGTGCAGTGCGTATCGACATCCTCGAGCGTCTCGCCGATCTCATTCGTCCGCTCCTGCAGTGGAAGCCGGGTTCGCCGGCGCGTCCGGACGGTGCATATGATGGTCGTCGCTTCACCACGACGACTGCCATGCTGTCGATCCTCGGTGCGACCCCTGATGATATGGAAGAGATCCTGAAGGGTCTCGGCTACCGTGCGGATAGCGTTTCTGCCGAAGAAGCGGCCGCGTTCCTTGCGGCGCATAGTGGCTCGGCCCCCACGGAGGCCGCAGCTGCCGAAAAGAGCGAAGACGACAGCGTCGACGATGCCGATCAGGCTGGTGAAACGGCAAGCGAAGGCGAAGCCCCTGCGGCCGTTGCCGAAGAGCAGCCCGCAGCAGCAGCGGAAGATGTCGCCTCGGCGGAGCAATCTGCTGAAGCCACCGAGCCGAAGCCGGTACTCCTCTGGCGTCCAGGTGGCCGCAGCGACAACCAGCGTGGGACGGGCCGCCCCGGCGGCGATCGTCGTCCGCAGGGTCAGCGCAACCAGGCGCCGCGTGAAGGCGGCGAGGCTGGTGGCGAGAAGCGTGGCGAAGGTCGTCGTGACGATCGGCGCTCGGACAATCGTGGCGAGCGTCGTGATGACAATCGCGGCAAGTTTGCCGGCAAGGGCGACCGCCAGGATCGTGGCGACCGCAAGGACCGTGGTCCGCGGCCGGAGCGCGACAACAACAAGTCGCAGCCGGCACGCTTCGAGGCGAAGCCACCGCGCAAGGAGAAGCCGCTCGATCCGGATTCACCCTTCGCCAAACTCGCGGCTCTCAAGGAACAGCTGAAGAAGTAATGGACGACAAGCAGCCACCAAGCGGTTCGCGCCAGCGCATCGACAAGTGGCTGTTCTTCGCCCGTGTGGCAAAGTCACGCAGCCTCGCGCAAGAGCGGGTGGCTGCGGGCCATGTCAGCGTAAATGGGCAGAAGGTTCGTCAACCCAGTCATCAGCTCAAGGTCGGCGACCGTCTTGATATCGCCATGCCCGAGCGTGACCTGGTGCTGGTCGTGAAGTTGCCGGGTGAGAGGCGTGGTCCCTACCAGGAAGCGAGGCTCCTCTATGAGGATCTCACGCCGCCGCCCGAGAAGAAGCCCTTCAGTCCATCCGAGCCGGGCGTCCGAGCCCCAGGCGCGGGCCGGCCGACCAAGAAGGAGCGACGGGCGCTGGATGATCTGCGCGGCGAGCCGGATTGGTCTGCTGATTAGAAAATTTCTACAAAGGCGCCCGAATTGAGGGTGTTTATCCTTGCCTTGGCAGGGATTCCGCATTAGCTCACTTGCCGTCCGACAGAAATTTCCGGTAGGGCGCGGGCCGTTCCAAACGGGGTCGTTTTCCCGACGGAACCACCCACGTTCGTCTTTCTCCTGCCGTTCGAGAACGCCATCCTGGAGTGCCGCATGACCTATATCGTCACCGATAACTGCATTCGCTGCAAATACACCGATTGTGTCGAGGTCTGCCCTGTCGATTGCTTCTATGAGGGCGAAAACTTCCTCGTCATTCACCCGGACGAGTGCATCGATTGCGGCGTGTGCGAGCCGGAATGTCCTGCCGAGGCGATCAAGCCCGACACGGAGCCGGGGCTGGACAAATGGCTGAAGATCAATGCGGAATACGCAAAGATCTGGCCGAACATCACGGTCAAGAAGGAACCGATGCCGGAAGCCAAGGAAATGGATGGCGTCGATGGCAAGTTCGAGCAGTTCTTCTCGGACAAGCCGGGCTCCGGCGACTGAGGCCTTTCGGCGCGGCGTCGTGAGATGGAAGCCTGCCCAAAATTCCATCACTTGGCTGCGGATTCGCCGTTGCGTGCGCCATGATTGTGGCGCACTGCACTAAAATATTGATTTCCTCGTCTTTTTGTGATAGCGTCTCGGAACTGTTCCACTTTGCGGCATAGCTATGCCCTGAACCATCACGAAAGCAAACTCACTACCGCGCGATATACGTGACATCGGCGACACTTTTGTGTCGTGTCTCAGTCGCGACGAGGGTGGCGTTTGATTGTGTCGCGGACTGGATCAGGATGACAAGTCTCGCAACCTTGTCGTCTCATCCGGGCCTGACCGACCCGGCGCCGGCATCACGCCGGGAGCAAAACAGGGAGTATTTGAATAGAATGACGACCCAGCAGAAGAAGACTTCCTCGGCACGCCACGGCTTCAAGACCGGCGAGTCGATCGTATACCCGGCCCATGGCGTGGGTACCATCACCACCATCGAAGAGCAAGAAGTCGCCGGCATGAAGCTCGAGCTTTTTGTCATCGATTTCGAAAAGGACAAGATGCGTCTGAAGGTTCCGGTTGCCAAGGCCGTGAGCATCGGAATGCGCAAGCTGTCCGAGACAGATTTTGTCGATCGCGCGCTGAAGGTGGTTCAGGGCAAGGCTCGCGTGAAGCGTACCATGTGGTCGCGTCGCGCTCAGGAATATGATGCCAAGATCAATTCCGGTGACCTGATCTCCATCGCTGAAGTCGTTCGCGACCTCTATCGTGCCGAGAACCAGCCGGAGCAGTCCTACTCCGAGCGTCAGCTCTATGAAGCTGCTCTCGATCGCATGGCACGTGAAATCGCTGCCGTGAACAAGATGTCCGAGACGGAGGCCGTTCGCCTTGTCGAGGTCAACCTTGCCAAGGGTCCCAAGCGCGGCAAGACGATCGAAGAAGACGATACACAGGAAGAAGCGGCGTAAACCGCTTCGACTTTTGGTCATGAAAAAACCTCCGGCGAAATCCGGAGGTTTTTTTGTGCCTGCCGTCGGCCAAAGTCGATTGCCAGGCAAAGAAAAACCCCGCCGAAGCGGGGTTTCCCAGAGCCTGCCTTTAACCGTCAGTTCCGGTTTCCAAGGAAACGCAGGAGGAACAGGAAGAGGTTGATGAAGTCGAGGTAGAGACGCAGAGCGCCCATGATAGCGTTGCGGCCGGCCATCTCGCTCGAATTGCTCTCGTGATAGGACTCCTTGATCGACTGCGTGTCATAGGCGGTAAGACCGGCAAAGATCAGTACGCCGATCACTGAGATCGCGAAGTCGAGGGCCGAGGAGGCCATGAACAGGTTGACCAGCGAGGCGATGATCAGGCCGAAGAGACCCATCATCAGGAACGAGCCCATGGCCGACAGGTCACGCTTGGTGGTGTAGCCATAGAGCGACAGGGCACCGAACGAGGCGGCCGTGACGAAGAAGGTCTGCACGATGCTTGCGCCCGTGTAGATCAGGAAGATCGACGACAGCGACAGGCCCATCATTGCGGCATAGACCCAGAAGGTCGTCTGCGCGGCTGCGACGCTCATCTTGTGGATCCTGAAGCTCAGGAAGAAGACCATGGCGACCGGTGCCAGGATGACCACCCACTTCAGCGGGCTCAGGAAGATCGCCTGGCCGAAAGCCGTGAGTTCGCCGCCGGAAACCGCCAACTGAAAGGTTGCAAAGGCTGCGATACCGGTGATGGCGAGGCCCAATGCCATCAGGTTGTAGACCTTCAGCATATAGGCGCGCAGACCTTCGTCGATCATCGTGGCCGACTGGGTCTGACCCTGACGGCTCTGATAGTTGCGAAGTTCGGACATGTTTTCCTCTCTCAAAGCTTCGATATTGGACAGCAGAGCCCGGATGGCTCCCGCGCCGCTGCGAAGCCCAGCATGCGTGCTTTCAATATGAGAGGTTCCCCCGTCCACGACAAGGGCCACAATCTTAAATCGCGGTAATACTGCGGGCGGCGGGGCCTTGCCCGCCGCATCCGACCTTAAAGCTCGCGAAGGACAGGGGCTGCCTTCTGACCGAGGATGCGCCAGGTTCCGGCCAGACCGATACCGATCGTAACTACCAGCGCGATCACGAGGGTCATCGCTGCGACATCGGGCAGGAAGTTGGACGGCAGCTTCATGATCTGGCTGAGCACGAACCAGGCGATCCCGCCACCGGCTACCAGCGCAAAGAGCGCCGTGGCCGCGCCAAGCAGCATGTATTCGTAGGTGAAGGCGCGGATCAGCATGGCGCGGGTCGCCCCCAGCGTCTTCAGGATGACTGCATCATGGGTGCGTGCCCGGTTGCCGGCTGCCAGTGCACCCGACAGAACCAGGACGGACGCAATCAGCGCGATGGCAGCGGCCGCACGGATCGCCGTTGCCAGCTGTCCGACGAGGCGATCAACGACATCGAGGGCGTCCTTCACCCTGACGGTCGTGATTGTCGGGAACTGTTGTGTGACCGAGCGCAGGATCGAGGCTTCCTCCGCGGAGGTCGCGTCCTGGTCGATCAGCGTCGCCAGCCAGGCATGGGGGGCGCCGGCGAAGGTGTTCGGCGAGAACACCATGACGAAATTCATCGACAGGCTTTCCCATTCGACGGTGCGGAAATTGGCGATCTTCGCCGTGATGTTGCGGCCGAGGACATTGATGGTGATCGTGTCGCCAATCTTCAGGCCGAGCTCGCGCCCTTCCTGCTCTGCAAAGGATACGAGTGGCTCCCCGGTGTAGCCGTCCGCCCACCATTCACCCTCGGTGACGGTGCTGTTTTCCGGTATGTTCTTCGCATAGGTCAGACCACGGTCGCCGCGCAAAACCCAGCGGCCTTCCGGCGGCACCTCGACCTTGGCGACATCGGTGCCGTTGAGCTCGACGATACGGCCGCGCAACATCGGTACCTCGATCAGCTTGCCTTCGGGTGCCATGCCTTCGACGAGATTGCGGAAGCCGTCAATCTCACCGCTCTGGATGTCGACGAAGAAGAAGTTCGGTGCCCGTTCCGGCAGGTTGCCCGTCAGTTCGCGCCGCAGATTGCCATCGATCAGCGCGAGCGCCACGAGCAGGCTGAGACCAAGGCCGAGCGACAGTGTGACTGCAGGGGTCAGGGCGCCGGGGCGGTGGATGTTGCCGACGGCAAGCCTCAAGGCTGCGGAATGGATCGGAGGGCTGCGCTTCGCAAGCCAGGCGATGCCCATGGCAACCACACGGAGCAGCACGAAGCCTGCCGCCATGGCGGCCAGGAAGATCGTCGCGATCCGCTGTTGCTCCGAGGTGAAGATGGCAAGCGCCGCCAGGGCGCCGAGCGCCAACGCCATGGCAAACAGGTATGGCCAGGACGGAAGGCCCGACGCTTCGAAGCCCTGCTCGCGGAACAGTGCTGTCGCCGGCACCTTGCGGGCATGGCCCAGCGGCAGGATGGCAAAGGCAAAGGTGACCAGCATGCCGAAGACGGCCGCCAGAAGAAGTGCGCGCGGATAAAGCGTTGCTTCGGCGGAGATCGGCAGGATGCCGGAGAGATAATTTGCGACGATTGGTGGGGCGATTGCACCGAGCACGAGGCCGGCGAGGATACCCACGGATGCCACCAGAGTGATCTGGATCAGGTAGACCATGACAACGACCGAGGCCGGTGCGCCGACGCATTTCAGAGTGGCGATGACGGTTCGTTTGGAATCGAGGAAGGCGCGAACGGCATTGGCGACGCCGACCCCGCCGACCACGAGCGCCGTGAGGCCGACCAGAGTCAGGAACTGCGAGAAGCGCTCGACATTCTCCGTCAGGGCGGGAGCCGCCCGATCACTGCTGCGGATCGACCATCCTGCCGTCGGATGCTCGGCTTGAGCGCGCTCGCGAATGGCATCTGCCGTCGGTGCGGGCTCGTTATAGCGGATTTTGTAGGCGTGTTCGACGAGGCTGCCGGTCGCCACTAGGCCGCTTGTGAAGAGGCCTTCGCGGCTGGTCAGGAAGCGCGGGGCAAAGCCGAAACCGTCAGAGATCGAATCTGGCTCTGTGACGATCGTGCCGTTGATCCGGAACCGAGCATTGCCGACGAGCAATTCGTCGCCGACCCTCATGTTCATGCGTTCAAGCAGAAGAGGGGCGACAACCGCGCCATAGGCGCCATTGTCCGCAACGAGCAATTCGGAAAGTGGCTGGTCAGGGGCGGCGATCAGTCTGCCATAGAGCGGATAGGCTTCATCAACCGCCTTGATTTCGACCAGTGACTGATCCGATCCGTCCGGCAGGCGGGCCATGGAGCGCAGATTGGTGGTGACGGAGACCGTGCCGAAGCCTTCGAGGAAGGCCAGTTCGTCCGAGGTCGCCTCGCGATTGTCGAGTTCGAAACGAACGTCGCCCGCCAGAAGTGTCCGTCCCTCCGAGGAGATGGCATTTGTGATTGCCGTCGATACGGAGTTCACGGCTGCGATCGCACCGGTTCCCAGCGCAATGCAGGCGAGGAAGATGTAGAAGCCACTTAGGCCGCCACGCAGTTCGCGCAGGGCGATACGGAAGGCAATGGACAGACGCGTGCCGAAGGATGTCATGCGGACACCGAAGCGAGACGGGTCTGCTCGGTTCGGCTGTCTCCGGCGATGCGGCCGGATGCCACCTTGATCTGCCGGGTGCAGCGGGCGGCAAGCGCCGTATCGTGGGTGACGAGGATCAGTGTCATGCCACGTTCCTGCTGCTTGGAAAACAGAAGGTCAGCGATCTGGCGGCCGGTCTCTGTGTCGAGATTGCCGGTCGGCTCGTCTGCGATCAGGACAGCGGGAGACGGCGCGAGCGCTCGGGCGATCGCCACGCGCTGCTGTTCACCACCGGACAATTGGCCGGGATAGTGGCTGAGACGCTCGCCGAGGCCGACGGACTCCAGTTCCTTGCGTGCGATGTCAAAGGCGCCCTTCACATTGGCGAGTTCCAGAGGAACTGCGACGTTCTCGAGCGCCGTCATGTTGGCGATCAGATGGAAGGACTGGAAGACGATGCCGATGTTCTTGCCGCGGAAATCGGCGAGCCGGTCTTCACTCAGGGTGTGAAGCGGCGTGTTGCGAACGTGGATCTCGCCGCTGTCGAGGCGTTCCAGTCCGGCCAGCACCATCAGAAGCGTCGACTTGCCGGAGCCGGATGGCCCGACGATGCCCACGGCTTCACTTTCAGCGATCGAAAGATCGATGCTCTTCAAGACGTGAACGGATGCTGCGGCGTTGCCAAGGGTGAGATCGGCGCTTTTCAGTTCGATGATGCTGTTTCTCACACTCATCCATCCTATATCTGCGGGACTGAAGCTTCGCCGCACTGCGGCATTCTTGCCAATCTAGGGAAGCCACCATGACATTTAAAGCAGTGCTCCTTCATTTCGCCGTGATCCTGCTGGCCACCTTTGCCGGTCCGCGGATTGCTGCGGCCGAACCGCTCCAGCTAGTGGGCCTCGGTGACAGCCTGATGGCAGGCTATCAATTGCCACAGGAAGACGCTTTGCCGGCCCAGCTGCAGCGCGAGCTTGTGGCCAAGGGACATGACGTCGTGATCAGCAATGCCGGCGTTTCTGGCGATACGACCTCCGGCGGGCTGTCACGCGTCGACTGGTCGGTGCCGGAGGGGACCGATGGCGTCATCCTCGAACTGGGCGCCAACGACGCACTGCGCGGTATTCCGCCGGAGCAGACCGAGAAGAACCTGGAGCAGATCATTATCCGGCTGAAAGAGCGGGATATCCCGATCCTGCTCGTGGGTATGCTGGCGCCGCCGAATATGGGTGATGACTACGGCAAGAGGTTCAATGCGATCTATCCACGGCTTGCCGAAAAACATGATCTGCCGCTCTACCCCTTCGTGCTCGACGGCGTGATCACCGAACGCAGCCTGCTGCTCGAGGACGGGATGCACCCGAACACGGAAGGCCTGAAGCTTATGGCAGAACGCATCCTGCCTCTCGCCGAATCTTGGGTGGCAGGCATCAAGGGGCAGTCAAACTAAACGCTTGCGCCTGATGTCATTGCATGATTCGCTGTGAGCACCTGCAAAAGATTCGGGGAGCGCTCCATGCCGAGATTGTTCACTGCCCTCGAAATTCCGCGCAGCGCTGCAATGAGCCTTTCATTGCTGCGCGGTGGTCTCCCCGGGGCTCGCTGGATCGATGTGGAGAATTACCACATCACGCTGCGCTTCATCGGTGATGTAGATGGCCGAACGGCAGACGAAGTCGTCGACAGGCTCGACCGGATCGACCGCCCCGAATTCTCCCTGACCCTGAATGGTATCGGTTCCTTTGGTTCAAAGAAGCCGCATTCGATCTGGGCAGGCGTCTCTCCTGCGCCCGAACTCTTCGCGCTGCAGAGCGAGATCGAGCGCATCTGCCAGCGCATCGGCTTGCCGCCGGACCCGCGCAAGTTCACCCCGCACGTGACACTTGCCCGCTTGAAGGCCTCGCGCGTCGAGGACGTCGTGCACTACCTGAGCGGTCGTGGCAACTTCCACACCATGCCATTTTGCGTTGGACGCTTCGTGCTTCTGTCGTCCCGGGAATCCGTCGGCGGCGGTCCCTATCTCACCGAGGAGATCTTCCCTCTCTACGAGACGGGTGGTTACTCGAATTTCGAGACGACCGCGCAGCAGCCCGAAAAAAGCATGCTGTAGACCCGCTCGAAATCTTCGGTTTCCCCGTAGTAGGGGTCGGGCACATCTTCTTGCCTCCCGAATGCGAGCTCCGCGAAGAGATGCAGGCTGGCTGTCGCGTGCTGCGGCCGAAGCGCCTGCAGGCTTGCCAGATTGCTTCTGTCCATCGCGACCACCAGATCGAACCGGCCGAAGTCCTGGGGCTGCACCTGACGGGCGCGCTGTCGGGAGATGTCGATCCCGTTTGCCGCCGCGGCCTTGATCGACCGGCGATCCGGCGGATTTCCGATGTGCCAGTTGCCAATTCCGGCCGAAGCGATCACGGGCTTTTCGCTGGTCCCTGCGGTAAGGTGGCGGTAGATTCCTTCCGCCAGCGGTGACCGGCAAATGTTGCCCAGGCAGACGAAGAGAATGGATGGTGCCGGCATCGGTTGATCCAGAAGGAGGAGTTTCAGCATGAAATACGAGAAACTGGATACGACGTCCATCGCAGCGCGGTTGGAGGAGTTGCATGGCTGGGCGCTGGGGCGTGATGGTGCCGCGATCGAAAAACACTTCGTCTTCCGCGATTTTCGCCAGGCCTTTGGCTTTATGGCGGAATGTGCGCTGGCTGCGGAAAAGCTCGATCACCACCCGGAATGGTTCAATGTCTATAAAAAGGTCGATGTGACCCTCACCACCCATTCTGCCGGCGGTGTGACGGAACTCGATTTCATGCTCGCCGTTCTCATGGAACTGGCAGCTGCCCGGAACGGATGACGGTGATTGAAATTGCAGGCTGCCATTCACATATGATTGATCGGGTCCGAACGAAAGGATCGATGGGCTATGGATGACGTGAAGATCGGTGAGATCCTGCTTCCCGGCGACGAGGAAACCCAGGAGCGACAGGAAGCGAAGGTTCGTAGCCGTTTTTGGCCGACCTTCAAAAAGGCTGCCCGACAGATACCGTTTTCGCGGGATCTTGTGGCCGCTTACTACTGTGCCACAGATCGCGAAACGCCCTTTCGTGTCAGGGGTATCCTGTTGGCGGCTTTGGGCTATTTCGTCCTGCCAATCGATGTCGTGCCAGATATTCTCGCGGTTGTCGGCTTCACCGATGACATCGCGGTACTCACCACGGCGATCGCCCTGATCAACAGGCATATCAAGGATCGCCACTATGAGGCAGCCGACGTCGTCCTAGCGGACAAGGAGAGGCGGGCCTGAACTTTGCCCCAGGCTGCCTTGATGCCCAAAGCAGCCCAACTCTTGCCTTTTTCTTTCCTTCTACATCATCGGCAGGACCGAGGTCCCAAAACCGTTTTTTGCCGGATTTCGGGGCGCTAGACGGTATGCCGACACCGAATGTGACAACAAGGCGTGCGTCGTTCACCGTTTGGTAAGGTAAATTAAGTCAAACTGAACACAGGTTTTGACGATGAGCGCCCGGTCTTTTGGCTGGGTGATGGATGGAAACAACCGGCAGGAAGACATGTTCGTAAGAAGTAGCGTAACCGCACTGGCAATCCTCCTGGCGAGCAGCGGGCTCGCCAACGCGCAATCGCCCACGCGAATCGAGCAGTTCAGGGCCTGGGGTGCCTACTCCTACAAGTCGAATGGCGGCACCGTGTGCTACGTGCTTTCCGTTCCGACGGCCAAGGAGCCGGCGAGTGTCAATCATGGCGACATCTTCTTTGTCGTCTCGCAGCGCCCGGGTCAGAACATCTCGTATGAGCCACAGGCCATGATGGGGTACCCGATGAAGGGCGACTCCAAGGTGAATGTGACGATCGACAACAAGAATTTCGTGCTGTTCGTCAAGGACAGCTCGGCATGGGTCGAAAACGCAGCCGAAGAACCGGCACTCGTTGCCGCCATGAAGGGCGGCTCGACCATGACCGTCAAGGCGACGTCGGCTCGTGGCACGGCCACAAGCTACACCTACTCGCTTTCGGGGATCTCTGCCGCGCTGCAGAAGATCGAGAACTGCAGGTAAGCCTGCATTGCATGTTTGGTTTGGGGAAGGCCGGCGCAACATCGCCGGCCTCCTTCATTTCTGCATGACCGCCCTTCGTGAGGTCGGGGTGACGGAAGGCAAAAAAGCTGCTATTGGCCGCTGCAAACGAAAGCGATGGGGCCGTTCCCCTGTTCGCAAGGTCCACGAATCCATATCTGCCAGCCGGGAAAGCGCTCCATCCGAGCGTCCTTGTCCTGTGGTCCAGAGGTCCAGACGATGACTGTCACCGTGACGCTTCCAGAGCGTAGCCAGACTGCGGCCCCGCTTCGCCCGGCCGCTTCCCTTGAGAAACCGAGCCTCATCGGCCTCGATCGTGAAGCCTTGGGCGCTGCTCTGCGGGACAAGGGTGTGCCCGAGAAGCAGATCAAGATGCGCGTGGCGCAGATCTGGAACTGGCTCTACGTTCGCGGCATCTCCGACTGCGATCACATGGCGAATGTCTCCAAGGACATGCGTGAAATGCTGAAGACGCATTTCACGATCGCGCGCCCGGAAATTGTCGAGGAGCAGGTGTCCAACGACGGCACGCGCAAGTGGCTGCTGCGCTTTCCTCCGCGCGGTGCCGGCCGTCCGGTCGAGGTGGAAAGCGTCTATATCCCGGAAGAAGGACGCGGTACGCTCTGTATCTCGAGCCAGGTCGGCTGCACGCTGACCTGTTCCTTCTGTCACACCGGCACCCAGAAGCTGGTGCGCAACCTGACGGCCGAGGAAATCCTCTCGCAGCTTCTGCTTGCCCGTGACCGTCTCGGCGATTTCCCGGACCGTGAAATTCCCGTCGGCACGATGATGCCGTCGAGCGATCGCAAGATCACCAACATCGTCATGATGGGCATGGGCGAGCCGCTTTACAATTTCGAAGAGGTGAAGAAGGCGCTGCTGATCGCGACTGATGGCGACGGCCTGTCGCTGTCCAAGCGTCGCGTCACGCTGTCGACTTCCGGCGTCGTACCGGAGATCTACCGGACCGGCGAAGAGATCGGCGTGATGCTGGCGATCTCGCTGCATGCCGTGCGCGATGAGCTCCGCGACATGCTGGTGCCGATCAACAAGAAGTATCCGCTGAAGGAGCTGATCGAAGCCTGTCGCAACTATCCGGGCTTGTCGAATGCCCGCCGCATCACCTTCGAATATGTGATGCTGAAGGACGTCAACGACAGCCTCGAGGATGCCAAGGGGCTGATCCAGTTGCTCAAGGGCGTGCCGGCGAAGATCAATCTCATCCCGTTCAATCCCTGGCCCGGCACCAATTACCAGTGCTCGGACTGGGCGCAGATCGAGAAATTCGCGGACTTCATCAATCAGGCCGGTTTTGCCTCGCCGATCCGCACACCGCGTGGCCGCGATATTCTTGCTGCCTGTGGTCAGCTGAAATCGGAATCGGAGCGCATGCGCAAGACCGAGCGTCTGGCGTTTGAAGCGATGATGATCGCCAATCACGGCGAAGACGACGATTGAGGGTGAGGCGGGACGGTTGTCCCGCTTTCGATCCTACTTGGCCTGCGTCATGAAGATCTTCACCGCGAAGATCGAGAAGACGCCGGCGAAGGTATAGTCGATGCCACGCAGCACCTTGCGGTTCGTCTGCAGCCAGCTCGACATGAAATCCGCTCCATAGACGATGCCGACGCCGATCGGCAGCGACAGGATGATAGACCACATGCCGAGGAAGATCAGCTTGCCCGTCACGTTTGGGTCGGTGGCGGTGACGAATTGCGGCAGGAAGGTCATGAAGAAGATGATGACCTTGGGGTTCAGGAGATTGACCCAGAGCCCGTTCAGGAAGGCGCCCTTCTTCGAGACGACCGCATCACCATCCGCCTTGATGACGAAGTTCGAGCCGTGCCTGACAGCCTGCAGAGCGAGCCAGAGCAGATAGGCAGCTCCCCCGGTCTTCAGGAGCATAAATGCCGTCGGCGAGGCGACAATGAGGGCCGAAATGCCGAAGGCGACCAGCATGGTGTGGATCGAGATCCCGAAGCTGGTTCCGGCGAGCGTCATCAGGCCAATCGTCCGACCGTCGCGTAGGGAGCGGCTGATCCACAGCGTCATGTCGGGACCGGGCGTGATCGCTAGCAGCAGAAGTGCAAGACTGAAGGCAAGAAAGACGGGAAGGCTCGGGATAAAATCCATTGATGTCACCGCATGTCGAAGCACCCGCGACCTGCGGGTGCTTCATCCTTAGCGGCCTTCATCTACCTTGCCAATCAGCCTTTCGGGACGGAGAGATAGGTCTTGAAGGCGTCAGCATAATCGGGATGCCAACGCGACAGCGGCGGCCGGTTCTCGATGATGTCACCGGCAGCCCAGGCGATGCGCTTCTCGTCCAGCGCGCGGTTCACATCGTTATCCGGGCAGAGAATATAGAAGTCGCCACTGACAAGGCTTTCCAGCATGAACTCGACAGTCTCTTCCGGCGTCCATGCGCCGGACGGCTTCTCGGTGCGGCCGTTCGCCGTCAGGCCCGTGAAGACGAAGCCGGGGATCAGCAGGTGGGCGGTAACATTGCAGTCCGGCGTGTTGCGCAGCTCGTGCTGAAGCGCTTCGGTGAAAGCTTTCACGCCGGCCTTCGAGATATTGTAGGCCGGGTCGCCCGGGGGCGTCGTGATGCCCTGCTTGGAGCCTGTGTTGATGATGAGGGCCGCATCCTTGTGGGCGACCATGCCCGGGCCGAAGGTGCGGGTGCCATTGATGACGGCCATCAGGTTGACGCCGAGCACATTGTCCCAGTTGGCTTGCGGACCGAACAGCGCACTGCCCGGCTGGATACCCGCATTGTTCATCAGCACATGCACGCGTCCGAAACGCTGGATGACGGCGCGCTCCAGCGCTTCGAGTTCGTCCAGTTTCGACACATCTGTGCCTATTGCAACGACATCCGTGTCACCACTAGCGGAAAGTGCTGCAACCTCCAGGGCTGCCGCGGCCAGCTGGTCGCCTTCGAGGTCAACCAGAACGACGCAGAGACCCATGCCAGCAAATGCCTTGGCGGTGGCGAGGCCGATGCCCGAGGCGGCGCCGGTGATGACGGCGACATGACCTTTTTCGAGCGCGGGATGCTGGGTCGTCATGGCGAACTCCTTCAGAACCTGTAGTGTTGTGGCTGGTCGCGATATGGTACCCTGCCCTGACATCGTCAACGTGACAGCGCTCGATGGAGGCAATGCTGCCCATGAACAAGTTTACGACCGTCACGGTCTCGGGGGAACTGGCGGAGTTCATCGAAGCCAAAATTTCTGCTGGAGATTATGCCTCGGAAGCCGAGGTCATTGAGGCTGCCCTCGCATTGCTGCGCGATGAGGTGGATGGCCTGGCCGCTATCCAGGCTGCTATCGATGAGGGTGAGGCCTCTGGTCAGCCGCAGCCGTTTGACTTTGATGAGTTCATCGATCGCAAGCCTCGCCGCTCCGCCGCCGAATGAAGCCCCTGATTGTTTCGCCGCGGGCTGCTCACGACCTCGACGCGCTCTTCGACTACACCGAAGAGCGTTGGGGTTTGGATCAGGCGATTGCATACACGCTTGGGATCAGGCGCAACCTTCAAGAAATCTGCGAGGGACGACGCTATGGCCGGAAAATTCCCGGACTTAGGTAAGCCTATCTCAGCGTAGCGTATCAATCCCACTACCTCATCTATCGAGAGACGTCGCATTCCATAGTGCTGATCCGGATCCTTCACCGGCGCATGAATACTGGTCGCCATCTCTGACCCAGTTGCCTCCCGCCCTTGCACACCAGCGGAATCTCGCTAAAAGTGCCGCCATTCTTGATCCAGGCGGGGTTTGAGCCTCGCTCCTTCCAGACGGAACATCGACATGGCACTCCCCAAAGACGTGAAGAAAGTCGTCCTCGCCTATTCCGGCGGTCTCGACACCTCGATCATCCTGAAATGGCTCCAGACCGAACTCGGTGCGGAAGTCGTGACCTTCACCGCCGACCTCGGTCAGGGCGAAGAGCTTGAGCCGGCCCGCAAGAAGGCCGAGATGCTCGGTATCAAGGAGATCTTCATCGAGGACGTGCGCGAAGAGTTCGTGCGTGATTTCGTCTTCCCGATGTTCCGCGCCAATGCCGTCTATGAAGGCGTCTACCTGCTCGGCACTTCGATCGCCCGTCCGCTGATCTCCAAGCACCTGATCGACATCGCCAAGAAGACCGGCGCCGATGCCATCGCCCACGGCGCGACCGGCAAGGGCAATGACCAGGTTCGTTTCGAACTCTCGGCCTATGCGCTGAACCCCGACATCAAGATCATCGCACCCTGGCGCGACTGGGCGTTCAAGAGCCGCACCGATCTGCTCGCCTTCGCCGAGCAGAACCAGATCCCGGTTGCCAAGGACAAGAAGGGCGAAGCGCCGTTCTCGGTTGACGCCAACCTCCTGCACTCCTCGTCCGAGGGCAAGGTTCTCGAAGATCCGTCGGTCGAAGCGCCTGAATACGTGCATATGCGCACCATTTCCCCGGAAGCGGCTCCCGACAAGGCCACGATCATCAAGGTCGGCTTCGAAAAGGGTGATGCCGTCTCGATCAATGGCGTCCGTATGAGCCCGGCCACGCTCTTGGCTGAACTCAACACCTATGGCCGTGACAACGGTATCGGCCGTCTCGACCTCGTCGAGAACCGCTTCGTCGGTATGAAGTCGCGCGGCGTCTACGAGACCCCCGGCGGCACGATCCTTCTTTCGGCACACCGTGCGATCGAATCGATCACGCTCGACCGTGGTGCAGCCCACCTCAAGGACGAGATCATGCCGCGTTACGCCGAGCTGATCTATTACGGCTTCTGGTTCTCGCCGGAGCGCGAAATGCTGCAGGCTCTCATCGACAAGAGCCAGGAGCATGTCGAAGGCGAAGTGACGCTGAAGCTCTACAAGGGCAATGTCATGGTCATCGGCCGTGAATCGGCGAAGTCGCTCTATTCCGACCAGCTCGTTACCTTCGAAGACGACCAGGGCGCCTACGACCAGAAGGACGCCGCCGGCTTCATCAAGCTGAACGCGCTTCGGCTGCGCACGCTCGCCAAGCGCAATCTCGGCAAATAAGCCAGTTCAGGCATTCAAGATCGCCCGTCTCCCCCTCGGGGGAGGCGGGCTTTTTCATGCCTTGCGTTCGAGGTGGCGGAGCCAGAAGAAGCCGGCGACAGCGCTCAGCTCCATGAAGGGTATGATGATGCCGAAGGCGGTCAAGGGATCACCGATCGAGGCGGCTGCCACGCCGCCCGCAAAGCCCGCGCTCATCTGCAGGAAGCCTGTTAATGCAGATGCCGATCCCGCAATATGCGGGAAGGGAGCCATGCTCGTCATCACGACATGGGGGCTCAGGAAGGCCAGACCGAAGGTGCAGATGGCCACCGGGGCCATGACGGAAAGGAAGAAGGGCGGCACGAATGCGACCGAAAGCGCCATGATGACAGCGCCCAGGCCGCAGAGGGCTATGCCGATCCGCGACGCCGTAAGCCCCGAAATCCTTCGGGAGACGAGTTTCAGGGTGAGCGATCCTGCGAGGTATGCGCCTGATTGCATCAGCATGCCCAAACCAAACGCGGTCGGTGTCAGGCCGACCTCGTTGATCAGGACGAAGGGCAACATGGTCGACTGCGCATAGAGCGCGCCGATAGTGCCACTCAGGACGAGCGATGCTGCGAGGAATCGGGCATTGCGGGCGACCTCCAGGTAGTTGCGCAGCAACTGGGCGGGTCGAAGGCGTCCGAGATCCGGAACGATCGTTTCTTTCAGCAGCAGCACGGTAAAGCCTACGGCCATGGCGCCGAACCCCACCATCAGCAGGAACACCGCATTCCAGCCGAAGGCCGCCAACGTCAAGCCGCCAAGGGTCGGCCCCATGGCCGGCCCAACGGCGAGAAAGATACCGATGGTGTTGAGGATCCGGGCGGCATCCGCGCCGGTGTAGAGGTCTCGAACGATCGCGCGCCCGACGACAACGCCGACGGAAGCGCCGATGCCCTGAACGAGGCGCGCGGCGAGGATGAACTCGACGCTGGGGGCCAGCGTCGCGAGAAGTGATCCAACGAGATAGATTGCCAGAAAGATCAACGTCGCCTTCTTGCGTCCGAGCGCATCAGCGAGGGGGCCTGCGACCAGCTGGGCAAGCGCGAATCCGGCAAAGAACATCGAGAGGCTGAGTTTGATTGCTGCATCGGTCGTGCCGAAGGCGCGTACCAGCTCTGGCATGGCCGGTGTGTAGATGGCCATGGAGATTGGGCCGAGCGTGGTCAGGAAAGCACCGAGGAAGGTGGTGCGACGCTCGCTCATGCGCATCGGTGTCATCAGAACTCGTCCGGAATCAAGAAGAAAGGCGCCACTGCGGCGCCTCCTGCTGATGACTTAGTGCGATTGTGGTCCGGGATCGAGTGCCAATTGTCGCTTCCTGCGCGATCAGGTCGATTTCGAAAAGAAATCCAGAACCTTCGAATAGGAGCCCGCCATGTCCATGTCGCCGATCATCTCGGCAAGCGACTGCTGTGTCCGGTAGTATTCCGCATAGTCGAAATGGGAGTCGTCGGTCAGTGTGGACAGATCCATCATCCTGCCGTTGCGATCGACGATCTGCAAGGGCAGCTCCGTCGAGAGTTCGCGATAGGTGTCGGCGTCGATCTCTTCCCGCTGAAAGCTCTCCGACGCAATCTCGCGCAAGCGGCGGGGCGTCATGCTGGCGAAGACCGACAACGCCTCTTCGAAAACCTCGGTTTCTTTCGAGACCGCTACCTTCGGCGAAAGCTCAGGTAGGCCGACATTGGATTGCGGGCTGCTTTCTTTGACGCGAAGGGAGGATGCGCCTACCGGTTGGATCGGAAAGATTTCCATGGCCGTGACCGTCCTTTCATAGGATATATCGATCTATGTTCTTATTCGAAACTACGTCAATCAGCGCCTGAACCCGTGGTGGAAAAATTCTGCCTTGTTCACCGATTTTTGCGTGCTCACCCATATGTTGCCGGGATAACATGGAGGAAAATCAGTGCTTCGCTCCTTTGCAGCGCGAAGCTTCAGGAGGTTTTCGCATGGTCCAGTCGTCTGTTTTCAATCCCGCCGTCACCGAGTGGCAGGGGCCGCATGGCCTGCCGCAGTTCGAGAAGGTTGGCGACGACGACTATGCGCCGGCCTTTGACGCGGCGCTGAAAGAGCATGACGCAGAAATCGATGCGATCGCGAACAATCCTGAACCGGTGACTTTCGCGAACACGATCGTTGCGCTGGAAATCGCGGGCGACGCGCTCTCCCGTGTGTCGGCCCTGTTCTGGAACCGTGCCGGTGCCCATACCAATCCCGACATCCAGGCTCTGGAGCGCGAGATCGCGCCGAAGATGTCGCGCCACTATTCGAAGATCGGCATGAACGCGGCGCTGTTCCGCCGCATCGATGACCTCTGGACACGCCAGGCGGATCTCGGACTGACGGTTGAGCAGACCCGCGTTCTGGAACGCCACTGGAAGGGCTTCGTGAAAGCGGGTGCCAAGTTGCCAAAGGCCGAGCAGGAGCGGCTGGCGGCGATCAACGAAAGGCTCGCGAGCCTCGGTGCCAGTTTCGGCCAGAACGTCCTCGCCGACGAATCGTCGTGGACCCTGCCGCTTGTCGGCGAGGAGGATCTCGCTGGTATCCCCGCCTTCCTGCGCGATGCCATGGCGTCTGCGGCT